>NZ_JAAAHS010000059.1 GCF_009908195.1 Streptomyces boluensis | reverse complement strand
CCCCTCCCTTCACTCTCAGATCACCACCGCACCGGCAGCGCCGTGAGTCCGCACACTCGGCTGCCGGTCGACCAGGTCAGTTCGTCGATCGGTACGTCGAGTTGCAGATCGGGCAGTCGCCGGGCGAGGGCCTCGATCGCGACCTGGAGTTCGACGCGCGCGAGGTTGGCGCCGAGGCAGTAGTGGGGGCCGATACCGAAGGTCAGATGGCGGTTGTCCGTACGCGCCGGGTCGAAGGCCTCCGGGTCGGGGAAGCGCAGCGGATCGTGGTTGGCGGCCACGAACGGGGCGAGTACGCCCCGCCCCTCGCCGACGACCGCCCCCGACGGCAGCCTGACCTCCCGTTTCGCGACCCGGAGCAGCGCGCCGTGCCCGGGAATCTCCACCCGCAGGATCTCCTCCACGGTTCCGGCGACACGCTCGGGTCCGGCCCTCAACTCGGCCAGCGCTCCGGGGCGGCGCAGGAGGGCGAGGGTGCCACGGGAGATGACATTCGCGGTCGTCTCATGACCGGCGATGATCAACCCGCGCACCATATTGGCCAGTTCGCCGTCACCGAGCCGTTCCTCGTCCTCGTCGCGGGCTGCGATGAGCTCGTCGATGAGGTCGTTCCGGGCGGGCTCGCCCGGGGGATCGGTGCGCGAGCCACGCCGGTGGTCGGCGACGAGTCCGTCCACGTACGCGCTGAAGTCGCGGCCCGCGCGCAGCCGTTCCTCGGCGGATCCGGCGGTGAGGGACAGCAGTCGGTCGGACCACTCGCGGAACAGCGGACTGTCCTTCGGCGGCACTCCGAGCAGTCGACAAATCACCTCGACCGGCAACGGGAAGGCGAAGGCCGTACGCAGATCGGCGGGCGAACCCGCGTCGATCATGGCGTCCAGCAGACCGTCCGCGATCTCCGTGATCTGCGGCCGCCACTTCTCGGCGGCGCGCGGCGTGAAGGCGCCCTGGACGATACGGCGCAGCCGGGCGTGCTCCGGCGGATCCATGTTGACCAACGAGTTCGGGTCCTCACCGAAGTCGCCGGCGGCGAGCATGCGCGGGGCTCCGGGGTAGCGCAGGTTCCGCGAGAAGTGCGGGTTGGAGTGGACCTCGCGGATGTCGTCGAACCTGGTCACGAGCAGCACTGCGTCGCCGCTGGGAAGGGCCACGACACTGACCGGACTGTCCACCCGCCGTCGCGCGTACGCGGCAGGACAGCCACCGAACGCGCCGGGCGTGAAGGGGTACGTGCCGTTGTCCTCCGATGTGGCTGGGTCCATGGCGGCTGCGTCCATGGGTGCGCTCCTCTCGCGAGCGTTGAGGTACGGCCCGGATGCGCGTTGCCGAGTGCCCCTACGTTGCCCTGAGCACTCCCCGAGCATTTCTGACTGTGCATCAGAATGCGTATCAGAGCAGCGCTGCCCTCAAATCGCACGGCCTGCGGGGAGGTCAAGGGGCATACCGGCCACCCACCGGGCTGACCAGTACGCACCCTCACGCCGCCCGTACTCTCACCGCCCCGCGCTCTCGCCCCCGCCCATAGCCGGATGCCGTCTTGCTTCGCTGATGGCAGAACGGAACTTGCCCCTCGACCGCCCCTCCGCTCCTACTCTGAAGTGGTGAGCAGCGAAGTGGTGAGCAGCGAAGATCCGACCGAATCAGGCGCGCCCCGAGACGCCCATGCCACCCGCGCGGGCCGTGTCGTACGGGAGACGCATGACCGTCACACGGGTCAGGGCGGCGGCGAGGGGCACGGTGCCCGATCAGGCCGTGGCGTCGACGCCCCGCGCCGGGCAGCCGGTGCCCGGGTGATACCGCTGCGCCAACCCACCCAGTCGACGCCATCAGGTACAGGTGCGGGCGCGCACCACGCTCCGGCTCCGGCTCCGGGAAGCAGCCCAACGCCCGCTCCGGCCGGTACGCGGAATGCCGCCGGTACGCAAAGTCCCGCCGGTACGCCGACTCCGACCGCGCCCCCGGCCAAGGAACCCTTGTGGCGGGACATCGTCGGGGATGTGCTGCGCCGCGAACGGCAGGCCCAGGAGCGCACGTTGAAGGACGTGGCCGACGCCGCCCGCATCTCCATGCCGTACCTCTCCGAGCTGGAGCGTGGCCGCAAGGAAGCGTCCTCCGAGGTCATCGCGGCCGCGGCACGCGCGCTGGGCCTGAGCCTGACCGACCTGCTGTCCCGCGGCCAGACCGAGATCATCCGACTCTCGGGTGCCGCACCCCTCAACGCGACGTCCCTCCACTCGGCAGCGCTCAACCCTGTATCCCCCAACTCCGCATCCCTCAGCGCTGGTTCACTCCGCACCCGGCCCCTCAGTGCCGAGTCGCTCACTGCCAGGCCGGTCCGTACGGGGACTCTCACCGGGGCAGGTAGACGTCCGGGCTCCCGCCGCCTGGGCTCTCCCTCCAGCGCCCACCAGAGCCACCTGCGCCTGGCTGCCTGAGCGCAGTCCTCGATTCCCGGCGAGGGAGCACAGCGCCGCCCGACCCGTACGTGGTCCGCGTACGCAACAGCCCTACGGAAAGGGGGCGTTGCGTACGCAGCCACGAACAGTGGAGGCACGGGCGCCTCCTTAGGCCGCCCAGGAGCCACGCCACAGAGCCGAAGCCCGCGGAGCGCCGCTCAGACCGCTCCGCCGACACCGCCCACCTGTCGGCGCGTGAGTACCTCGTCCGCGAGGCCGTACGCCACGGCTTCCTGGGCCGTGAACACCTTGTCGCGGTCCATGTCCGTGCGCAGCGTCGCCACGTCGTGGCCGGTGTGCTGGGAGAGGACCTCCTCGATCTGGGCGCGGATCCGCAGCATCTCCTTGGCCTGCACGTGAAGGTCGGAGACCGTGCCGCGCTGGCCCCCGCTGGCGGGCTGGCCGAGCAGCACTCTGGAGTGGTCGAGGACGAAGCGTCGCCCCTTGTCGCCGCCCGCGAGCAGCACCGCGGCAGTGGAAGCCGCCTGCCCCACACAGAAGGTGGAGATGGGAGCGCCGATGAAGGTCATCGTGTCGTAGATCGCCATGAGTGAAGTGAACGATCCACCGGGCGAGTTGATGTAGATGGCGATCTCCTGGCCTGGGTTGGACGCCTCCAGGTGCAGGAGTTGTGCGATCACGACGTTGGCGACGCCGTCGTCGATCTCGGTGCCGAGGAAGATGATGCGCTCGGAGAGGAGCCGGCTGAAGACGTCGTAGGACCGCTCGCCCTGCGGGGTGCGCTCGACGACGTTCGGGATCGTGTACGAACCCATCTCAGAACCCCCTGCGCTGCTTGGCCGCGGCAGGCCGGACGTCACTCAGTGACGTCACCACGTGGTCGACCATGCCGTACTCCTTGGCCTGTTCGGCGGTGAACCAGCGGTCGCGGTCGCCGTCACGCGAGATGGTCTCCGGTGTCTGCCCGGTGTGCTCGGCGGTGATGCGCTCGATCGACCGCTTCAGGAACTCCAGGTTCTCCGCCTGGATCTCGATGTCGGCGACGGCACCCCCTATGCCCGCGGACGGCTGGTGCATCATGATCCGCGCGTTGGGCAGGGCATACCGCTTGCCGGCCGTACCGACCGAGACGAGGAACTGCCCCATGCTGGCGGCGAATCCCATGGCCAGGGTCGACACATCGTTGGGGATCAGCCGCATCGTGTCGTAGATGGCGAGGCCCGCGTGCACGGAACCGCCCGGACTGTTGATGTACAGGCTGATGTCGGTGCGCGGGTCCTCGGCGGAGAGCAGCAGCATCTGGGCGCAGACCCGGTTCGCGGAGACCTCGTCGACCTGGGTGCCCAGCACGATGATGCGCTGGCCGAGCAGTTGGGCGGCGAGGTGGTCGTCGAACCGCGTCGGTGCCGTGTCCCCCTCTTCGGCCCGCGGGCTCAGTTCCCGGCCCCAGCCGGTGACGAGCGAGCTTGCTGTCATCGGTCTTCCTCCAATGTCGTCGCTGGTGCGTCCCATGTCATCGCTGGTGCGCTGGAACGCTCTCCCTCCAATCTCGCCCCACGACCACCCCGACGAAAGCAATCTCTGCCCGCGGCAGATCTGCCCACAGCAGAGCGAATCCAGCAGTACGAATCCGGAAGGCGGGTACGCCTCCAGACAGATCACCGCCACGGCCAGAGCCACCGTCACCGTCACGGCCGGCGCCGCCACCGCCACCGCACGAGGCCCCGCCCGAACTCAACGCTCTACATTGCCTGTTGACGACCGAAACCCCATGACCGGAGAACCGCGCCACCGAAGGAGCAGCGTGACCCAGCAGCCCACCCCCGAGACCACTCCCGAAGAGGTCCGCGCCCGGATCAACACCTCGCAGCCGCACACCGCGCGGATCTGGAACTACTGGCTCGGCGGCAAGGACAACTACGAGGTCGACCGCGCGACCGGCGACCAGATCCGGCAGTTGCACCCGGGCATCGGTGACTACGCGCGTGCGGACCGCCGCTTCCTCAGTGCCGCCGTGCACCACCTGGTGAACGAGGTCGGGATCCGGCAGTTCCTGGACATAGGCACAGGTCTGCCGACCGCCGACAACACGCACGAGGTGGCCCAACGCCTCGCCCCGGAAAGCCGGGTGGTGTACGTCGACAACGACCCGTTGGTCCTCGCCCACGCACGCGCGTTGCTCACCAGTACGCCGGAGGGCAGGACCGACTACCTCGACGCGGACCTGCGCGACGTGGACACCATCCTCGAACATGCCGCCAGGACCCTGGACCTGAGCGAGCCGGTGGCGCTGGTGCTGCTCGGCGTGGTCATCTTCATCGAGGACGAGGCGGAGGCGCACAGGGTCGTACGCCGCATCATGGACGCCCTGCCGAGCGGCAGCCACCTGGTGCTCTCGCACACCGTCACCAGCCCGTCGATGCCGGACGTGGACGCGGCGGTGGCCTTCTGGAACGAGCACGGCACGCCGAAGCTGACGCAGCGTACGCCCGGTCAAATAGCCGGATTCTTCGCTGAGTTGGAGCTGCTCGGCCCCGGTGTGGTGTCGTGCAACCGCTGGCGGCCCGACTCCGCGGACGAGTCAGTGGAGGAGGTGGCGATGTTCGGCGGCGTCGCACGGAAGGGCTGAGCGCGCAGCGGTAACCGGAAACGGCCCGAACGTCCGCACATCGCTCCCTCGGATCGGCCGCCCATCAGCCCACCAGCCCATCCGGTGGCCCGATTTGAACCCGCCCGGTGGCAATGACCCGCGTCACCGGGCGGAGGGGGGCACCGTGATCGGTCGGGGGACGTGTCTTGCGTACGGCACGTGCTCTCTCTCCCACCCCAAGAGGCCTCACCGGGCACGTCCCGCCTGCACTTCTCCGCCCGTTCCACCGCCGCCACGTCCGGTGCGCTCGCCCTGGTGTGAGCACCGCTCACCGCGGCCGCCCTGACCCGTATCCGGAGGTCGACAACGACGACATCAAGTACCGCGACAACGGCCTCAACATCTACGTCGGCGACGACTTCCTGGTCCGCGGATCCGCGGCGGAGGCCGAAGACCGCGACGTCACGCTCGTCTGGCTACGGTTCGAGAAATTCCAGTGCTCGCGGGACGAAGAGGTCGTGGCGCTGGAAGATCCCGCCGTGTCCGGCATCGGGGTAGAGGGGTTCGAGTTCGCCTTGGGGCAGCCGGGCCGCCAGGTCGACCGAGTTCACGCTCGGGACCATACGATCGCTCTCGCCGTTGGCCACCAGGACCGGTTGGTGGATGCGCGACAGGTCGGCCGGTTCCTGGAGACCCCAGCGGCGGATGGCCTTCAGCTGGGCGCGGAACGACGAGACCGAGATGGCTTTGTCACGGTCGTCCGTGCGCTCCTTCAGCCGGTTCACGAAGGCCTGGGCCGCCCGGCGCCCGCCCGAGGTGCCGGTGAAGAACAGGTACTGCTTCGGGTCTTTGCGGGTCAGGACGGCCTTGAGGATGTCCTTGATGGTGACGGCGGTGACCTTGTCGATGCCGGGGCCTCCGGCCGGGCCCGTCCCCGCGAGGATGAGCTTGCGTACCAGGTCGGGTTCCTCTGCCGCGATGACCTGGGCGATGAAGCCGCCCATCGACAGACCGAGCAGGTCGACCTGGTCGTACCCGAGGGCTCGGATGAACAGCACGGCGTCGCGGGCCATCGCCTCGACGGTGTCGGGCGTGGAGCCGCTGGACGCGCCGACGCCGCGGTTGTCGAAGGTGATCACCGGGCGTCGGGCGGCGAGCCCGTCGACGACGCGTGGATCCCAGTTGTCCAGCACCGCAGCGAGGTGGTTCAGGAGGATCAGTGGTACGCCGTCGTCCGGGCCGAGCTGCCGGTAGGCGAAGGTCACGCCGCGCACGGACACGGAGCGGTTCGGTGTGTTCTTGTACGACGTCGGGGCGGGGGTGGGGGAACTGGACGGTGCGCTCATGGCTGAGTCCTGGGGTGGTGTGCGGGGAGTGGGGTGTGCGGGATGTTCCTCGCCGTCCGAGGAACTGGCGCCTGGGCTCGTTCCCGCCCTCACGTCATCGCGACGACGACTTTGCCGGCCTTTGCCCGTCCCTTCTCGACGTACTCCATGGCCTGAAGGGTTTCTCCGAACGGGAAGACACGGTCGACGACGGGGCGGATCTTCCCGGCGTCCACGAGGGGGGTGAGTTCGCGCAGTTGGTCGCCGCTGGCCTTCATGAACAGGAATGAGTACGTCACGCCGTGGCGCTTGGCGCTGCGCCGGGTCTTGAAGCTGAGCGCAGTCATGGCCAGGCGGAGGATCGGGTTCGCGTCGAGTTCACGGGCGAAGGCCGGGTCGGGCGGGCCCGCGACGGAGATGGCCGTGCCGCCGGGCTTGAGGATGCGCAGGGATTTGGCGAGGTTTTCGCCGCCGAGGCTGTCGAGGACGACGTCGTAGCCGTCGAGGAGGGTGGCGAAGTCCTGCGTGCGGTAGTCGATGACTTCGTCGGCGCCGAGCTCCTTGGCGAGGTCGACGTTGGCGGTGCTGACGGTGGTGGCCACGTGCGCGCCCAGCGCTCTGGCCAGCTGGACGGCGATGGAGCCGAGGCCGCCGGCGCCCGCGTGGATGAGGACCTTCTGGCCCGGCTGTACATCTGCCCGCTCGACCAGTGCCTGCCATGCGGTCAGGGCGACCAGCGGAAGGGAGGCGGCCTCGGTCATCGTGAGGCCGGCCGGCTTGGGTGCCAGGTCGTCCTGGTGGACAGCGAGGAGTTCGGCGAAGGTGCCGATGCGGTCCTTGTCGGGCCTGGCGTAGACCTCGTCGCCCACCGCGAAGCGGGTGACGGACGGGCCGACCCTGACGACCGTCCCGGCAAGGTCGTTGCCCAGGACGAGCGGGAGACGATAGGGCAGGAACGCCTTGAAGTCCCCGTTGCGCAGCCTGAGGTCCAGCGGGTTGACGCCCGCCGCGTGGATCTTGACCAGGACGTCGTCGGCGCCCACCTGCGGGTCGGGTATCTCAGCGGCGCGCATCCCGGCATGGTCACCGTACTTCTCGACCATGAAGGCCCTCATCGTCGTCTCCGTTCCGTTTCCCGTCCGCGAGAGGGCGGGGTCTCCATTCGTTCCGGGAGTCTTCCGGTACGAGATATTTTGTGTCGTTATGTCGACTGAAGCGCGGGCGCTGTCCTCAGCCACGTCCGAGCCACGTCCGCCCATCAGGCCGTCGGCACGACCGGGGCGGTGATCCGGTCGGCGGCGCCTCCCTGGAGGCGGTCCAGGGAGGCGGCGATCCCCTCGTGGGGCGCGCCGAGCGGCACCGAGCTGACCTCGGACAGCCGGGTGTACTGCTCATCGGTCAGCTGGACGTCGAGGACGCCGAGGTAGCTGTCGAGCTGGGAGAGGCTGCGCGGGCCGATGATCGGGACGAGCGTGGCCACGGAACGGGCGGCGCGCTCGCGCACCCAGGCCACCGCCACCTGGGCGGGCGTCACGCCACTTGCCTGGGCGATGTCCAGGACGGTGTCGACGACGGCGGTCTTCTGGCCGGTGCTCTCCGTGTGGATGACCGCCCCCAGGTCGCTGAGGCGCCCCTCGGTGCTGCGCCGGTACTTGCCGGTGAGCAGTCCGCCGCCGAGCGGCGACCACAGGGCGGCACCGAGCCCGAGGCTTTCGGCCATCGGCAGCAGCTCGCGGTCGGCGGTCCGCTCGACGAGGCTGTACTCGTGCTGGATGCCCACGATCGGGGCCCAGTTCTTCAGCTCGGCGAGGATCACGGCGCGCGAGACGCGCCAGGCGGGGAAGTTGGACAGCGCGGCGTGGTGGATCTTGCCGGAGCTCACCAGGTCGTCGAGTCCGCGCAGGACCTCTTCCATAGGGGCGAGTTCGTCGGGGAAGTGCACCCAGAGCAGGTCGATGTAGTCGGTGCCCAGGCGCTTCAGGCTTGCCTCCACCGAAGTGACCATGTTCTTGCGGCTGTTGCCCGTCCTGGAAACGCTCGGCTGCGGGGCGGCGCCGAGGGCGAACTTGGTGGCCAGGACGAAGTGGTCGCGGTCGGCGGAGATGAACCTCCCCGTCAGCTTTTCCGACTCGCCGAACTGGTAGGTGTCCGCGGTGTCGAGGAAGGTGCCGCCCGCTTCGGCGAACCGGTCGAAGATGCGACGGGCCTCGTCCGGCTCGGCGCCGGCGCCCCAGCCGGTGCCGAAGTTCGCCGTGCCGAGCGCGTACTCGGACACACGCAGCCCCGTCCGACGTCCGAAGGTCGTGTAACGCATCAGAGGTCCTTACGTAAGGGAAGGCAAGAAGGGGCAAGAAGGGGATGCGCCGCGGCCCAGGGAAGCCTCAGGCCGCATTCGGCTGCGGCGCGGCGGCCAGGCTCTGCTTGACCTGCTGGGTGAGTTCGTCGGCGAGGATCTCGGGCAGACCCGTCTCGATGCCGTGGAGGGCCTGGGCGGCGACGTCGGCGGCGGCGGTCTTCTGGTCGGCGGGGACGGCGGCGGCCATGTCGGTGTCCATGTAGCCGACGTGCAGCGCCGAGACGACGATGCCGCGAGGCGCCAACTCCTCGCGGGTCGCGCCGGTGAGCGCCCAGGCGGCGGCCTTGGAGGCGGCGTAGGAACCGAGACCGGCCGGGTGGTACCAGGACAGGACGGACAGGACATTGAGTACGGCACCGCCGCCGTTGCCCTCGATGACAGGGGCGAAGGCCCGCGTCGCGGCGAGCGGGCCGAAGAAGTTGGTCTCCATCTCCCGGCGCACCTCGTCCAGGTCGCCTCCGGCCAGCGTCGCTCCGGTGGAGATGCCCGCATTGTTGATCAGCAGCGTCGCGTCGGACGCGATACGCGCGGCCTCCTGTATCGACTCCTGGTCCGTGACGTCCAGGCGCAGCGGGGTGACGCCGGGCAGGTCGATCGCCTCCGGGCGGCGGACCGCCGCGTACACCTTCGCGCCGTGCTCCACGAGCTGGGCCGCCAAGTGCCGGCCGAGCCCCCGGTTGGCGCCGGTGACGACCGCGACCGCGTTCTTCAGTTCCATGCCTGCTCCTGGTCCTGGCGGGCGCCGTCGGCAACCCGCACGAATTAGATTACGTAACTAATCTAAGCACCGGGCTACGATAGATGCCAGTCGACATCCAACGGGAGGTGGCCATGGGCCGCGTATCGCAGGCGCAGGCGCAGGAAAATCGCAAGCGGGTGGTGGACACCGCATCCCGGCTGTTCCGGGAGCAGGGCACGCAGGTCAGCGTCGCCGACCTGATGAAGGCGGCCGGTCTGACCCATGGCGCGTTCTACAAGCAGTTCGCCTCCAAGGAGGCGCTCGTCGACGAGGCCACCGCCCACGCCTTCACCGAGCTCGCCCAGCGCCACACCACCGGACTTGCCCGGTACGAAGGGCAGCGCGACGCCGCCCAGGAGGCGCTGTTCGACGCCTACCTCTCCGTCGAGCACCGCGACGTCCCGGCGGACGGCTGCCCGGTCGCCGCGCTCGCCTCCGACATCGCACGCGAAGGCGGGGGGCGCGAGGCCCGTCGCGTCTACACCGAGGGGGTGGCCGACTTCGCCGACTTCCTCGCCACCGACGACCAGGACGGCATCGTCCGCCTCTGCACCCTGCTGGGCGCACTGGTCCTGGCACGGGCCACCAACGGCTCCCCGCTCTCCGAGGAGATCCTCGCCGCCGCGCACGCAGCTTTGACGGAAACCGCCTGATCAAAGGTGCGATAGGCGTGCACGTAGGCCGCGCTCGTGGGCCGCGCTCGTGGCCGCGCTCGTGGCCGCGCTCGTGGCCGCGCTCGTGGCCGCGCTCGTGGCCGCGCTCGTGGCCGCGCTTGTGGACGACGGGGCGTCCGCGGCCCAGCGGAGGGCGAGGGGAGCGGGCCACGACACCCGGCGGAGGGCGAGGGGAGCGGGCCACGACACCCGGCGCATCGCCTTACACCGGCGCCGGCTTGTATCGGTCAGCCCCCGGGCCGCACGCCTGAGAGGTGAACAACCGCGCAGCCGACGTCAGCGTGCCAACAGCACTGCGACCTGCCCCCGGATGTCGCGCATGATCTCGTCGACGCTCGCTGCGAGGTTCACACTCGCCGCCATCGCGAGGAACATCACGGCGGACACGATGCGCGCCATCGCCGCCGCATCTGCCTCGCCGACCCGCGCGCCCCGGCCAAGCACTGCGGCCACGACCTCCTCGGTCTGCCCGGTGATGGTGAGGGCCTCGCGGTGGTGGGGCTCGGCGGGATCGCCGAAGACCATCTCGCGCAGGTAGACGCGTCCGTTGTCGACCTGGGTCCGGTTGCATTCGACGACCGGCCGGACGATCGCCATCACGGCGTCCAGTGCGTCCGGGATGTTCTCGGCGTCCACCCGGCCTCGCTCGAGGGCTTCGGCGTAGAGGGAGTTCTGGACGAGCAGGAGCAGCTCGCCCTTGGTCCTGGCATAGAGGAAGAGCGTGCCGGTGCCGATGTCGGCCTTGTCGGCGATCTGCTGCGTGGTGACCTCGTCGATGCCGTGTTCGGCGAACAGCTCGCGGGCCGCGGCGGTGATGCGGTCGAGCTTGAGCTGCTTGTTCCGCTCGCGCCGACCTGCCGGCTGGGAAGCGCGTGGCATGCGGAGCACCTCTCGGGGAATTTTTTCTGACTGCACTCAGTTATGAGTGCAGTCGTTACTGATGGGATTCAGATACGACCTTCGGTCATCGTCCCACGACGGCGCCCGGTCCCCTGATCCCCAGCGGTGACGCCGGCGACCGATCCACTCTCGACATCGACATCAAGGACCACGCACCTCATGTCTTCCTCCCTCTGGCATCCCTTCAAGCTCGGCCGTGTCGAGCTCCCGCACCGCCTCGCCATGGCGCCGCTGACCCGCAGCAGGGCGAACGCCGACGGCACGCCCGGCCCACTGGCAGCCGCCTACTACGGTCAGCGCGCCTCCCTCGGGCTGATCATCACCGAGGGCACGCAGCCCTCGGCCGACGGACAGGGCTACCCGAACACGCCGGGCATCCACACTGCCGAGCAGATCGCGGGCTGGCGCGAGATCGCCGACGCCGTGCACGCGGGCGGCGGGGCACTGTTCATCCAGTTGATGCACGTCGGGCGCATGTCCCACCCGGACAACACCCCGCATCACCGCCAGCCGGTCGCCCCCTCCTCGATCTCCGCCGACCAGGAAATATTCACCGCGACCGGCCCGAAGAAGACGCCGGTCCCGCGTGAACTCAGCGTGCAGGACATCCAGACCACGATCGCGGACTTCCGGCACGCCGCCGCCTCCGCGATAGCCGCCGGCGCGGACGGGGTGGAGATCCACGGAGCGAACGGCTACCTGCTGCACCAGTTCCTCTCCCCGAACGCCAACCACCGCACCGACACCTACGGTGGCTCGGTCGAGAACCGATCCCGCCTCGTCGTCGAAGTCGCCCGCGCGGTGGCCGAGGAGATCGGCGCGGACCGGGTCGGCATCCGCCTGTCCCCCGCGATGCCGCTGGGCGGGATCAACGAGGGCGACACCGAGTCCGTCCGCGCCCAGTACCGCCACCTGGTGAACGAACTGGCGCCCCTGAACCTCGCCTACCTGCACGTCCATCACGTCGGCGACGACGAACTGCTGCGCTCCTTCCGCAAGGTGTGGCCGACCGCCCTGCTCGTGGTCCGCTACGGCCGCACCCGCGAGCAGATCGCCGACGACATCGACGCGGGCCTGGCCGACATCGCCCCGCTGGGCCGCTTCGCGCTCGCCAACCCCGACATCGTCGAGCGCCTGCGCACCACTGCCGCGCTCAACGAGATCGACCCGGCCACCCTGTACGGCGGCGGCGAGGCCGGATACACCGACTACCCGACCCTGGCCCACGCCTGACGCCACTGACGCCAGCGTCTGCGAGCCGTCCACCCACCGGACCGAGGCGGGTGGGCGGTTCGCCGTCCCGCCGTGCCGCGCCGCCCAACTGGGCAGAACTGTCGCCGCCGTCGAGAAGCAGTCAGTCCTGGGGAGGCATCTGCCGGAACACCGGCTGCACCCCCAGGACACTGTTGCGCACGAGCGCGATCGTCACGTCTCGCCGAGGACCGACCTCACCCTCCAGAACCCGGCGGTCGACGAGAACAAGAACGCCTGCCGAAGCGAGCGCGATGCCGGCGACCTCGTCATCCGATGAGCCGCCGGCATCGCCGTCGCTTCATGCCACGTCTGCAGTGTTACGCGGGCACCGTGAACAGCAGGCAGCTGCTCGTGGCGTGGGCGAGCAGGCGGTCGTCCGCGTCGACCAGTTGAGCCTGGGCGAGAGCGGTGCGACGACCGGCATTGAGCACCATGCCGATGGCGCGCACCCGGCCCGTGTCCACGGTGATCGGCCGCAGGAACTTCACGGTCAGGTCGAGAGAGGTATAGGCCATGCCCTCAGGGAGCGTGGATTGCACGGCGCAGCCCGCCGCCGAGTCGAGCAGCGTGGCGAACACGCCCCCATGCACAGTGCCGATCGGGTTGTAATGCTCCTCGCCCGGCACCAGGGAGAAGACTGCGCGGCCGTGCTCCACCTCGTCCAGGTCGAAGTCGAGGGTCTGGCCGATCGGCGCACCCGAAATCCGCCCTGCCTGCACCTCACGCAGGAAGTCCAGGCCCGCCATGCCGCGGGCCGCCTGCGCCGGCATCGCGGGATCGTCCCAGCTGTACGTACGTGTTCGCCCCACAGCCCAGCGCCTTCCTTCTGATCAGCTGGCTTTCTCAGGTGAAGCTAGCCTCGCCCTCATCTGACTGTCAATGACGAAGCCAGGGGCTCTACGATGACGGGATGAAGTGGCTTGAGGTGAGCACGGAGAACTGCCCCGTTCAGCGTGCGCTCGATGTGGTCGGCGAGAAATGGACACTGCTGATCCTGCGCGACGCCGTCAACGGGGTGCACCGCTTCGACGACTTCCACCGTCACATCGGCCTCTCGGAGGCCGTCCTCAGCGACCGCCTGCGGAAGCTGACCGCGGCCGGCGTGTTGAAGGCCGTCGCCTACCGGGAGCCAGGCCGCCGCTCCCGCAACGAGTACCACCTGACCCGTAAAGGCTGGGACCTGTGGCCCGTCCTGGTGGCGCTCAGCCAGTGGGGCGAGACGTACGCCCCCGGCCCCGAGAAAAGCCCCGGTCCCGTCCTGGACGTGACCCACACCGAATGCGGCGCCCCGGTCCACGTCGCCGTCCAGTGCTCCACGGAGCACACCCCCCTGACCCCCGAGGACGTCACCGTCCGGCTGGGGCCGGGTGCGCGCCGCCCCTCCTGAGTAGTTGGCCAGGGCAGGGAGCCAGGTGGTTGCGGGATTTCCTGGTACTGGAGTCGCCGGCCGCTCTCAAGGGGCGAATGCGACGGGCCGTTCCGGCGGATGGTACGGAACCGGAACCGGCCTTCCTGGAGCCCGGGAGCGACACCAACTTCGTTGAGACGCGCGGGTGGTGGGCCACGGGCGGCAAGTAACCCGCACCTCGCACCCCAGCACCCGTCAACTCTCCGTGTGAACGAGTACGCTGACGCCGCAACAGTTCGAGGGAATACAGAGGGTTGTCACCACTCGTGACATTTGATAAACGCACGGTATCCGCGAGCCGCGAGCCGCGAGCCGCGAGCCGCGAGCCGCGAGCCGCGAGCCGCGAGCCGCTGGAGCGGTGACGGCGGCGTAGCGTTTCGGGGTGGCCATGCTCGGTAGCCAGCCCCTTCGTGTTCCCGTCGGTGTCGACGCACAGCGGTGGAGCACCTTCCACGGCGAGCGGACGATCGTCGCCGCCGCGCGCACCGTCACTTCAACGGTGCGGATTCTTGAGACAGTTCCGGCTCTCCTCAGGGACGATCCGCGGATCACGCTCGTCTTCGCGTACGACCCCACGTCCGCCTTCAACAACGGCGTCCTCGACGTGCTCCACGACGCGGGATGCCGGGTCATGCCCTGGGAGCAACTGGCCCGGCACGAGCCCGACCTCATCGTTTCCGCCAGCGAGAACGTCGATGTGCCCGACGGTCAGTGCCCCGTACTGGTGCTGCCGCACGGCGTCGGGTTCCAGAAACACGTACCGGATTCCCGGAGTTCGGCCACGAGGCTGTCCGGCATGGTGCCTGATGCCCTCCTCGACAGCGGACGCGCGTGGCTGGCCGTGTCCCACCCGGATCAGGCGGACCAGCTGATCGCGCACCGGCCCAAGGCTGCCGGACGCACGCTGCTCGTGGGCGACCCCTGCTTCGACGAACTCCTCATCTCCCGCCCCCGTAAAGAGACTTATCGACGGGCGCTGGGAGTTCCGGAGGGGCACCGTCTCGTCGTGGTCAGTTCCACCTGGGGCCGTACGTCGCTGCTCGGCCGGCACACCGATCTGCCGACGCGGCTGCTCGCGGAACTTCCGTACGACGAGTACCGCGTCGCGGCCGTCGTCCACCCCAACGTCTGGTCGGCGCACGGCCCCGCGGAGGTGCGCCGACTCCTTGCCTCAGCGCTGGATTCCGGGCTGATCCTGCTGCCTCCGGTGCACACCTGGCGAGCGGGACTCGTTGCCGCCGATCTGGTCGTCGGGGATCACGGGTCCGTGACGCTCTACGGCGCGGCGCTCGGCAAGCCCGTCCTGCTCGCCGCCTTCGGGGACGACGCGGTCGCGGGCACGGCGGCCTCGACGCTGCGTGAGCACGCACCGCGACTGGACCTCGGGGCGGGCCTCCGACGGCAGTTGGAGCAGGCGGCGGAGGACAAGGAGCAGGCCACCGAGCCCGCGGGAGAGGCAGTGGCGCGGCGGGCGTTCAGTGACACGGGCCGGTCCTGGTCACGGCTGCGGAGTTCGCTCTACCGCCTGGTGCGCCTTGACGAACCCGTGCGGAGCGCGGCCCCGCTGCGCGCCCTGGCGCAGCCTCGGCTCACGCTCCCCGAAGTCACCTCGTGGACCGTCAGCTCCACGGCCTGGTCCGACGCCGGACGCTCCCATGTGTCGGTGTGCCGTTACCCCGCGGTGGCGGCCGGTTCCGTGGCTCCGGGTGTCGAAGCAGGTGAGGCGCCGGAAGCCGCCCCGTACGTGCACCTGGCCTGCCGCGCCGACGAGCGCGACCGGCGACTGGCCGAGAGCGCCTCGGTGCTGCTGCGTGAAGAGTCCTCGCCGTCCGGGGAGTTGGCGGCCCACTGGCTTCGCGACACCCTGACGAGCTACCCGGGGTGCAGCCTCGCCGCGACGTACGTGGCCAACCGCGCCACCACTTGGGTCGGCCTGCGCCAGGAACAAGAACAGGGGCAGGGGCAGGTGATTGAGGTCGTCATCCCGGCCGAGGGCCCCTCGACATCTGCCGCCCTCGCCGCCGCCGTCGTGTACACAAGCCTGCGCTCCGGGGACCTCCGCCTGGACGGTCCGGCATCGAAGGTCACCCTGCACGTGGGAAGCGACCGCCGTACGGAGGTCTCCCTGAGCGCCGCGCCGAGCGCGGAGCACCCCTCCCAGCCCTGACCTGATCCCCCAGCCCTCAACCAGCGGCGCCACCACCACCCTCCAGTCGTACGCGGAGCGCCTCAGCGAGAGGACTTCCGGTGTCGTCGTAGATCTTCGACGCTCGGGTCAAGTGCTCCCGTACGACATCGGCTGTGGCTCCGGCGCGCTCCTCCACGTCGGCCAGCGCGACGAGCGCTTCGGCCTCGTAGTGGTGGGCTTCCTTCTGCTTGAGCACTGCCGCTGCCGACCGCAGGAAGTCGGCGGCTTCGTCGGGGTGGCCAAGTCGGTCGTGTGTGACGCCCAGGGCCAGGGTCGCGCGGGCCGCCATCCTTCGGTCGTCGAGGGCCGTCAGCCTCTGCCGTGCGTCGTGCAGAGAGCTCAACGCCGCCTCATGGTCACCCAGGGCGCTCTGCGCGCACCCCAGGAAGTAGCGGACGATGGCCACACCGCGCCACTCCTCCGCCTCGGCATTGACCTCGATGGCGCGTTCATACGCCTCGATCGCGCGCGACGGGTCGAAGCGATCCCAGTAGCGGCCGGTGAACTCCATTACCGACGCGGTCAGTTCGGGCTGCTGGGCGATGTCGGCACAGGCTGCGGCCGCCTCCAGTTCGGTACGTGCCCGGTCGTACTCCCCGAGGTCCATCAGCGGCCTCGACAGCAGGCTGCGCAGCCTCGCCTCGGCCGCAGGCACCACGGCCGCGGCGGCCGCAGCGGCTCCCAGCTCTAGCGATTCCTTCCACTCGCCGAGGTGGCGGTGGTGCAGGAACAGTACGGTGAAGGCTTCCGCCAAGGGCCAGACGAGCCCGTGGAGTTGGTGCTCCGATGCCTCGCGCAGCACGGCCAGGATCGTGGCGCGTTCCGCATCGAGCCAGTGCAGCGGGAGTGGCGCGCCCTCCGCGGCGAACGGGTTCTGGGACCGCGCGAGGAGCGCGTCGAGGTCGGCGATCCGCAGCCGGTCCTGCCGTTGGGCTCGGTCCGCGAAGGCGGCGAGCGCGAGGCATTGGGTCGCGACCCGCTCGATGAGGTCCTTGTGCGCGCCCTGCGGCTCCTCCTCGGCCGCGCGTTCGCGTGCGTACAGGCGGACCAGGCCGTGCATGCGGTAGCGGCCGTCCCCCGTGGGCTCCACCAGGCTTGCTCGCTGCAGTGCGGCCAGGAGCTGCTGGGAGGTGGTCGCGTCGATGTCGGCCGCGGCAGCCGCGAGTCCCGCGTCGAAGGCCGTACCGGGCAGCCACCCGAGGAGCCGGAAGAACCGGGCGGTGTCTGCCGGGAGTTGGCGGTAGGCGTCGGTGAAGATCGCGGACATGGAGTGCTCCCCACCCAGTGACAGGCCGGACAGCCGTCCGGACTCCTCGTCCAGGACGTCGGCCAGCGCTTCGAAGGTGAGCCCAGGGGTCATCTGGACCCTGGACGCCACCACGTGCAGAGCGACGGGAAGGCGGCCGCAGAGCTCCACAAGCCGCTCCGCCGCGGTGCGTTCCCGCTCGACGGCGTCCGGTCCGCAGCGGTCCGCGAGGAGGTGGAGCGCGTGGTCGGCGTCCAGCGGCCGCAGGGAAAGGAGCCGGGCGCCGTCGAAGGCGGCCAGCTCTCCGAGCTTGATGGTGCTCGTGGCGAGGACGACGCTGCCCGGCTCTTTCGGTACGAGTGCGCGTACCTGCGCGGGTTGGTCGACATCGTCGAGGAGGACGAGCAGCCGGAGCCCGGCGGAGCGGCTGCGGAACAGACTCGTGCGCTCAGCGAGCGTCCGGGGGATGTTGGCGTCGCTGACGCCCAGCGCGCGCAGCCCCATGCCGACCGCTTCGGACACGTCGGCTCCGCCTCGACCCGAGCCGCGCAGGTCGGCGAAGTCGACGTAGATCTGGCCATCGGGGTACCGGTCCTTGAACCTGTGCGCGTACTCCCTGGCCGTCGCGGACTTGCCGACACCCGGCAGGCCGTCGAGCACGCCGACGCCCACGCGGGTGGGGGCGGCCGCGCCCTCCTCGGTGAACCAGGCTCCCAGCGTGGAGAGATCCGCCGTGCGGTTCACGAACCGGACGGTCTGGGGCGGGACTTGGTCGGGTTTCACTCCTTGCCCGGTCTCCGGCAGGGCCGGTGCCTGGAAGTAGATGTCCCGGATCTGAGCGGCCTGCACGACCGTTCCCTGCGGCCCGCTGACGGTGGCGTGCTGCGCGATCGGGGTGAGGTCCTCGAGGAGACGCCGCAGTTCCTGCTCGGCCTGCGAGTCGGCGGCGAGCGCGTGCCTCAGCCGCTCGCGCAGGGACTCCACGACCCGGTCGGCCGCGTCGTCGTCGCCCAGCTCCTGGGCTTCTTCCAACGCACGGCGCGAGGCCTCGAGTTCGTCCTCGCCACCACTGCCTCCGCTACCACCGCTGCCTCGACGGCGCCGGGCGAAGAACTCCGTCATCCGGGTCCTCGCCTGCCCCCATCCCTCGGTCACCATCTGCGCGACCAAGGCTGTGGCCACCGCCGCCGCCAACGCCTCCACGACTCCCCCTCACTCCGTCCGCCCGGCGAGAACTCCGCCCGAAGAGAACTCCGTCAGGCGAAAACTCCGCCAGAAGGCAACCGTAGAGAAAGCCGTGGGGCCTTGGGTACCCCACTTCGCCCCTGGCAGAGCCG
The DNA here is from genome assembly GCF_009908195.1 of Streptomyces boluensis. Lineage (GTDB taxonomy): Bacteria > Actinomycetota > Actinomycetes > Streptomycetales > Streptomycetaceae > Streptomyces > Streptomyces boluensis. The sequence goes on along the minus strand of NZ_JAAAHS010000059.1, from coordinate 8,635 downwards.
AACCCACCGAGCCCTCAAGGGACCGTCAACCAGGCAGCGCCATCAGCCCAGCGGGACCATCAGCCAGGTAGGACCACGAGCCAGCCGGGACCACCAGTCACGCCGAACCCTCCCCCGCCCCCCGCAACCGCAGAGAGATCGAGTTGATGCAGTACCGCTGATCCGTCGGCGTCGCATACCCCTCGCCCGCGAAGACGTGCCCCAGGTGCGAGCCGCAGCGGGCGCAGCGGACCTCCGTGCGGAGCATGCCGTGGGAGCGGTCCTCGATGAGTTCGACGGCGTCCGAGTCCTTCGGGTCGTAGAAGGACGGCCAGCCGCAGTGGGACTCGAACTTCGTGCCGGAGGTGAAGAGTTCGGCGTCGCAGGCACGGCAGGAGTAGACGCCGGTGGTCTTGGTGTCGGTGTATTCGCCGGTGAAGGCGGGCTCGGTGCCGGCCTGGCGCAGTACCGCGTACTCCGCCGGGCTCAGCTCCTCGCGCCACTGCTCGTCGGGCTTCTCGACGTCGTACGACATGGCTTGCGTCCCCTCAGTGCGACTGGTTCGGCTGGGTCGACCGGTTCGATCTATTCAGCCGGTTCGACTGGATCTACCGGTCCGAGTTGTTGGACAGGCGGTCCAGGATCCGCGGGCCGAGGTCCGTGACGTCGCCCGCTCCCATGGTGAGAACGAGATCGCCGGGGCGGGCCATTCCCGCGATCACGTCCGGGACGGCGTCCTTGGCGTGCTCGGGGGTGACGTCGGCGCCTGCCGCGCGAGCGGCGTCGATGATCAGCTCGCTGGTGATGCCGGGGATCGGGTCCTCGCGGGCCGGGTAGATGTCGAGGACCACCGACCCGTCGGCGAGCGCGAGCGCCTGCCCCATCTCGACGCCCAGCTCCTGGGTGCGGGAGAACAGGTGCGGCTGGAAGACGACCAGGATGCGGGAGTCCCCGGCGGCGCCGCGGATGGCCTCCAGGTCGGCGTTCATCTCGGTCGGGTGGTGCGCGTACGAGTCGATGACCTGGACGCCCGCGGCCTCGCCCTTGAGCTGGAGGCGGCGCTTGACTCCGGTGTACTTGCCGAGCGCGGAGGCGAGGTTGTGCGCCGGGATACCGAGGGCGACACCGGCGGCGAGCGCGGCGACGGCGTTGTGGGCGTAGTGCCGGCCGGGCACGGAGACGGTGAACGTGAGCAGCTTGCCGTCGAGCAGGACGGTGACCTCGCTGCTCAGTCCGCGCGGGGTGACCTTGTGGATGCGGACGTCGGCGGACTCGGATTCGCCGTACGTGACCACCTTGAGGCCCGACAGGTCGCGGATCCGGCGGGTGAGCTCGACAGCGCCGGACTGGTCGGCGGCGATCACCAGGGTGCCGCCCGGGACGACCTTGCCGGTGAAGGTCTCGAAGGAGTCGTAGATCTCGTCCATGGACGCGTAGTTGGCGTGGTGGTCGAGCTCGACGTTGAGGACGATGGCGACCTCGGGGGCGTACTTGTGGAAGCTGCGGTCCGATTCGTCCGCCTCGGCGACGAAGATCTCGCCCTCGCCGTGGTGGGCGTTGGAGCCGGGGGCGTCCAGGTCGCCGCCGATGGCGTACGACGGGTCGAGGCCCAGGGCCGAGAGCGATACGGCGAGCATCGAGGTCGTCGTCGTCTTGCCGTGCGTGCCGGCCACCGCGATGGGGCGGAGTCCGGTCATGAGGGAGGCGAGGGCGTCGGAGCGGTGCACGACGGGGACGCCGCGCTCCTTGGCGGCGGTGAGCTCCGGGTTGTCCTCGCGGATCGCGGAGGAGACGACCACGGCGGAGGCGTCCGTGGCGAGGTGCGCGGCGTCGTGGCCGATGTGCACGGTCGCGCCGCGCTCGCGCAGCGCGTCGGCGGTGGCCGACTCACGCGCGTCGCTGCCCGCGACGTGGGCGCCGCGCTGCGCCAGGATCTTCGCGATGCCCGACATTCCGGCGCCGCCGATCCCGATGAAGTGCGGTCGGTCCATGGCGGGGGGCAGGCCGGGGGTCATGTACGTCTCCTGGGCGAGCTGGCTGTACGGGGGCGGCTCGGGTGGGTCCGGTGGCCGCGCCCCCGACCGTGCTCGGGGGCGTGCCCCAGCCTATTCGCTGTGCGTGGGGTGCCCGCGTATCGGCTCCCGGCCTGTGGAAAACCTTGGTTCCGCTTACCCGGAACCCCGGCACGGCCCCGGCACGTACGGCCCCGCCCCCGCACGTAAGCCCACGGCACGGCCCCAGTACAGTCCCGCCCCAGCGACCAGCCCCTACTCGCTGTGCGCGTAAAGCTTGAGCACCGGAACGCCCACCTTGTGGCGGGCGCGCGAGGCCCAGTCGCGGTGGAAGAACTCCTCGACGTAGTGCGGGGCGGTCAGCACGATCACCTCGTCGGCGTTCGTCTCATCGGAGACGGACTTCAGCAGGTCGATGGGGTGGTCCTCGACGAGCTGTCCGACGGCTTCGCTGCCCGCGTCGCGCAGGACGCGCAGGGAGTGCTCGAGGGCGCGGGCGGCGGGCCGTGTGGCGTCCTGGCCCTCGGGTTCTTCGCCTTCGTGGACCGCTTCGTCCAGCTCGCCGAGCGCCACGTCGTCGAGGGCGCGAAGGAGGCGGTCCTGGTCGCCGCGCGGCTGCATGAGGACGACGAAGGAGACCGGCTGGTCACCATGGAGCGTGGTGACGAACTCCACGTCCACCGACGACAGGGGCTTCTCGATCATCAATACGCTCGTGAACGACACAGCGGGCGCCCTTCTCCTTCGGGGGCTCTGGGCCCCTGCGGAAACCATCCTGCCGGGTGCGCGGGCAGGGTCTGTGTCCCTGTGCGCACCGCGGTTGCGAGTTTTAGTGTGCCCAGCGGAAGCGAAACGGAACGGCTAATTCCGCTGAATGTCAGGACCGACGGTAGCGGCTGAACAGGAACCCGTCCTCTTCCAGCAACGACACGAGCGAGAACCGCTCAGGCACCGTCATTCCCGGTCCCCCGGCGATCCGCTGCGCACTTCCGGCGGTCAGCATCGGTGACACGGTCAGACAGAGCTCGTCCAGGACACCGGCCGCCACGAACTGCCCGAGCAGGGTCGGCCCGCCCTCCGTGAGCAGCCGGTTCAGGCCCCGCTCGGCCAGGGCGCGTACCACCCGCGCGGGCTCCACACCCCGGCCGTCACCGGCGATCAGCACCTGGGCGCCCGCTGCCTCGGCTGCCTGCCTGCGCTCGGCGGAGGCGGACGCTCCGGTCAGCACCAGGGTCGGCACCAGCGGCTCGGTGAACAGCGGCAGCGAGAAGTCCAGGTCGAGGCTCGCGCTGATCACCGCGACGGCGGGGGCGGGACCCTGACCGGCCGCCGCGCGGCGTCCTGCGAAGGCGTCACGCGCGCGTGCGGGCCGATAGCCCTCCTGGCGTACCGTTTCCGCACCCACCACGACCGCGTCCGCGAGGCCCCTCAGGGTGCCGAAGATCCGCATGTCCGCGGCGCACGAGATGGGCTGCGAGCGGCCGTCGTGCTGGGCCGCGCCGTCCAGGGTGGAGACCATGTTGGCCCGCAGTACGGGACCGCCGGTCCCGGCGTACGCGTACCGGTCGGCCAGTTCCTCCAGGCTCCACTCCCGGTCGCCTCCGGGGTACGGGCCGGGGTCCGCCCCGGAGTCCCTCGCTGGTGTCTGGTCGGTCACAGGGAACAGGCTGCGCATGTTCCGCAGTCTCGCACGGCCCTTAGAGTTAAGAGCTGTGTCGTCCTCCTCCCCCGCTTCCCCCGCCGCAGCCGGTACGAGCCCGATAGCGGACCCGTCCCCGCTGTCCCTCTGCGCCCGCGAGCCGCACGTGCCCGCCGACCGTCTGGTCGCCGAGATGGTGCCGCCGCCGCGCTTCCAGTCGGCCCGCTTCGAGACGTACGTCCCCGACTCCGGGCAGCCCAGCCAGGCGCAGGCCGTCGACGTGCTGAGCGGCTTCGCGGCGACGCTGGGCGGAGCGCACGCCACCGGCTCGGGCCGCAGGCGCTGGTTCTCCCGCAAGGCGGAGGCCAAGCCGACCGGCCCGCGCGGCGTCTACCTCGACGGTGGGTACGGCGTCGGCAAGACCCACCTCCTGGCCTCCCTGTGGCACGCCACCCCGGCCGAGCCCGCCCTGAAGGCCTTCGGCACGTTCGTGGAGCTCACCAACCTGGTCGGCGCGCTCGGCTTCCAGCAGACCGTGCGCACCCTCTCCGGCCACCGGCTGCTCTGCATCGACGAGTTCGAGCTCGACGACCCGGGCGACACGGTCCTGGTGTCCACGCTCCTCGGCAAGCTGGTCGACGCGGGCGTGGCCCTCGCGGCGACGTCCAACACGCTGCCCGGCAAGCTCGGTGAGGGCCGGTTCGCGGCCGCCGACTTCCTGCGCGAGATCCAGGGCCTGTCCGCGCACTTCCGCGCGCTGCGCATCGACGGCGAGGACTACCGCCACCGCGGCCTGCCCGAGGCCCCGCCGCCGTACAGCGACGAGCGGGTCACCAAGGTCGCGTACGCCACGGACGGCGCCTCCCTCGACGACTTCCCGCACCTGCTCGAACACCTCGCGAAGGTGCACCCGAGCCGGTACGGCGCGCTCACCGACGGCCTGGAGGCGGTCTGCCTGACCGGCGTGGGACCGGTGCCCGACCAGTCGACGGCGCTGCGGCTCGTGGTTCTCGCCGACCGGCTCTACGACCGCGAGGTGCCGGTTCTCGCCTCCGGGCTCCCCTTCGACCAGCTTTTCAGCGAGGAGATGCTGAAGGGCGGCTACCGCAAGAAGTACTTCCGGGCGATCTCCCGCCTCACCGCCCTGGCCCGCGATTCCCAGCGGATCCCGGGCGCGCAGGAGGGCTGAGTCCTACGGGAGTTCGGGGCGGCGTCCTTCCGCGGTGCGGCGGGACGCCGCCCCGGAACCTTCTGCGCGGGCACGGAAATCCGCCTCCTCTTGTGACGGACACGCAAATCCGCTTCTACGCGCGTGGTTCCCGGAGCCGCAACTGCGTGGTACACACAGCGGGTCGTATTCCTGTCCGCCAGCAGGGAGTTGCCCGTATGTCCGAAACACGACCGTCCGACAGCCCCTCCGCGACGAGACGTCAAGTCCTCGCCAGGACCGGTGCGTTGGGTGCCGGCATCGCCTTCACCGGCGCCATCTCGGAACTCTTCGCGGGCACCGCCGCCGCACACGGCAAGGCCGGATACGGGCCGCTCGTGCCCGACCCGGACGGACTGCTCGATCTGCCGAAAGGCTTCCGCTACAAGGTGCTGTCCCGCGAGGGCGACGAGCTCCGCTCGGGCGAGGGCAAGGTGCCGAGCAATCACGACGGCATGGCCGCCTTCCGGGGCCGTAACGGCGGCGTCCACTTGGTGCGCAACCACGAGAACCGGGTCACCGCGAAGCTCGCCGTGCCGACCGTCGAGGGCCTGACGTACGACCCGCAGGGCAAGGGCGGCTGTACGGCGCTCGCGCTCGACGGGCGGAACAACGTCCTGGACGAGCGCGTCGCCATCGCCGGTACGGCCGTCAACTGCGCGGGCGGGCCGAGCCTTTGGGGCACCTGGCTGACCTGCGAGGAGACCGAGGACAAGGCCGGTACCAACGGCTACACCAAGGACCACGGCTTCATCTTCGAGGTCGACGCCGTCGACCCGCGCCGCACGGGCGCGGTGCCGCTCACCGCGATGGGCCGCTTCCAGCACGAGGCGGTCGCGATCGACCCCAGGAACGGCACCGTCTACGAGACCGAGGACGCCTTCGAGAAGCCCTTCGGCCTCTTCTACCGCTTCCTGCCCGAGAAGCCGCTCGGCGGCGTCGGCTCCCTGCAGGCGGGCGGAAAGCTCCAGGCCATGCGGGTGCCCGGGGTCGCGGACCTGTCGAAGATCCAGGAGACCGGCGCGAGTTTCGACGGCATCGAGTGGGTCGACGTACCCGACCCGCTGGCCGCCCAGACCCCCATCCGCCACCAGGACTTCGGCCCGAAGGGCATCACGCACGCGCAGAAGCTGGAGGGCTGCTACTGGGGCGGCCGGAGCGTCTACTTCGTCTCCAGCTACGCCAAGAGCGCGGAGGGCTCGGCCGCCGACCACTACGGCCAGATCTGGCGGTACGACCCCTCCGAGGGCCGCCTCACGCTCGTGATCGTCTTCGGCCCCGACTCCGACCTGCAGCTGCCCGGCGAGGAGCCGGACAACATCTGCCTCGCACCCGGCGGCGGCCTGATGGTCTGCGAGGACGGCGAGGGCGCCCAGCACGTGTACGGCCTGACCCGGCGCGGTGAGGTCTACGCGATGGCGCGCGGCCGGCAGAACATCGGTACGCCCGAGGAGCCCGAGTGGGGCGAGTTTGCGGGCGTCACGTTCTCCCCCGACGGGGACACGATGTACATGAACTGCTACAAGCCGGGCACCACCTTCGCGGTGACCGGCCCCTGGCACGACTGACGGCACCGGCCGCGTCCGCCCTGCCCAGGGGCGGACGCGGCCCCCGTCACCGCCTCCCGGCACCGGTCGCGGCGGCCCCCGTTCCGGCGCAGGATCGGGGGCACTGGCCGGAAGGGGTGCGCGGTGGCGAAGAAGGACGCGACGAAGAACAGCGAGCGGAAGCCGGGCGGCAAGAGCGGCAAGAAGTCCACTCGCCCCGGCGCCTCCCCCGTACTGAGCGAACTGCTGCGGGTCCCCGAGGGCGAGCGGGTCGACCTGGGCGGACTCGACACCCGCGCGACCCCGGGCGGCCCCTCCGGCAAGGCCGCGGGGCTGAGCGCGACGGCCCTGCTCGGGGAACGTCTCGCGGAGCTCCAGGAGCGCCTGTACGCGGCCAGCACCGGCGGCGACCGGCGGCGGCTCCTGCTCGTCCTCCAGGGCATGGACACCAGCGGCAAGGGCGGCACGGTCAAGCACGTCATCGGCCTCTTCAACCCCTCCGGCTGCCGTATCAAGGCCTTCAAGACCCCCACCGCCGAGGAGCTGAACCACCCGTTCCTCTGGCGTGTGATCAAGGCGCTCCCGGAGCCGGGCGAGATCGGCATCTTCGACCGCTCGCACTACGAGGACGTGCTCATCGCACGCGTCCGCGAACTGGTCCCGCGCAGCCAACTCGGCCGCCGCTACGGCCAGATCAACCGTTTCGAGAGGACCCTGAACGACGACGGCGTGACCGTCGTCAAGTGTTTCCTGCACATCAGCCCCGACGCCCAGCGCGACCGTCTCCTGGAGCGCCTTGACCGCCCGGACAAGCACTGGAAGTTCAACCCGACGGACATCGACGAGCGCGCCCTGTGGCCCGCCTACCAGGAGGCGTACGAGATCGCCCTGGAGCGCTGCTCGACCCCGGTGGCGCCTTGGTACGTGATCCCCGCCGACCGCAAGTGGTACCGGAACTGGGCGATCAGCAAGCTCCTCCTCGAACACCTGGAGGCCCTGGATCCCGCGTACCCGAAGGCGGACTTCGACGTGGCGGCCTGCCGGGAGCGGCTGTTGCGGCAGGGCTGAGGCAGGGCTGACGCGCGGCGGCCTCGGGGTTCAGTGGCCCAGGTCCGGCGGCAGCGCCCCCGTAGCGCCGTCGGCCTTGGCCGCGTCGGCGACCGCTTCGGCTGCCGCCTTCGCGGCCTTCGCGGTGTCGTCGGCGGCCTGGGCGGACATGTTGTCGGCCGGCTTCTCGCGGGTGGCCGGGGACTGCGGCAGGTCCACGTTGAAGGCCTTGGAGACGCCCTGGAGCGCGGAGGTGATCTCGCTGGGGATGACCCAGAAGTTGTTGCCCTGGCCCTGCGCCAGCAGGGGCAGGGTCTGGAGGTACTGGTAGGCGAGCAGCTTCGGGTCGGGGTCGTTGCGGTGCACGGCCTGGAACACCTCGTCGATGGCCCGCGACTGGCCCTCGGCCTGGAGGATCGCCGCCGTACGGTTGCCCTCCGCGCGCAGCACGGCGGCCTGCTTGTCGCCCTCGGCGGTGAGGATCTGCGACTGCCGCTGTCCTTCGGCACCGAGGATCGCGGCCCGCTTGTCGCGCTCGGCCCGCATCTGCTTCTGCATCGCGTCCTTGATGGTCTGCGGCGGGTCGATGGCCTTGATCTCCACCCGGTTGACGCGCAGCCCCCACTTGCCGGTGGCCTCGTCGAGGACGCCGCGTAGCTGGCTGTTGATGGTGTCGCGCGAGGTGAGGGTCTTCTCCAGGTCCATGGAGCCGACGACGTTGCGCAGGGTGGTGACGGTCAGCTGCTCGACGGCCTGCAGGAAACTCGCGATCTCGTAGAACGCCGCACGCGGGTCGGTGACCTGGAAATAGAGGACGGTGTCGATCTCCACGACCAGGTTGTCCTCGGTGATGACCGGCTGCGGCTTGAAAGAGACGACCTGTTCCCGCAGATCGATCACCGGGTGTACGCGGTCGATGTACGGGATCACGAGATTGAGACCGGGATTCAGCGTGCGATGGTAACGGCCGAGCCGTTCGACATTCCGCGCGCGGGCCTGCGGAACGATACGCACCGCCCGCATCACGGTGAAGATCGCGAAAAGCGCGACGATCAGTCCGACGATGAGAAACGCAGACGTTTCCATGGTGTCAGTCCCGGGGGTAGACGAATGCGGTCGCGCCGCTGATCTCCATGATGTCGACGGTCTTTCCCCGAGGAATCACCAGCGTCTCGTCATACGCGCGGGCCGTCCACTCCTCGCC
>NZ_JAAAHS010000589.1 GCF_009908195.1 Streptomyces boluensis | reverse complement strand
GGGCCGGGAGCCGTTCGGCTGCTGGTCCCGGAAGAGGTGCGCGAAGGCGTCCGGCTCGTGCCGCTCGTCGGAGGCCTGGGTGACCAGGTCGTCCACGCCGACGAACTGCGTCGTCCTGATGTCGTCGCCGTACGGCAGATGACGGGACGGACCGTCGGGCTCCGGGGCCGGGGTCTGCGCCCAGACCTGCGGGTCCGGAGCGTTCTGCGGCGCGGCGGGCGCGGAGTAGAGGGACTGCGGGTCGGCGTAGGTGCCCGGGGGCGGCGGCGGGTGCGCCGACCGGTCGTACAGGGCCTCGGTCACCGGGTCCTGGGCGGCGAGGTCCTGTGCGCGGTACGGGTCCTGGGCGTAGGCGTCCTCGACGTACACATCCTGCGTGGGCTGCTGCGGGGGCACCTGTCCACCCGCGGGATCGCCGCCGCCCGCGCCCTGGCCGCGGTCACCGTCGTACGGCGCATTCATGCTTACCCCACCTCATCGGTCCCACGGCCCCAGCGGCCACGTCATCGCTCAACGGTCCACTCTCTCACCCGTGCCGGACGGGCCGGTGCTTTCCGGTGCGGTGTCCGGTGTCGGGTCACTCGGCTGCTCGGGGTCTCCTTCGCCGGACGTGGGGCCGTCCTGCCCGTCGGGGCCGCCGCGGTCGTCGTCCTCGTCGGGGCCCGCCTCGCCCTCGGGGCCGTCGCCCTGTTCGGCTTCGGCCTCCTCGGCCGCCGCGCGGCGGGCGGCCGCCTTGCGCTGGGTGTACATCCGGAATCCGGCGAGGACCAGGAGCAGGATTCCGCCCGCGATGACCAGCATCACGGTGAGGGTGATCTCGGTGACGTTCACATCGAAGCGGATCTCTTCGCCGTACGGGGTGCCGTCCGGGCCGTAGAGCTGGGCGGTGACCGGTACCGGGCCGTTGGCGTTGGCGGTGGTGGTGAACTTCACCGTCTGGCTGTGGCCGCCGGAGACCTTGATCGGCTGCTCCGCGTACGGGCCGGACTCCTCGCCGATCTTCAGACGGTTCGGCTTGCCCGAGGTGAGGCGCAGGGTCATGTCCTCGACGCCCTGCACCAGGTTGTTCTGCACGGTGATCGGGATGGTCGCGCTGCGGCCCGAGAGCTTCACCTCGGACTTCTTGATCAACTTCACCTGGTCGGTCAGGTTGGTCAGATAGCGCTGGACCTCACCGCGGTACGTCTCCGCGTCCCCGGCACGACCGCGCCAGGTGGTCGACATCTCCCGGTCCATGGCCCGGCCGAACGGCGTGACCACGCGGTCCGGCTCGCTGAGGATCTGCTTGAAGCGGTCGAGGGTGTCCTTGGTGGTGCGGACATCCATGAAGGCCTGCTTGGGCAGCTCCTGCTTGCGCAGAGCGGCGGGGTACGAGGACGCGTCGGGCACGCGGGTCGTGGCGTCCGGGTCCGGCTTGGCCTTGGCCGCGGAGAGCAGGTCGTCGGGCTCGGACCAGCGCTCGGCGCCGAGTTCGTCGAGGGCGTGGGCCATCGTCTGGGCCTGGCTCGCGGTGGGCATCCGCTGCGGGGCCACCACGATGCTGCGCTGCTTGTCCGGGGACTGCCCGGTGATCATCTGGCTCTGAGCGAGGAAGTTCTGCACCGCGAGCGTCGAGTTCTCGGCGCCCGTCATATCGCCCTGGAACAGGGTCGACAGGCGGGCGTCGGCGACCACCGCCGTCGTCCCGCCACCGATCGGGCGGGCCGCGGTCGGCGTGTACGTGAGGCCGTTGGTCTCGCGCAGGCTGTCGCTGCGGGCGATCACGGTGTGCGCGCCGGCCGAGGTGGCGACGTCCACGACGGACGGGTCGATCGCGCCGTCCGCGGGCCAGGCGAAGTCGGTGGACGGCTTGACCTGCAGCACCGACTCCACGGTCGTGCTGGCCGCGTCGGTCGCGGGCTTCAGATGGCTGAGCGAACCGGGGACGCTCTTGCCCTGGTGCGCAAGGGACGCCAGATCCGGGTCGGCGAACGGCAGGGCCACGACCTTCTTGCCGTCGACGGCCTGCTGCAGCTCGTTGAGCCACTGCTTGGCCACGGCCCGGTTCTTACCGGGGATCGGGTTGCCGCCCTCGGGGTTCCTGATGTTGTAGCCCTTGGTGGCCATCGCGTCGACCGAGGCCAGCAGGTCCGGGTCGACGACCCAGGTGACCGGCAGTTCCCGGCCGAGCGAGAGGAGCTGCTGGAGCCGGCCGCCGGGCGCGAGCTCCTCGGCGAGCCTGTCGTCCGAGAAGACCGGCGTCTGCTGCTCGTCGGAGGCGGTCTCCGCGGTCAGGTGCGAGGTGGACATCAGCGGCCAGAGGAAGCTGACCTTCGTCTTCTCGCTCGGCGCCTCCGACTGCCAGGGCAGGAAGGTCCGCTCGATCCCGAGGACCTGGTCGTACGGCTGGGCCGCGCTGCGTCCCGTGAGGGAGACGCCCAGCTGGTAGACGCCGTCCGCGGAGAGGTCGAGCTCCTTGACCGGGATGGAGAGCGTGAAGTCCTGGGAGACGCCGGGGGCGAGCTTGTCGAACTTCTCCAGGTACTTGCCGCCGACCTCGCGGCCCACGACGCCCTGAGTGGAGTCGGAGCGCCGGGCCACGTTGTCGATGGCGCCGCGTTCGTTCAGCGACGGGCCGACCCGCAGGGCGACCTTGGCGCCGGTGACGGTCTGCTCGCCCTCGTTGGTGACCTTGCCGGAGACCGTGAGGGTGTCCTCGTCCGTCGGCGCGCTCGGCGAGAGTGAGTCGAGGGACACATCGACGGAGCCCGCACCGGAGGGGGCGGCGGGCGCGGCGGCCGCGGGGGCGGCGGCCGGCACCTGCAGCAGGCCGACGAGCAGCGGGGCCCCCGCGAGGAGGCCCGCCGTACGCCGGAACCACCGGCGGGCAGGTGAGGGAGTCATCCCCTGGAAGTCTGCCGCCTCGGCCACGCGCTCGCCCGTCCCTCGTCGTCGTCAGTGGTCGTCCGCATTTGCGTCCCCGCATGGTAACGAGGCGCGCTGTGCCTGAGTGCCGGGGACCGCTCCAGGTGATCTTCAGCAGGTCAGCGCGGGTACGGAGGCACCCCGCGTACCCACCGCGGATACCGATGGTCCGGTACGGGGGCGCGCGGCAGCGTGTCGG
>NZ_JAAAHS010000588.1 GCF_009908195.1 Streptomyces boluensis | reverse complement strand
GAGGGGGATCCGCGACGTACAGGGCTGCGTACAGGGAGGACGTGCGGATCTGCGGACGCATTCGGCCAGTTCGGCCGAGATTGATCGATTGGTTGCCCAAAGGAACCATCTGTCTACGCAGAGTTGACAGGGTTAGGTGTGCCTAACTTAAGCTGACTCCTCGTGTCTACAAACTCGACGGGCGCTCCGACCAGGGGCCTCCGCACCCAACTCCTCAGGCGAATACCGTTCTTCGCCGTCGGGGTCGCCGCCCTCGCGCTGTGTGTCGCGTTGAGCTTCGCCATGGGGGCACGGCCCGTTCCGCTGTCCACCGTGTTCTCCGCGCTGTTCGGTGACGCGTCCGGCGCGGACGCCGTCGCGGTCACCGGGCTGCGGCTGCCGCGTACCGTGATCGGGCTCGCGATCGGCGCCGCGCTCGGAGTGGCCGGAGCGGTCGCGCAGGGCATCACCCGCAACCCGCTCGCCTCGCCGACCACGCTCGGCATCGACGCCGGTGCCGGATTCGCCGTGGTCGTCGCGATCTACGCCCTCCATCTCACGCAGCCCGTCGAGTACATATGGTTCGCCTTCGCCGGAGCCGCGGGCGCCGCCCTGTTCGCCCAGGCACTCGCCCGGCGCGGCGGCGACCTCGACCCCGTACGACTCGCACTCGGCGGCACAGTGCTGCAGTTGGTGCTGCTGTCCTGGACCGCGACCCTGATGCTGCTCAGTCAGCGCACCCTTGACGAGGCCCGGTTCTGGCTCGCCGGTTCGATGGCCGGACGCCCCCTGGACGTGCTGTGGCCGGTGCTGCCGACCCTCGTGATCGGGCTCGTCCTGGCGTTCGCCGTCTCCCCCGCCCTCAACGCCCTGGCGATCGGGGACGATTCGGCCCAGGCGCTCGGTGTGCCGGTGGCCCGCATTCGTCTTGCCGGCGGGATCGCCGTGATCCTCCTGTCCGGTTCGGCGGTCGCGGTGGCCGGTCCCGTCGCGTTCATCGGGCTTGCGGCGCCCCACATCGTGCGCGCGCTGATCGGCTCGGACCATCGCGTGCTGCTGCCCGGCTGCCTGGTCGTCGGGCCGCTGCTGCTGCTCGCCGCCGATGTGCTCGGACGCCTCGTCATCCGGCCCTCGGAGCTGGAGGTCGGCATCGTCACCGCGTTCCTCGGCGCCCCTCTCCTTGCCCTGCTCGCGCGGAAGGTCGCCCGGTGACCGACACGCTGCGGACCTCGCCGGCCGCACCTGCGACACGCAAGAACCTCATCACGCCCGCCCGGCGCACCGCACTGCTCTGCGGCGTCGCCGTGGTCGCCATCGTCCTGCTCTCCACGTTCTCGCTCACCCACAGCGACATCCCGATGTCCGCGTCCGTCGCGCTGCGTGCCCTGGTCGGGTCGGGCGACGGCGGAAGTGTGCTCGTCGTCCAGGAGTTCCTGGCGCCGCGCGTGGCCGCGGGGATCGTCGCCGGAGCGGGGCTCGGTGTCGCGGGCTCGCTGCTGCAGCGGCTTTTCCGCAATCCGCTCGCCTCTCCTGATGTCATGGGCATCACAGGCGGCGCTTCGTTCGGGGCCGTGTCGCTGCTCTCCGCCGGGGCCTCACAACTGCTCATCCCGCTCGGCGCGTTGGCCGGTGGGCTGCTCGCGGCCCTGCTGCTCGGGGTGTTCGCCTGGCGCTCCGGCCTGAGCGTCACCCGGCTCGTACTGGTCGGCCTCGCCGTCCAGGCCGGTCTGGCCGCCGCCGTGAACTTCATGGTCGTACGGTTCCCCACCGAGCTCGCCGGGGCGGCCCTGCAGTGGACCACCGGCTCGCTGTACGGACGGACCTGGACCGAGGTGTGGGCCGCCGCAGGCGCGACGCTGCTCGTCCTCGCGGTCGCCTTCTGCCTGCACCGCCGCCTCGCCGTGCTGGACCTCGGCGACGAGTCGGCGGGCGCCCTCGGCATGAACACCTCCGTCGCCCGGCTCCAACTCCTCGTCACCGCCGTCGCGTTGGCGTCGCTCGCGGCGTCGATCACCGGCCCGGTCGGCTTCGTCGCCCTCGCCGTACCGCATCTGGTGCGCTTCCTCGCCGGGCCGCCGACGCTCGGCACGCTCGCGCTCACCGGCCTGACCGGGGCCGTACTGCTGCTCGCCTCGGACCTGATCGTCCAGCATCTGCTGCCGGTCGAGGGGCTGCCGGTCGGCGCCGTCACCGCCACGTTGGGCGCACCGTTCCTGCTGGCGCTCATGATCCGCCAGGGCCGGCCCGTCGACAGGAGTACCGCATGACCGCCCAGCAGATGGACCAGACCCCGATGAACGAGTCACAGACCGACCAGCCGCAGCCGAACCAGCTCGCCGCCCACGGCCTAGGCCTGCGCTACGGCGACCGGACCGTCGTCGACAACCTCGACCTGGTGATCCCCGGCGGCGCCGTCACCGCGATCGTCGGCCCCAACGCCTGTGGAAAGTCCACCCTGTTGCGCGGCCTGACCCGGCTGCTCGCGCCGTCCGGCGGCACCGTCACCCTGGACGGCGCCGACATCCACCGCATGTCCGCGCGCACCCTCGCCCTGCGCCTCGGCCTGCTGCCGCAGCAGCCGGTCACGCCCGAGGCCGTCACGGTGGAAGCTCTCGTACGACTCGGGCGCTACCCGCACCAGCGGCTGCTCAGCCCCTGGTCCAAGGCCGACCAGGCGGCCGTCGAGGCCGCGTTGGAGCGGACCGGCACCGCGGCCCTGCGGGACAAGGCCGTGGACCGGCTCTCCGGCGGTCAGCGGCAGCGCGTGTGGATCGCCCTGGCCCTGGCGCAGGACACCGAACTCCTGCTCCTCGACGAGCCCACGACCTTCCTCGATCTACGGCACCAGCTCGACGTGCTCGACCTGGTCGCCGAACTGCACTCCGAGGCCGGCCGCACCGTGGTGATGGTGCTGCACGACCTCGGGCAGGCCGCCCGTTACGCGGACCACCTGGTGGTCCTCAAGGACGGGCGACTCGCCGCGGCCGGGCCACCGGCCGAGGTCCTCGACGCCGAACTGGTCAAGACCGTGTTCGACGTCGACTGCCGGGTGATCCCCGACCCGGAGACCGGCACCCCGCTGGTCATCCCCCGTGGCAGCGCGACGCGGCTCACCAAGGCCGCGACCGCCTGACCCGACTCTTCACCGCACCCCCCTCC
>NZ_JAAAHS010000587.1 GCF_009908195.1 Streptomyces boluensis | reverse complement strand
GTAGCCGGTTCCTTGAACGCACCCCACTAGCCCACCCGCCGCCCGCGCCGCTCCCCGTACCGCCGCCGCCGACCGGCCCTGCGGGCGGCGCTCCTCGCGACCGTGCTGCTCGGCGGCCTCGGCCACGTACCCACCGCCCAGGCGCGGACCGCCGCCCCCGAACCGGTCGCGTGCCCGGACCACCTGGACGGGCGGGCGACCTGCTGGCGCGGCCGGGACGCCGACGGGGCGTACTACACCGCCGCCGTACCCGCCGACTGGAACGGCTCGCTCGTCGTGCACGCGCACGGCGGCCCCGACCTCGGCGACACCTCCGACCCGGCGCGCAGCGGCGAGGACCTGGAGCGCTGGGCGGTCATGGTCGACGAGGGGTACGCCTGGGTCGGCTCGTCCTACCGGCGCGGCGGCTACGGCACCCGGATGGCCGCCGCCGACACCGAGAGCGCCCGCCGCGCCTTCGTCAACGCCTTCGGCACACCCCGGCAGACCTATCTGCACGGCCAGTCCTGGGGCGGCGACGTCGCGGCCAAGGCGGCCGAGACGCAGGGCGGACGGAACGGCCCGTACGACGGTGTGCTGCTCACCAACGGCGTACTCGGCGGCGGCTCGCGCGGCTACGACTACCGCGTCGACCTGCGCGCGGTCTACCAGTTCTACTGCCGCAACCACCCGCGCCCCACCGAACCGCAGTACCCGGTGTGGCAGGGGCTGCGGCCCGGCTCCACCCTGACGGCCGCCGGGCTCCGCGCCCGCCTCGAGGAATGCACCGGGTACGCCGCCGCACCCGCGGACCGGACCGCGGCGCAGCAGCGCAACCTCGACGACATCCTCGGCGTCACCCGGATCCCGGAGCATGCCCTCGAATCGCATCTGCGCTTCGCCACGTTCACGTTCCGCGACATCGTGGCGGACTGGCTCGGCGGCCGTAACCCGTTCGCCAACGCGGGCGTGCGCTACACGGGTTCGCACGATGACGAGGCACTGAACGCCGGGATCGAGCGCTTCAGCGCCGACCCCACCGCCCGCCGTGACCTCTCGTACGACAGCGACCTCACCGGCGAGGTGAACCTGCCGGTGCTCACCCTGCACGCCATCGACGACCCGACGGCCTTCGTCGAGCACGAGTCCGCGTACCGCGCCACCCTCGACGGGGCCGACCGCGACGAGCACCTCGTGCAGACCTTCACGGAGGAGAGCGAGCACAGCGGCCTCAGCACCGCCGAGTACGCCAACTCCCTTGCCGCCCTGGACACTTGGGCCCGCACCGGCCGCAAGCCCACGGCCCGCTCCGTCGCCGCGTCCTGCGCCGCCTTCGACGCGCGGTACGGCACGGGCTGTTTCTACGACCCGGACTTCCGGCCCGCCCCGTACGCCTCCCGGATCCGGCCGCGTCCCGGCGGCCACGACTGGCCGGCGATGACGGCCGCGCAGGAGCGGGCGTGGAGCCGGATCGACGGGGTGGGCATCGCGCCCTGAGGTGTGCCCCGGAGCCTGGGCGTTTCGGTGTGTGACGCAGGTCGCATTCGCTGATGTCACATCCGGCCCGGCCCCTTCCGTCAATGGGGGTGTAGGCAGCAACGACAACGGCACGGGAGCCCATCATGGAAGCTCGTTTGAACCTCTTCGGCAGCGCGGTCACCCAGAAGCTCGTCAAGCACTTCGGTGCCGCGGGCAAGGAGATCGCCGAATCGACGCTGCCGCACGCGACGCAGGAGCTGGTGAAGATCCGCGCCAGCCAGATCAACGGCTGCGGCTTCTGCACCGACATGCACACCAAGGACGCCATCGAAGCCGGCGAGACCTCGGTACGGCTGCACCTCGTCGCCGTCTGGCGCGAGGCCACCGTGTTCACCGACGCGGAGCGTGCCGCCCTGGAACTCACCGAGCAGGGCACCCGCATCGCGGACGCGGCCGGCGGGGTCAGCGACGAGGCGTGGGACAGCGCGGCCAAGCACTTCGACGAGGACCAACTCGCCGCCCTGGTCGCCCTGATCGCCCTCATCAACGCCTACAACCGCGCCAACGTCCTCGTACGGCAGCCCGCGGGCGAGTACCGGCCGGGCATGTTCGGCTGAGTCCCGGCACACGTGCCCTCGCGGGCGGGGAAGCCGTTCTTCCGGCGGCCCCGCCCGCTTCGCCGTGCCCGGCCTGCTACCCGCTCAGTCCCCGCCACCACCACCGCACCCGCCGCCACCGCCGCAGCCGTGGCCGCCGCCGCAGCTGTGGCCGGAACCGCTGCCGCAGCCCGTGCTGCCGCCGGACCACCTGTCCCGCCTGCCGCCACGGCGCGACCTCGGAACGTCGCCCGCCGCACGGCGCCGCGCGGCCTCGCGGGCCGGCCGGGCCGCGCGCTCGCGCTCGTACTGCTCCTGCCGGGCCTTCTGCTCGCGCCGCTCCGCAGCCTCCCTGCGGGCCCGTTGGTGCCGGCTCGCGGCACGCTCCGCCGCGTCGGCGGGCTGCCACGGCTCCAGGCCGTGGCGACGGTCCGGCAGCAGCGGGGCGACGGTGACGGCGGTGTACGTCCGTTCCGTCTGCCGGTTGGGGAACCGCTCCACCACCGCGTATTCCAGGGCGACTTCGGCCCCTTCACGCGGTGCGCCGTACAGGATCGCCTCGAAGGGCTCGCTGTGCGGGTCGATGTCGTAAAGCCCCTCGCCCTTGTCGTACGGCGATCCGGAACCGAGCAGCCGGGACGCCGGGTCGGTGTCGCGCTTCTGCGGGCGGCAGCAGATGAGCGGCGGTACGCCCGTGGTGCGGGCGTCGGGGTACAGCCACCAGCGCCCGTCGGGGGCGATCCGCACGCCCACGAGCAGGGTCGGCTGCGTCCAGTCGTGCAGGCGCCGCGCCGCGCGATGGGCACTGTGGCCCATGCCGTAGGCGGTGCCGCCGACGACGAGGAACAGCCCCGCGACGAGCTGATGCCCACTCGCGTCGTACGCCGGTCCGGCGGCCGGCGCCGACAGGTCACCCACGAGCCCGTACACCAGGACGGCCGCCGCGATGACGCCGCACGTCAGGCCGGAGTAGACCTGGGTGAAGCCGCGGTACCCGTCCGACTCCCGTGCCCGGTCCGGGAGTTCGCGGTGGCGCGGGCCCGACGCCGCCCGCGCGAGGACCCGCTGCCTGCGCCGGGACCACAGCCGCAGACCCGCCCC
>NZ_JAAAHS010000586.1 GCF_009908195.1 Streptomyces boluensis | reverse complement strand
TCACCCTCTCGGGCTTTCCTCCGGGCGCTTCCCTTCGGTCTTGCGTTTCCGACTCTATCAGACTCTTTCGTGTCCGATTCCCTGTCGGCGGGATTCGCTTTCCGGCCCTTTCGGCCCTTCCGGCGGTTTCAACTCTACCAGATCCTTTTCCCGGTCCGTTTCCTGTCGGAAGCGATTCGGAATTTGAATCCGTGGCCGTTGAGAGCCATTTGCCTTTGGTTGCCTTTCGGCCCCCTTTCGGCGTGATCCCGACTTTATCAGAGACTCTGAGTCAGATTTACCGACGCCATTGATTCTGATGAATCAGGGGGCGCTTCGTGTGGAATGAATTTCCAGGAAGCGAAGTAGATGCTAACCGTCGCGGTCGAACCTGTCCAGTTCGAGGCAACTGCTCAAATCTACCTCCCCGCTCGAGCCGAGTCAACGGCTTTTGTGGGGAGGACAGGACAGTAGCAGCTCAGGAGTGGTGCACGCACATCAAGCGGCCGTCGGTGCACCGGCGCTGCGCTCCGCGGCCTCCAGGTCTCCGGTTTCCCCGCTTCGCGCGGCTCGGCCGCCCACCACGTACACGTAGACGAGGAATGCCAGCTCCGCGATGACGCCGATGCCGATCCTCGCCCAGGTGGGGAGACCGGAGGGCGTGACGAAGCCTTCGATGGCTCCGGAGATGAAGAGGACCAGGGCCAGGCCGATGGCCATGCCCAGTGCTGCGCGGCCTTCTGCTGCCAAGGCGTCGCGTCGCGTGCGTGGGCCTGGGTCGATGAGTGTCCAGCCGAGTCGGAGTCCTGTGCCGGCCGCGACGAAGACCGCGGTCAGTTCGAGCAGGCCGTGCGGAAGGATCAGGCCCAGGAAGGTGTCCAGGCGGCCTGCCGAGGACATCAGGCCGATGCCCACTCCCACGTTGAGCATGTTCTGGAAGAGGATCCAGATGACCGGCAAGCCCAGGAAGGCTCCGAGTACCAGGCACATGGCGGCGGCTTGGGCGTTGTTCGTCCAGACCTGTGCCGCGAATGACGCCGCCGGGTGGCTCGAGTAGTAGGTCTCGTACTGCCCGCCGGGGCGGGTCAGCTCGCGCAGTTCCTTGGGGGCTGCGATCGCGGACTGTACTTCGGGGTGGGTTCCGATCCACCAGCCGATGAGTACCGCGACCGCTGTGGAGAGCAGAGCCGTGGGCACCCACCAATGACGGGTTCGGTACAGCGCGGCGGGGAAACCGGTGGTGAGGAAGCGGCCGGCGTCTCTCCAACCGGCTCGGCGGGTGCCGGTGACGGCACTACGCGCGCGTGCGACGAGTTGAGTGAGGCGGCCTGTGAGCTGTGGGTCCGGGGCGCTCGACTGGATCAGGGAGAGGTGCGTGGCAGTGCGTTGGTAGAGCACGACGAGTTCGTCCGCCTCGTCTCCTGTGAGACGGCGCCGACGGCGCAGGAGCGCGTCCAGGCGGTCCCACTCGGACCGGTGGGCGGACACGAACACGTCGAGGTCCATCAGGTAGCTACTCCTCGTACTACGGCGCGCTGCGCGGACAGCTTGGCAGACTGGCTGTTCCAGGGGCAGGGCAGGAAGGGCGGGCACGCGTGAGTGAGCTTGTGACGGGTGAGGCGGTGGCGCTGGAGCTGCGCGCGGCGAAGTTGCCGAGCCGGGCCTTGGCTGTCGTCATCGATCTTGCCGTGGCCTTCGCGGTGTACATCGTTGTGTCCATCGGCTTGTTGGCCGCCACTGCTTCTCTTGATGACGCGGCTGTGGCGGCTGTTTCCGTGGGCACGTTCATCTTGGTGCTCGTTGGCGGGCCGATCGCTGTCGAGACGCTGAGTCACGGTCGGTCGCTGGGGAAGCTGGCCTGTGGGTTGCGGGTGGTGCGGGACGACGGAGGGCCGATCCGGTTCCGGCACGCCTTGGTTCGTGGGGCGATGGGCGTCATCGAGATCCTGGCGACGTTCGGGGTCGTGGCCTGCATCGCGTCGCTCGTGTCCGCTCGGGGGCGGCGCCTTGGGGACGTGTTCGCCGGGACGCTCGTCGTACGGGAGCGTGTTCCCGCGGGGCGCATGTCCTACGTTCCGCCTCCGCCGCCGTGGCTTGTCGGACGGTTCGCGGAGCTCGATCTGTCTGGCGTGCCGGACGGGCTGTGGCTGGCGATCCGGCAGTACCTGACGCGGATGGGGCAGCTCGATCCGCAGATGGGGTCGGCCATGGCCGAGCGGCTGGCCGGCGACCTCGAGGAGCGCACCGGTTCCCCGCTGCCGTATGGGGTGCCGGCTGCCGCGTATCTCGCCGCCGTCGTGAACGAGCGGCAGGCGCGGGATGCCCGGCGGGCCTTCGGTGGCGAGGGTGCCGTGGCTGCGGGGCCATCGCCCACGACGGCAATGGCAGCACGTATTGAAGCGGACCCCGGGCCTCCGCGGGATGTGGCGGCGCCGCGTTCTGGCGACGGGACCAAGCCGGAGGCTCCGCCCGCGACCGGGTTCGTGCCGCCTGCCTGATCGGTGGCTTGCCCATCTCGTACGAACGGGCTCGTCGCGCTGCTCAGTCGAGTTGGGACGGCGGGGATTCCAGGTGTTCCAGCTCGATGCCCGGGGCCGCGAGTACGACGTCCCCAGCGATGTGGACGGTGCTCTGCTCGCCCGTGTCCAGGGCTGTGACCTGGTACTCGTCCACGATCAGAGGGCCGCTGTCAGTGGCGTGTGGTTCTCTCTTCAGCAGGGCCCAGGACTGGTCGAGAGTGCGTGGGGCGAGGACCGGCTGGGTGAGGGAGACGAGGCGCAGACGGGTCGCGGGGGCGCCGGGGGTGAGGCGCAGCAGGCGTGCTGTGGCGATGAGGAACGCGGGGGAGGTTCCGGTGAAGGCGTGAGCGGCGACGTTGCCTTCGGTGGCGTGGGCTCCGGTGGGGTCCGTGCGTACCCAGGTGACGCCGTCGAGGGCGGCGCCGCGTACCTGCCAGCTCGCGGCGTGGAGTTCGGCTCGGATGGGGCGGCCGAGTTCGTCCAGGACCAGGTCGACGGAGCCGGCGTGATCGCCGGCGGGGGTGGTGATCTGAGAGACGTAGCGCCAGCCGGAGGGGCCGGGGGCGCAGTGGAAGTGCTCGATGCCGAGGGGGGTGTGATCGTGGGTGTCGTGGAGCGAGTAGCGGCCGCGAGGCATGAGGGGCGGGTCCTTCGTGAGGGCCTTGGCGGGCCCGGCCGGCTGGTCGGGTGGGGCGG
>NZ_JAAAHS010000585.1 GCF_009908195.1 Streptomyces boluensis | reverse complement strand
GGGCAGGGCGTAGCCGTAGAACGGGCCGATGGTGTGCGACGGGGTGGGCGCGTGCCCGGTGTGGCCGCTCATGTCAGCGTCCCTCCTCGATCCAGGTGGCGGCGGGGCCGTCGAGCACGATGTCCCAGCGGTAGCCGAGCGACCACTCGGGCTTGGACAGGTCGTGGTCGTAGGCGGCGACGAGGCGGTCCCGCGCCGCCTGGTCGGTGACGGACTGCAGGATGGGGTCGTACGCGAAGAGTGGGTCGCCCGGGAAGTACATCTGCGTGATGAGGCGCTGTGTGAAGGCGGAGCCGAACAGTGAGAAGTGGATGTGCGCGGGCCGCCAGGCGTTGTCGTGGTTGCGCCACGGGTAGGCGCCGGGCTTGACCGTGGTGAAGGCGTAGGAGCCGTCGGCGCCGGTCAACACCCGCCCCACACCGGTGAAGTTGGGGTCGAGCGGTGCGGGGTGCTGGTCGCGCTGGTGGGCGTAGCGGCCGGAGGCGTTGGCCTGCCACAGCTCGATCAGCTGGCCGCGCACGGGGCGCCCGTCGCGGTCCAGGAGCCGGCCGCTGACGGTGATGCGTTCGCCGAGGGGTTCGCCGTGGTGCTGCCGGGTCAGGTCGCTGTCGAGCGCGGTGACGTCGGTCTCGCCGAAGGCGGGCGAGCCGAGTTCCACGGCCTCCGGGTCGCGCCGGGTGTCGATGGCGACGGGCGGCCTGGTGGGGTGGCGCAGCGCGCTGGAGCGGTAGGGGGCGTAGTCGCGGCGCGGGTGGTGGCTCGGCTCGGCCCCCTCGGCGAGGCCCTGCTCGTACGTCTCGCGCTCGCGCGCCATCTGCCGGTCGATCTCGGCCTGCGTCACCTCGCGCGGGGCCGTGGCCACCACTTTGTCCATCGGTACGCTCCGATCAAATTACTCAGTACACTGACTATCTCGTTCCAAGCCGGAAGCGTGGCATCATGACTGGCCAGGGTCAAGACCCTCAGTGCAAGGAGCATTCCGGTACAAGGAAGATCTCCGGTACGAGGATCCCGACGGAAGGACCTAGGTGCCCGCGCTCGACCTCAGCACCCACCCCGGCCACCTGGCCCGGCGGCTCCAGCAGGCGCACACCCTGCTCTGGCACACCGTGGTCTCGGAGGACGTCACCTCACCGCAGTTCGCGGTGCTCAACGCGCTCGCCGGTGCGGACGGCCTCGACCAGCGCACGGTGGGTGAGCGCGTCGGCCTGGACCGTTCCACCGTCGCCGAGGTGGTGCGCCGCCTGGTCGACCGGGGCCTGGTCGACAAGGTCCGCGACACCAAGGACGGCCGCCGCTCGGTGCTGCGTACGACCGAGGAGGGCCGGCGGGTGCACCGTCGGCTGAGCGGCCGCACGGCCCGGATGAACCAGATCTTCCTCGCCCCGCTGGACGCCGACGAGCAGTCCACCTTCCTGGAACTGCTGCAACGGGTGGCCGACGCGGCGGAGGACCTGCGTACACCGTGAGAGGGGCGGCGCCCCTCCCCGTACTGGCGCTCGTCCCTGGGCGGGCGCGGGTCAGGCGTCCAGGCGGCGCTTGGCGAGCCAGGTGACCATCGCGGGGTCGTGGTGGTCGAAGAACAGCGACCTATCCGCGTCGAGGGTGGCGATCCGTGCCATCTGCTCGTCGGTGAGTTCAAAGTCGAAGACGTCGATGTTCTCGGCCATGCGCTCGGCGCGCACCGACTTGGGCAACTCCATGTACCACGCCACCAAGTGGGGCGTCGAAGGGTTCGCCGAGTCGGTCGCCCAAGAGGTCGCTCCGTTCAACATCGGCGTGACGATCGTCGAGCCCGGCGGCGCACGCACCGATTCCGCTACGGCAGCGCTGCGTCGCCGACCCCGTCGACGCCTACGACGGCAACCCCGCGCACGCCTTCCACGCCATGCTCGACCCCGCCAACGGCCTCGCCCCCGGCGACCCCCAGCGC
Source organism: Streptomyces boluensis (assembly GCF_009908195.1). Classification (GTDB taxonomy): domain Bacteria; phylum Actinomycetota; class Actinomycetes; order Streptomycetales; family Streptomycetaceae; genus Streptomyces; species Streptomyces boluensis. The sequence continues at coordinate 1,272 of NZ_JAAAHS010000585.1, read as the reverse complement.
ATGGCCGCCCGCATCATCGAATCCGTCGACACCGAGCCGGCACCGCTGCGGATGGTCCTCGGCTCCCAGGCACTGGACTCCACCCTCGGAGTGCTGCGCAAGCGGATCGAGGACTTCGAGGCCCAGCGCGACTTGGCGGCCTCCACGGACTTCCCGGCCGGGGAATAGCCGCCTTCCCGGCCGGGCAATAGCCTCCGCGCCCCACTCAGGCGTTCGGTGGCGCCGATCACCCGCCTCCAACCTGTCAGGAGCCGTCACCGACGCACGCGTACGGCACTTGATCGACACCACCCGCACCTTCGACACCGCCGACCAGGCCGTCGACGACAGCGATTGCTCAGTTCAGCCTGGTGGTGGCGTATGCCTCGATGGCGTCGCGCTGGTAGGCGGCCAGGCCCGGGGTGATCGCCTCGTAGGCGGTGCGCCAGACGTCGTTGTCCACGCAGGCGCGTCCGATGGCCCGGTACTCCTCGGCGGAGACGGCACGCAGCTGGGTCAGCGCCCGGTACTGGGCGTCGATCTCGGCCTGCACGGGCTCGGCGTCGGCCGGGTTGCCCGCGGCCATGAGTTCGGCGAGCCGGATCATCTGCGCGGTGCGCTCACGGTGCCCGGCCTCCGCATCGGCCTGGCTCATCGTGGCCGCGCGTCGTCCGACCTCCTCGGCGAGTTCGGGGAAGCCGGACATGTTCGCCTCGTACTGGGAGGGCTGGACGCCCTCGAACAGGTTCTCCGGTCGGTTGATGGCCATGGGGGTGCCGTCCTTTCTGGACTGCTCCAGTTCGGCGATCGTGCGGGAGACAGTGCCGGCCAGGGCATCGAGCCGGTCCCGCTCCGCGAGCAGCCGCCGGTGGTGGCCCCGCAGGGCATCCACCTCGTCGACCTGATCGGAGAGGATCCGGCCGATCTCCGGCAGTCCGACGCCCAACTCCCGCAGTACGAGGATCTGCTGCAACAGCAGAAGCTGGTGCTCCTCGTAGTAGCGGTGCCCGTTGGCGCCGATCCGGGCCGGCGGCAGCAGGCCGGTCTCGTCGTAGTGGCGCAAGGTCCGGGCGGTCACGCCCGACATCCGGGCCACCTCTGAGATCGGCCAGTCCATCACGACTCCCGCGTGCGTATCGCCGGGCCGGTCTCTCCGGCCCTGGTCACGACCGTAGAAGCTGCCGCAACGGCAACTTCAACCCCCGAGATCCCCCGCCCCGGCCCGGACACACCGCAACCCGCGCCCCGCGAATTTCTTGATCCGGGTATGCCCCGACTCCCCCCGGTATTTCC
>NZ_JAAAHS010000584.1 GCF_009908195.1 Streptomyces boluensis | reverse complement strand
GGCGGGTTCCGCGGGGCCGCCGAGGAGGCCGAGTTCACCGGCGAGGCCCCACAGCGCCTGTTTCACGGTGGAGCGGTTGTCGAGGTCCTGCATCCGGCCCGCGTCGACGGCGGCCTGGAGTTCCTTGTACTGGGACGGGATGACGGTACGGGCGACCCGGGTGCCGGTGATGCGTTCGACGAGGGGCGACTGGATCTCGCTGAGCCGGGAGTTCCGGTTGACCACGGCGAGGGTCTCCTCGGCCTTGCGGATCTGCAGCCGGTCCCACAGCCGCACCATGCGCTTGGCCGCGCGGACGGCCACCACATCGGGGGTGACCAGGAGCAGGGCGCGGTCGGCGAGTTCGACGGCGGCGGCGTTGGCGCCGTTCATCTGGGTGCCGCAGTCGATGACGACCACGTCGTACCGGTTGCGCAGGGCGCTGATGGTCTGCCGGGCCACCCGGTCGGTGACCTCCTCGCCGCGTTCGCCCTCGGCGGGGGCGAGGAGCAGGCCGATCCCGGTGGGGTGCGTGAACACCGCGTCCTGCAGCACCCGTGGCCCGATGTCCCCGATCCCGGCCAGGTCGACGATGGAGCGCCGGAACTGCACGTCCAGGTACGAGGCCACGTCGCCGGACTGCAGGTCCAGGTCGAGCAGGGCGACGCTGCGGCCCGCGGCGCGCACGGCGAGGGCGAGCTGGACGGCGGTCAGGGTGGTGCCGACGCCGCCCTTCGCGCCGGTCACGGTGACCACCGTGCCGCCGGGGCCGCGGGTGACCTCCTGGCCGCCCGCGAGGTGGCGGCGCACACCGAGCGCCCAGGTCGCGGCGGACTGCACGCGGGCCGCCAACTCCTCGTACCCGAGCGGCAGTCCGACCAGGCCGCGCGCGCCGGAGTCCATCGCGGCGGAGAAGAGACCGGCGCTGGCGTCCGAGGTGAGCAGGACGACGCCCACGGCGGGGAAGCGGAGCGCGACCTCGCGGATCAGGTCGAGGGCGGGGACGGGCCCGATGCGCTCGTGTACGAGGACGACCTCGGGCAGCTCGTCGATCGACTCGGCGGCGAGCTGCCCGAGGGTGTCGAGCAGCGCGGTCGAGTCGGCGACGGGCAGCGCGGGCTCCGCCTCCGGGAGCTGGCCGATCAGGGACGTCAGGGCGCGCACGGCGTCCGCGTCACCGATGGCCGGGAGGATTCTGGTGGTCACGGGTCCCCTCACTTGTCCTCGTCGAGGGTGTAGCTCCGGTCGTCGGGCGACACGGGGGCCTCGGCGCCGCCGCCGACCAGGGCGAGGCGTACGTGGGTGGCGAAGGACTCGGCGTAGGCGACGCGCTGGGCGTCCGCGGTGGAGAGCGCGAAGGTGATGGGGACGGCCTCGGTCTCGGCGCGACGGCGGGCGTTGCGGTCGTCGGCGTCGCCCGGTTCGAGGGCGGTGAGCCTGCCGACGTCGATGACCTTGGCGTTCTCCACGATGACCTTCGACTGGTCCTTCTGGCCCTGCTGTTCGGCCTTGAAGGTGGCGAAGATGTTGACGGTGGCGCCGGGGGTGATCTTCCCGGCCACCCCGGTGGCCGCGTCGATCATGATGGCGATCTCCTGTTCGCCCGCACCGAGCTCGGGCCGCCGTACGAGCATGTCGCTCTGCAGCAGCGAGCCCTCGCGCAGCCGGGTCACGGCGATCTTGCCGCGGATCTCGTCGAGGTCGGTGACGGCGTTCTCGGAGAGCCAGCGCTTCGGCATGCTGACCTTCTCGAACTGCCCCGCGCTGAGCGCCTTGTAGGGCGCGACATCGCCCTTCAGCCGGTACGCGGAGACCTCGGGCCCCACCTTGGAGTTCACGTCGCGGATCACCGCGAGCACCCCGGCGAAGGCGCCGAGTGCGCACAGGACCGACAGGAGCAGGAGTATGACGCCGCGGCGCTGGCGAGAGTTCATGGGGCGAACTACCTCGATCGAGAACGGATACGGGCGGGGCGGGCGGACGGACCGGTGCGTTGGATCAGGGTCGGGTCAGGGTCAAGGTCCTATGGCCCTTCTCGGTGGGCCGGAGCTGAGCACCCTGGTGGCGCCGACGACGGGTTCGAGCCCCGCGGGACCGTGCGTACGGCCGCGCTGCTCGCGTGGGAGCAGGGGCGCGGCACAGAATCCGCAGCGGTCACCGATGAGTTCGAGCCCGCACCAGTGGCACTCCTCGCGCCGTACGGACGACACCAGCTGGTAGAGCATCGTGATGTCCGGGATGGCCGCGGCGAACTCCACCAGGCGCCCGGTGGCCCACCAGCGGCTCGACTCGGCGGGCAGCGGCGCCTCGGCCACACCCTGCACCCGCCAGCCGGGCGCGAGCTGCGAGGTCACCCAGTCGGAGGTCAACTGACCGCGTGCGATGAGCAGTTGAGTGGCGAACCCGGGCCCTTCCAGCGCCGCAGCGCCCGCAGCGCCCGCCGCACCCGCCCCGCCACTGCCTCCGACACCGCCGCTACCGCTACCGCTGCCGCTGACCTTGACGAGCTGGGGCTTGGGCGTGGCGAGTACCGCGAACTGGGAGCCGGGCACCCACGACTTGGCGTGCGAGGTGAGGCTGACCGGGACCCGGTCGAGCTTGGCGACGGAGCCGAGCAGGGCGCCCGCGTAGATGTAGTGGGACAGCAGCCGGGCGGCGGAGGCGAGCACGCCGGGGCTGAAGTCGCAGAGGGCCAACTGCCGTAGCTGCAGCGCGAGCATGGCGAGGCCGAGCGGCGGCAGGTCGAGCCGGAGCAGGGCGATCCGGTCGGACTCCAGGAGGGCACGCGCGGAGTGCAGCCGGTGCAGGGTGCGGTCGGGCAGCGAGGCGGGGCAGAGCACGATGACGTAGTCGTGGGCTTCAAGCAGCGCGTGCAGTTCGGCCAGCGACTGCTCAAGGGTGTGCTCTTTGCTCGCGGGACTGAGTACGGCGGCGGGCGGCGTCTGCCGGTCCGGTGCCGGCAGGACGAGGTCCGCACTGGTGACGGCTATCGCGGTCGGCACTTCCCCACACCCCCACACCCCGTTCGCTTCGGCAGATGCGGTCATCGTCCGCCTCTGCACCATATCCAGCGCGGGGGCCGCTCAACACTCCAAGTCCACGGAGACTCCCCGGAATCCGCCCGGACTCGACCCGGAGTCGGCTCGGAGTCGGCTCGGAGTCGGCCGGAGTAGGCCGGGAGTTGGCCCAGACCTTGACAAGCTCATTGGTCTGGACCAGTTTGTACGGGCAGCACCAGCGGTGGCCACCGTCCCAGCTCCACTCCTGCTTTCCCCCAACTCCCCCC
>NZ_JAAAHS010000583.1 GCF_009908195.1 Streptomyces boluensis | reverse complement strand
GCCGAAAAGTCTGTGCGCGCGTAAAAACCGGCGTCAAAGCCACCAAAAGGGATGCTCGACCGGCATGCGCGGCTGTGCTTGCGATACACATTGTGTTCACCGGTCGCCTCCTGGCGGCAACCGCTTTTCGACCCAAGCGGGCGGATGAGAACCGAAGCGAACCGAAGCGGACCGATGCGGTCCGGCCGGATCCGAACCGAAGGGAGCCGCGACCGTGCAGCGTAGGGGGTATGTCCCGGGCGCAGCCGCGCTCCTCGCGGTGCTGCTCACCGCCTGTTCGGGCGGTTCGGGCACCGGCGAGACCGCCGACGACGCCAAGCCCGGCGAGGCCTCCGCGAGCCAGACCGCCGAGCCCGGCCGTTACCGCACCCTCGCCGACCCGTGCCGCTCGGTGGACCACGGCACCCTCGACGCGATGCTGCCCGGCCTGAAGCAGCTCGACGAGGAGCAGCGGAGCAAGGCGTACGAGGGCTCCGCGGCGGTCACGTACGACACCGACCGGCGCGTGGGGTGCTCCTGGAAGGTGGAGTCGGCGGACGCCACCCACCATCTGAATGTCGACTTCGAGCGCGTCGTGTCGTACGACGGCGGCGTGAGCGACGACTCGCGTGCCGGTGAGGTGTACGCGAAGAAGGCGAGCGCCGCCGACCTGCCGGAGCCGAGCCCGGACGAGGAGCAGTCGTCGGGCACGGCCGACGCCACCCAGGACGGGGACGCGAAGGGCAAGGGCAGCGGCGACGGTTCGAAGTCGCCCTCGTCCGGGGCCTCCGACGGCAAGGGCGAGACCTCCGAGTCCCCCAAGGACGCCGAGAACACCGAGAACACCGAGAACACCAAGAGCGGCGACGCCAAGAACCCTGACGGCGACACCGAGGACACCCAGCACCCCGAGGGCGGCGAGAGCGGCGAGAGCAGCACCGGCGACGAGGGGTCCGAGGGCCTCGACGTACCGCCGGAACTGCTGCCGCGCACGCTCGGCGGTCTCGGCGACGAGGCGTTCGTCGACGACCGCCTGAGCTCGGCGGGTTCGACGTCCCGGCACCGGACCGTGACTGTGGTGTTCCGCACGTCCAACGTGGTCGTGACGATCCAGTACGACGAGCAGCCGACCGCCGCCGGCGAGCTGCCGGACAGCAAGGAACTGCAGGACAGGGCCCGGGAACTGGCGGGCCGGCTGGCCGAGCAGTTCATCGACTGAGCGGCCCGGGACGCCCACCCCAGGACCCCTGCCGCCCCCTGTCACCTTTACGTATCCCTCACGACCCACGCACCTTCCGCGTACCGTGGCTGAGCGGAATCCGCACGGAACCGGAACCGCCGCACGGAACCGGTACCGAACGCACGACTGATGAGCGAAGGAACCATGCACCGAAAAGGACCGCGATTCACCCGCATACTCGCCGCCTGCGCAGCCGTACCGGTGATCCTCACGGCAGCGGCCTGCTCCTCCGACTCGGGTTCGGGTTCGGGAGACGGCGGGGGCAAGAGCGACTCGGGCTCGAAGTCCTCCGCGGCGCCTGGCGGCAAGGACAAGCCCGCGACTGTCGAGAAGGCGGCGTTCGACACGCTGCCCGACGCGTGCAAGGCCCTGAAGGGTGACACGGTCGAGGACCTGGTCCCGGGCGTCGACGAGAAGTCGGGCAAGTCGGCCAACTCCGAGGACACCGCGACCCGCGGTTCCTGCTCCTGGAACGGCCTGGACAGCGACGGCACCAAGGGCTCGAAGTTCCACTGGCTGAGCGTCGGCCTGATGCGTTACGACTCCAACGCCACCCTCGGCAGCGGCAACGAGCTGGCCAAGGCCCAGTTGACGAAGAAGCTCGAGGAGGCCAAGACCCTCGACGGCGCCAAGAACGTCGAGACGAAGACGCTCAAGGGTGTCGGCGACGAGGCCACGCTGGTCACCTTCGACCAGAAGAAGAAGGAGGGCGACTTCAAGAACCACCGCGTGGTCGCCCGCGTCGAGAACGCCGTCGTCGTCCTCGACTACAACGGTGCGGGCCTGGCCGGCGCCAAGGACCCGGACTCCAAGGAGATGGCGAAGGACGCGCAGGACGCGGCCGAGAAGGCCGTCGCCGCCGTCGTCGCCGCCAACAAGGACAAGTCCGGCACCGGCAAGTCCTCCGGCGGTAGCTCCACGGACTCGTCCTCGTCCGACAAGGCCGCCTCGTCCGGCGGCAGTTCGGACGACGGCGACAGCGACAGCGACTCGGGCAAGACGACGAAGAAGCCCCGCACCAGGAACTGACGGCCGATCGCCGTACGAGCACAGTACGAGCACACATCGCCGTACGAGCACAAATCACCGTACGAACACAGAGAGAAGCCCGGTCACCGACGGTGGCCGGGCTTCTCCCGTCCGAGGCCCCAACTCCGTACCGCCCCGCACCCTCCCGTACGCGTGTGCCAGGCTGTGCGACGCAACAAGCCGAACAGGGAGGGGTACGCGGGTGGCCGCGATGCAGCTGACACGAACGCACCGGATACTCATCGGGGTGGTCGTCGCCGGTGCGGTGGTCATCGCCGGGATCGGCTTCGCCGGGTCCTACGCGGCCGTACGTGAACTGGCCCTGAAGAAGGGCTTCGGCACCTTCTCCTACGTCTTCCCGATCGGTATCGACGCGGGCATCTGTGTCCTGCTCGCGCTCGATCTGCTGCTGACCTGGATCCGGATCCCGTTCCCGTTGCTGCGGCAGACCGCGTGGCTGCTCACCGCGGCGACGATCGCGTTCAACGGCGCGGCCGCCTGGCCCGACCCGCTCGGCGTCGGCATGCACGCCGTCATCCCGATCCTCTTCGTCGTCTCCGTCGAGGCCGCCCGGCACGCCATCGGCCGGATCGCCGACATCACCGCCGACAAGCACATGGAGGGCGTCCGGCTCACCCGCTGGCTGCTCTCCCCCGGCCCCACGTTCCTGCTGTGGCGCCGGATGAAGCTCTGGGAACTGCGCTCCTACGAGCAGGTGATCAAGCTCGAACAGGAACGCCTCGTCTACCAGGCCCGGTTGCGCTCCCGCTACGGCCGCCACTGGCGCCGCAAGGCCCCCGTCGAGTCCCTGATGCCGCTGCGCCTCGCGCGCTACGGCGTCCCGCTCGCCGACACCGCGCCCGCGGGCCTGGCCGCCGCCGGTATCGAGCCCACGCTCCTGCCGCCCGCCCCGGCCCCGGCACAGCGCCAGCTGGAACCCGCGCACACTCCGCAGCCCGTGGAACCGGAACCCGAACCGGAAGCCAAGGCCGGATCCGCCGATGCCCCCCAGGACCC
>NZ_JAAAHS010000582.1 GCF_009908195.1 Streptomyces boluensis | reverse complement strand
TCTTCTTTTTTTTAATGGAACGGCTACCACCGACATCTAAACTTTGATTCTCGTCGGCAGAATCAAATGTGTAGCACGGGCGGGTCCTCGACGGCGCCGGTGCACCCGTACCGGACGCCCTCCTGGAGTTCTGGGGCCCCGACCCGGACGGTCAACTCCCGTACCGGAGCGGCTCGTTGCGCCGCGATCCGGTGACCGGCGGCTACCTCGGCCGCAACGGCGTGGACTTCACCGGCTTCGGCCGGGTCGCCACCGACGCCGACGGACGCTGGGCCCTGCGCACGCTCCGCCCCGGAGCGCGCGGCGGCCGCGCCCCGTATCTGAGCGTCTGCGTGTTCGCCCGCGGCCTCACCCGGCACCTGTTCACCCGCGTGTACATACCGGGGGAGTCCGCCACCGTCGACAGCGATCCGCTCCTCGCCGCCCTGCCGCCGGAGCGCCGCGCCACCCTCCTCGCGGCCGCGGAACCGCACGCCACCCACCGATTCGACATCCGGCTGCAGGGCCCGGACGAGACGGTGTTCCTGGAGTTCACATGACGTACGACGACGGGGCTGACGCCGCCTTCGATGTCGGCCTGCTCGCCCCCGGCCGGGTCGCCGCAGCCGCCGAACAGGCCACCGGGGACCGGGCGTTCCTGCAGGCCATGCTCGACGCCGAGGCCGCCCTCACACGGGCGCAGGCCGAACTCGGCCTCGCCCCCGCCGCAGCCGCCGAGGCCGTGACCGACGCCGCCCGCGCCGAACGGTTCGACCCGCGCGACCTCGCGGTGCGCGCCCGGAGCGGCGGCAACCCGGTGATCCCGCTGGTCGCGGACCTCACCGCCGCCGTGCCCCCGGAAGCCGCCGCGTACGTCCACCGTGGCGCCACCAGCCAGGACATCCTCGACTCGGCGGCCATGCTCGTCGCGTCCCGCACCCTCGCCCTGATCCATGCCGAACTCGACTGCACCGCAGGGGAGTTGGCGCGATTCGCCGCCGCGCACCGGGACACCCCGATGCCCGGCCGCACCCTCACCCAGCACGCCGTGCCCACCACGTTCGGGCTCAAGGCGGCGGGCTGGCGCGCCCTGGTCCTCGACGCACGCGACCGGATCGCGACGGTACGGGCGACACTGCCCGCCCAACTCGGCGGCGCGGCAGGCACGTTGGCCGCGTTCGAGGCGTTCGAGGCGTACGCGGTGGTGGAGCCGGCGGGGGAGGGGTCGGTTCTCGGGTTGCTTCCCGCCTACGCGCGCCAACTCGGCCTGGCGGAACCGGAGTTGCCGTGGCACACCCTGCGTACCCCGGTCGCCGATCTCGCCGGTGCCCTCGCCTTCGCGGCGGGCGCGCTCGGCAAACTCGCCGCCGATGTCCTCGTCCTCTCCCGCACCGAACTCGGCGAGGTCAGCGAGGGCGGCGGGGGAGGCGGGGGAGGCTCCTCGGCCATGCCGCACAAGGCCAACCCGGTACGGGCCACGCTGATCGCCGCCGCGGCCCGCCGCGCCCCCGGACTCGCCGCCACGCTGTACGGCTGCGTGAGCGCCGAGGACGAGCGGCCCGCCGGGGCCTGGCACGCCGAATGGGAGAGCCTGCGGGACCTGCTGCGCGCCGTCGGCGGGGCCGCCCGCGATGCCGCGGAGCTCACCGCGCACCTGCGGGTCCACCCCGAGCGGATGCGCGCCCACCTGGACCTCACCGACGGCCTGATCGTCTCCGAGCGGCTCGCCGTCGCGCTCGCCGTCCCTCTCGGCCGGGCGCGGGCCAAGCAGCTCCTCACCGACGCGGCCGCCGACTCCCGTACCGGGCGCGGCAGTTGGGCCGAGACGCTCGCCGCGCGCCTGGCCGGTGCCGGACTCGACGCGGCCGCCGTCGACGCCCTCGACCTGGCCGGCCTCACCGACCCGACCCGCTACACCGGCGCCGCCGCGGCGCTCACCGACCGCGCCCTCACCCGGCGCTGAGCCACGAATGAGCAGGCCCATGAACAACACCTTGCACCATCGGAGCGCCGGTCCCGAGGGTGGGCCCGCGCTGCTCCTCGGCCCCTCCCTCGGCACCTCCACCGCCCTGTGGGACGCGGTCGCGCCCGAGCTGTCCTCCGCCTTCCGTACCGTCCGCTGGGACCTGCCAGGGCATGGAGCGTCGCCCGCCGGCCTTATCGGCCCCGGCGCGACCGTCGACCAGCTCGGGCGTCTCGTCCTGGAGCTTGCCGACCGCCTCGGCCTCGACCGCTTCCACTACGCGGGCGTCTCGCTCGGCGGCGCGGTCGGCCTCTGGCTCGCCGCCCACCACCCCGAACGCGTCGACCGGCTCGCCGTGGTCTGTTCCTCCGCGCACTTCGGAGAGCCCGAACCGTGGCGCCAACGGGCCGCCCTGGTACGGGAGTCGGGCACCGCGGCCGTCGCGGACGGGGCGCCGGGGCGGTGGTTCACGCCGGGCTTCCTCGACTCCGGCGGCGCGGGGGTGGCGCTCGGCCGCGTATGCGTCGACGCGCTGCGGCACACCGATCCGCAGGCGTACGCCGCCTGCTGTGACGCGCTCGCCGTGCTCGACCTGCGCGCCGAGCTGCCCTCCGTCACCGCCCGCACCCTGGTGCTCGCGGGCCGGGGGGACCCCGCCACACCGCCCGCGCACGCCCGCGAGATCGCCGACGCGGTCCCGCACGCGAGCCTCACCGAACTGCCGCACGCCTCCCACCTCGCCCCGGTCGAGCAACCCGCCGCCGTACTGGCCGCCCTGCGCGCCCACTTCGGCGCACCGGGGCCGGGGCCCGGCATGGCGGTGCGGCGCGAGGTGCTCGGGGACGCGCACGTCGACCGGGCCCAGGAACGCACCACCCAACTCACCGCGCGCTTCCAGGACTTCATCTCCCGGTACGCCTGGGGCGAGATCTGGACCGACCCCACCCTGAGCCGCCGCGAACGCAGCCTCGTCACCCTCACCGCTCTGGTGGCGCACGGGCACCTCGACGAACTCGAGATGCATGTACGGGCGGCGGTGCGCAATGGCCTCACCCCTGAGGAGATCGGCGCGGTGCTGCTCCAGACCGCCGTGTACGTCGGTGTGCCCGCCGCCAATTCGGCCTTCGCGGTGGCCCGGCGCGTGCTCCTGGAGGACGGGCTCGACGGGCCTCAGCCGGTCTGAGCTGCTGCCCGGAACTCCGGTTCGTCAGGTGTCGCCGGAACTCTTGACACCACCCGGAGGGCCGGGCAGCATCACACCCACGTTAATTAACTATCTAGTGCGTTAACTGCACGTGTCAGGGTGCGGTCGCACTTCCCCTCGCACTTCCCCTCGCACTTCCCCCTCG
>NZ_JAAAHS010000581.1 GCF_009908195.1 Streptomyces boluensis | reverse complement strand
AACACAGTGGACGCGAGCAACTGAGGACAAGCCCTCGGCCTATTAGTACCGGTCAGCTCCACCCCTTACAGGGCTTCCACATCCGGCCTATCAACCCAGTCGTCTACTGGGAGCCTTAACCCCTCAAAGGGGGTGGGAATACTCATCTCGAAGCAGGCTTCCCGCTTAGATGCTTTCAGCGGTTATCCTTTCCGAACGTAGCCAACCAGCCATGCCCTTGGCAGGACAACTGGCACACCAGAGGTTCGTCCGTCCCGGTCCTCTCGTACTAGGGACAGCCCTTCTCAATATTCCTACGCGCACAGAGGATAGGGACCGAACTGTCTCACGACGTTCTAAACCCAGCTCGCGTACCGCTTTAATGGGCGAACAGCCCAACCCTTGGGACCGACTCCAGCCCCAGGATGCGACGAGCCGACATCGAGGTGCCAAACCATCCCGTCGATATGGACTCTTGGGGAAGATCAGCCTGTTATCCCCGGGGTACCTTTTATCCGTTGAGCGACGGCGCTTCCACAAGCCACCGCCGGATCACTAGTCCCGACTTTCGTCCCTGCTCGACCCGTCGGTCTCACAGTCAAGCTCCCTTGTGCACTTACACTCAACACCTGATTGCCAACCAGGCTGAGGGAACCTTTGGGCGCCTCCGTTACTCTTTGGGAGGCAACCGCCCCAGTTAAACTACCCATCAGACACTGTCCCTGATCCGGATCACGGACCGAGGTTAGACATCCAGCACGACCAGAGTGGTATTTCAACGACGACTCCACAACCACTGGCGTGGCCGCTTCAAAGTCTCCCACCTATCCTACACAAGCCGAACCGAACACCAATATCAAACTGTAGTAAAGGTCCCGGGGTCTTTCCGTCCTTCTGCGCGAAACGAGCATCTTTACTCGTAGTGCAATTTCACCGGGCCTATGGTTGAGACAGTCGAGAAGTCGTTACGCCATTCGTGCAGGTCGGAACTTACCCGACAAGGAATTTCGCTACCTTAGGATGGTTATAGTTACCACCGCCGTTTACTGGCGCTTAAGTTCTCAGCTTCGCACACCCGAAAGTGCACTAACCGGTCCCCTTAACGTTCCAGCACCGGGCAGGCGTCAGTCCGTATACATCGCCTTACGGCTTCGCACGGACCTGTGTTTTTAGTAAACAGTCGCTTCTCGCTGGTCTCTGCGGCCACCCCCAGCTCAGAGAGTAAATCTCATCACCAGGAATGGCCCCCCTTCTCCCGAAGTTACGGGGGCATTTTGCCGAGTTCCTTAACCATAGTTCACCCGAACGCCTCGGTATTCTCTACCTGACCACCTGAGTCGGTTTAGGGTACGGGCCGCCATGAAACTCGCTAGAGGCTTTTCTCGACAGCATAGGATCATCCACTTCACCACAATCGGCTCGGCATCAGGTCTCAGCCTCAATGTGTGACGGATTTGCCTATCACACGGCCTACACCCTTACCCCGGGACAACCACCGCCCGGGCTGGACTACCTTCCTGCGTCACCCCATCGCTTACCTACTACAAGTCTGGTTCGTCGGCTCCACCACTTTCCTTTCCCCGAAGGGTCCGGAACGGCTTCACGGACTTAGCATCGCCTGATTCGATATTGGGCGTTTCAAAGCGGGTACCGGAATATCAACCGGTTGTCCATCGACTACGCCTGTCGGCCTCGCCTTAGGTCCCGACTTACCCTGGGCAGATCAGCTTGACCCAGGAACCCTTAGTCAATCGGCGCACACGTTTCTCACGTGTGTATCGCTACTCATGCCTGCATTCTCACTCGTGAACCGTCCACAACTCGCTTCCGCGGCTGCTTCACCCGGCACACGACGCTCCCCTACCCATCACAGCGGGCGTTGGCCCTATTGCTGCAATGACACGACTTCGGCGGTACGCTTGAGCCCCGCTACATTGTCGGCGCGGAATCACTTGACCAGTGAGCTATTACGCACTCTTTCAAGGGTGGCTGCTTCTAAGCCAACCTCCTGGTTGTCTCTGCGACTCCACATCCTTTCCCACTTAGCGTACGCTTAGGGGCCTTAGTCGATGCTCTGGGCTGTTTCCCTCTCGACCATGGAGCTTATCCCCCACAGTCTCACTGCCGCGCTCTCACTTACCGGCATTCGGAGTTTGGCTAAGGTCAGTAACCCGGTAGGGCCCATCGCCTATCCAGTGCTCTACCTCCGGCAAGAAACACACGACGCTGCACCTAAATGCATTTCGGGGAGAACCAGCTATCACGGAGTTTGATTGGCCTTTCACCCCTAACCACAGGTCATCCCCCAGGTTTTCAACCCTGGTGGGTTCGGTCCTCCACGACCTCTTACAGCCGCTTCAACCTGCCCATGGCTAGATCACTCCGCTTCGGGTCTAGAGCGTGCAACTCAAACGCCCTATTCGGACTCGCTTTCGCTACGGCTTCCCCACACGGGTTAACCTCGCTACACACCGCTAACTCGCAGGCTCATTCTTCAAAAGGCACGCAGTCACGACTGACAGCACAAGTGCTGCCAGCGACGCTCCCACGGCTTGTAGGCACACGGTTTCAGGTACTATTTCACTCCGCTCCCGCGGTACTTTTCACCATTCCCTCACGGTACTATCCGCTATCGGTCACCAGGGAATATTTAGGCTTAGCGGGTGGTCCCGCCAGATTCACACGGGATTTCTCGGGCCCCGTGCTACTTGGGTGTCTCTCAAACGAGCCGCTGATGTTTCGACTACGGGGGTCTTACCCTCTACGCCGGACCTTTCGCATGTCCTTCGCCTACATCAACGGTTTCTGACTCGTCTCACAGCCGGCAGACTGTGAAAGAGAGATCCCACAACCCCGCACACGCAACCCCTGCCGGGTCTCACACGTATACGGTTTGGCCTCATCCGGTTTCGCTCGCCACTACTCCCGGAATCACGGTTGTTTTCTCTTCCTGAGGGTACTGAGATGTTTCACTTCCCCTCGTTCCCTCCACATGCCCTATGTGTTCAGGCATGGGTGACAGCCCATGACGACTGCCGGGTTTCCCCATTCGGAAACCCCCGGATCAAAGCCTGGTTGACGGCTCCCCGGGGACTATCGTGGCCTCCCACGTCCTTCATCGGTTCCTGGTGCCAAGGCATCCACCGTGCGCCCTTAAAAACTTGGCCACAGATGCTCGCGTCCACTGTGCAGTTCTCAAACAACGACCAACCACCCATCACCCCGGAACCAGCGTTCCGAGTGCACTGGGGTCGGCACTGAAGGCAGCCACAATCGGCCGTACCCTCAGACACCCAACAGCGTGCCCGACAC
>NZ_JAAAHS010000580.1 GCF_009908195.1 Streptomyces boluensis | reverse complement strand
GGGGCGGACCCTGCATGCCCTGCGGGGGACCACCCTGGGGGCCACCCTCCTGCGGGAATCCGGGCGGCGGGCCACCCTGCGGGCCGCCGTCCTGCGGAAAGCCCTGCGGGAACCCGGGCGGCGGACCACCCTGAGGACCGCCTTGCGGACCACCCTGAGAGCCACCGTCCTGCGGGAAACCCTGCGGGAACCCGGGCGGCGGACCACCCTGGGGGCCTCCCTGAGGACCACCCTGCGGCGGCGGGAAACCCTGAGGCGGGGACGGCGGGCCACCCTGCGGGCCGCCGTCCTGGGGGAACCCCTGCGGCGGCGGGAAGCCCTGCGGGGGACCACCCTGCGGGCCGCCCTGCGGCGGAGCCATCGACGGGTCCGGCTGCAGCGGCTCCGCCGGGCGGTTCACCTGCGAGGGCCGCGAGCTCGTGTAGTCACCGGGACCCGCACCGGGACCAGGGCCAGGGCCACCGGGACCAGGGCCAGGGCCGGGACCAGGACCCCCACCGGGCGGCGGACCGGCCTGGGCGAAGCCGGGCGGCAGGTTGAGGCCGGGCGCGGCCGGGGCCGGACCCGCGGGCGTGAACGACGTCGCGGTGTTGGTGAGGAAGTTCCACCGGCACTGCTCACAGAACGGGGCGTTCGCCTCGCGGGGCGTGCCGCACTGCGGGCACTGCTCAGGCGCGGCTTGGCCGCCCGGCTGCGGGTAGCCGTAGCCACCGCCGGGCGCGGGCGGTCCCGGCTGCTGCTGCGGGTAGCCGTACCCGCCGGCCGGCGGCGGGGGCGGAGGCATCGCACCGGCCGGCGCGCCTGCTCCAGCCATGCGGTGGCCGCAGGTCTCGCACCAGTCGTCGGAACCCGACTGGTGTCCGTTCGGGCAGGTCGACATGTCGGTGCTCCCCCTCTCCTTCTACTTCTTCACGTTCTTCACGCGAACCGTCTTGGTGGACCGGGTTTCGAGAGTCATCTCGTCGGCTTCCTCGACCTTCGCTTTCAGTCGCACAGTACCGGTCGCCGCATCCACGACGTCGACCACCTTCGCAAGGAGCTTCGCAGTATCGGAGTTACCGGAGCCCGCGGCGAGCTGAACTGCGCGGCCCAGTTTGGCCGTTGCTCCATACGTATCGCCCGATTTACGGGCATCAAGGCCTTGCTGGATGACTTGTGCCAGTTCGGCTTGACCGGTGTAGTGCGCGACCTGGGGGTTGATCGAGGTGGACGCCGCCATGTCGTCCGTCCACACCGCGCGTACCAGCCCGTGCGACAGCGTCTGCGGGCTGCCGTCGCCGCGGTCGATCACCAGGGAGACGCGGGCGGCGAGCATCTCCTGGCCGATCTCGGCGTTCGGCACCTCTACGCATACGTGGTAGTCGCGGGACTCGTCGCCCCAGGAGCCGGTGGGGTAGTCGCCCGCGCGGGGGCCGGCCTGGGTACGGCGCTCGGTCAAGTCCTCGACGGTGGGTGCCACTTGCTTCACGAACTTGATCTCCGCGCCCATCGGCGTCCACAGCCGCAGCGCGACATCGGCGATCTCCTTGCCCATCGCCGTCTCCATCATGTGCGTGAAGTCGGCGGCCAGGGCCACCGGATCGGCCACGATGTCGGCCGAGCCGAGCATCGACGAGGCGATCTGTGTGACCTCCTTCACCTCCCAGTCGGTGCCCACGCCGCGGGCGTCACAGGTGAAGCGGCCCGCGCAGGCCTCCAGGGCGGCGGCGAGGTCCTCGGGCGACTCGTGTTCGTTGCGCCCGTCGGTGAGCAGGATCCCGTGCCGTACCGCCGAGTCCGGCAGGTCCGCGGTGTTCAGGAGCCGGTCGGCGAGGCGCAGCCAGGTGCCGATGGCGGTGCCGCCGCCCGCGGTGAGCCCGCGCAGCGCCCGCTTGGCCCGCTCGCGGGTGTGGGCGTCGGCGACGGCAAGCTCGCCGTCGCCCGGATAGACCTCTTTGGCCTCATGGGTGC
Source organism: Streptomyces boluensis (assembly GCF_009908195.1). Lineage (GTDB taxonomy): Bacteria > Actinomycetota > Actinomycetes > Streptomycetales > Streptomycetaceae > Streptomyces > Streptomyces boluensis. The sequence goes on along the minus strand of NZ_JAAAHS010000580.1, from coordinate 1,354 downwards.
CGCCGATCACCGCGAACCGCACCCCGTCTCGGAGCGCGTCGATCGCGGCGGCCGTGGCTTCCCGTGCCGCGCGCATCTTCAGCGGCGGGTAGTCCATCGAGCCCGAACAGTCCACCATGATCGCCACGGCGGCGTCCGGGCCCCCGCCGGGCACGTACCCGTGCGCGGCCGCGCCCCCGGTGGTGCCGCCGCCCGTCGAGGTCACCGTGACAACGGCGTTGACCTCGCGGCCGCCGTCCGGCAGGTACTCGTTCTGATAGACCTCGACCGCGAACCGCGGCACGTTGGACTTCGCGAAATTGGCCATGGATTCTCGCCTCCCCCTTGCTCTCCCCCTGATGACCCACGGCAGCCGCGCGCGGCGGAGCGGTGGCGATGTGCCGCCACCGCTCCGCCGGCCGCGACTGTCAGGCCGAGCCTGCCCCCTGCGGCGCGACGGGGAACGGCAGTACCGCCACTGTTACGTTGTCGTGGCCGCCGCCGTCCAGAGCGTGACCGACGAGTACCTGGGCGCTGTGCAGCGGCCGGCTGAACGCGTCCGCGGGGACCGCCGCCGCCATCTCCTCGACGCCCTCCGCGTAGTTCCACAGGCCGTCCGTGCAGACCACGACCACTCCAGGCCGGTCCGGCTTGAACGAGGCGGTGTGCGGCTCCAGTTCGTACGCGTCCGCGCCGAGCCAGCCCGTGATGGCGTGCGCCCGCTCGTCGGCGTACGCCTCCGCCTCGTTCATCAGGCCCGCGGCGACCATCTGCGCGGCCCACGAGTCGTCCTCGGTGAGCCGGGCGGTGGGTACGGAGCGGTCGGCGGGCACCCAGTACGCCCGGGAGTCGCCGACCCAGCCGACGACGAGCAGGCCGCCCGCGACGACCGAGGCGACGAGGGTGCACGCCGGGGCGTTCTGGTGCTGCTCAGGTTCCTGACCTGGCTGTACGGCAAGGGAGTTGACGGCCTCGGCGGCGGCCAGGATCGCCTCGTGCATGGCCTGCTGCGGGTGCACGTCGCGCGGCAGGGCGGCGAGCAGCGACTCGTTGGCGGCCTGCGCGGCGGCGTACGAGGCCTCGTCGGGGCGGGTCGCGGACGACACCCCGTCGCAGACCACCGCGACCACGGCGGGCGAACCGTCGGACAGCGCGGTGGCGGACACCGCGAACGAGTCCTCGTTGCGATGGTGGCGAAGGCCGCGGTCGCTCACCGCGGCCACCGCGTCCAGCTCCTGCTCCATGTGGTCGCGCTCGCGCGGCTGGGCGTGCCCGCAGCGCTCGCAGTACCCGTCCCGGTCGACACGGCCCGCGCGGCAGGCCACGCAGAGCTTCGTACCGGCCGGGGGAGTGGGCGTGGGCGTGGGGGTGGCGG
>NZ_JAAAHS010000058.1 GCF_009908195.1 Streptomyces boluensis | reverse complement strand
GGCCAAGTGGGCGCGGCTGCGGGCGGGTTGCCGAGGCGCTCTATCGCGGCGGGTGTGGTGCTTCCTAAGCTGCGGCGCGTGCGGCGGCGGTTCGATCTCCGCGGTCGTGCTTCCGGCATGGTTGAGCAGCCTGAAAGGGGCCTGCAGTGGCGCGTGTTGAGGAGTTCACGGTCCGGGGGAGTGACGGGGGGCAGCGCGGGCCGTTGCTCACGGACGGGGCGGCGGCCGTGCGGCGGCGCGGGCTCGTCCTCGGGATCAGCGCCCTGGTCGGGTTCCTGCTGACCGTGGTGTGGTCCGCGGAGTTCGTCGACCAGACCGTCGGCGCCACTATCGCCGACGGCATCCTCGGGCACAGCGCCGAGGACACCCCGATCGCCGGGGCGGCCGCCGGGGTCGCCTTCGCGTTCACGTCCGGGCTCGCCGGGACGTTCACGGCCTGCAACATCGCGGCCTTCGGCGCGGTCGCCCCGATGCTCGGCGCTGTCGGCAGCCGCTGGGGCCGTCTCGTACAGGCGTTGAAGCCGCTGGGCTGGATGTCGCTCGGGATGGTCACCGTCGCCGCGGTGTACGGAGCCGTCGTCGGGGCGGTCGGCACCTCGATGCCGCAGTTCTCGCAGGCGGACTCGCTGCCCGGGGAGCTGTCCGGGCGGTCCGTGCAGTCGATGGTCGTGTTCGGTGTCATCGGGCTCGCCATGCTCTACCTGGGGCTCAGCGCGCTCGGCTATGTGAAGGACCCGTTCGCCCGGATCGCCGTGCGTTTCCCGCACGCGCAGACCGTGTTCATGGGTGTGCTCATCGGCGGCTTCCTGATCGGGCGGCCCTATCCGCTGTTCCGGCACCTGTTCCGGGACGCGGCCGAGAGCGGCAACCTGCTGTACGGGGCTGCCGCGTTCGTCCTCCAGTCGCTCGGCAACATCGTGATCATGGCGGTGCTGTTCCTGGCGGTCGCCGCGTTCGCCGGTGGGCGGGTGCAGGCGTGGCTGACCAGTAAGCCCGGCCGGCTCGCGGTGCTCACCGCGGTCACGCTGATCGTGGCCGGCGTCTTCACGTTCCTGTACTGGGACGTACGGCTCCTTGCTCGGCGGGAGATCATCCCCTGGTACCCGATCGCGCCCTGGGCCGTCTGAGCGGTCCGGCTCACCTGCCGGGCGTCGCCGCGACGCCCGGCAGGACTAGGTGCCAGATGTCATCGAGCAGGGCGACCGCGTCCGTGCTCGTGACCGCGTCCGTGTCCGTCCCCGGCCGGTCCGTACGCAGGCGCCGCACCCGGGCCTCCGTACCGGCGACCAGGTGGGTCACCAGGCCCGCCACCGTCTCCGGGGTCGCCTTCGGCTGCAACTGCCCTGCCTCGTAGGCCTGTTGGAGCAGTACGTCCACGCGGGTCAGCCACAGTCGCGAGCTGGACACCTCGACGGGCAGCTCGCGCTCCAGGCGTACGGACGCGCGCACCGTGTCGTCGGTGTCGAGGAGCCGGGCCAGCGTCAGGGTCAGCTCGACCAGCTGGTCGAGGGGGGCGCCGTCGGCGTCCAGCGCGTCGAGGGCGCAGGCGACCGCCTCGTGCCCTGCCGCCGAGACGGCCTGGGCCAGCTCCGCCTTGGACGAGAAGTGGAAGTTCAGGGCCCCCGCGGAGATACCGCCGGTGAGCTTGGTGATCTGGGCCAGGGACGTGGCCGCGTACCCCTGGCGGTCGAACAGTGCGGCCGCGTTCTGGACGAGGGTGTGGCGCGTGCGCGCGGCCCTCTCCTGTTTCACCATGTTGTCTCCGAAGCGCTGCTTCAAGGTCGTGCGGAAGCTGGGGCGCCCGGGTCGGTGCGCTGATCTTGTGAACCGGCGGCGGACTGAGCGGCTGGGTCACCTTTACCGGTGAACGGGCCCGGAACAAGCCGGAGTTGTTCAAGTCGTCCAAACGAGGGACGGCTTTTTGGGGGCCGCGGGCGCCCGTGCGCTGCCGGAGCTGGCCGAACCTTCCAAAGTGGTCGTGTCTCGTGTGCGATCTGGCCGGAGTACGCACTGGAGGACGGCTCGAATACAGGCCCAGCGTTCGGATGCGGCCCGTGGACGCGCCGTATGTTCGGCCCCGTGTTCGCCAGTCACCGACCGGCACAGGGAGGTAAGGCACCATGGCAACTCGCGACTTGACCCGTTCACAGGTGTCGGTCTCGATGTTCATCGAGCGAGTCTTCGGACACCTGCCCCGCACAGACCAGCGCTACTGGGCACAGGCCTATCTCACCGGCCTGCTCAGCGCGGAAGGGAAGAAGTCGGTACGGCGCCTCGCCGCCGCCGTCTCCGACTCCCCGACCGCCTCGCAGTCCATGCACCAGTTCGTGAACGCCAGCCCCTGGGACTGGGCCCCCGCCCGCGCCGAGCTGATGCGCTGGACGGAGGAGCGGCTCGCCCCGAAGGCCTGGACGCTCGACGTGGCGGTGATGCGCAAGCGCGGCGAGCACTCCTGCGGGGTGCACCGGCGCTTCGTCCCGTCCACCGGCAGGTCGGTCAACTGCCAGGTCGGCGTGGGCGCGTTCCTCACCTCGGAGTCGGAGGCGATCCCGGTGGACTGGGGGCTGCTGCTGCCCGGTTCCTGGGTCAACGACGAGCAGCGCAGGTCGCGGGCGCGGATCCCGGGCGGTGTCGACACCCGCGCCATCGACCAGCACGCGCTTGACCTGGTGGACACCCTGTCGAGCAGTACGGGGTCGGGGGATCTGCCGGTCGTCGCGGATCTGACCGCGTATGCCGGGGCGAGTGCGCTGGTGCGAGGGCTCAGTCGGCACGGGCGGGGCTTCGTGGTGGCGGTGCCCGGCCGGATGCCGGTGGTGCCCGGCGGGCATCTGACGGCGCGTACGGCGCTGAACGGGGAGCTGCCCGCGCCGGTGGAGGCGCAGCGGTTCTTCGAGTTGAAGCAGAACAGTCAGCTGCGGCTCGACACCTCCGCCGTGCGCGACGGGCGTCCCGGTCAGGCCTCGGTGCTGACCGGTCTGGTGCGGCTGCCGGAGACGCGCGTCAACCGGGCGGTCCCGCACCGTACTTACCGGCTTTTCGCGGTGCGGCACAGTGCCGGGCGGCGCTCCACGCAGTTGTGGCTGACCAATATGGCGCACCGGCGCACGGACGAGTTGTTCGCCCTGACCCAGCTGCGGCGCAGGGCCAGGGCGACGGTGCAGGCGCTGGAGAACGAGTACGGCCTGCTGGACTTCGAGGGGCGGTCGTATCCCGGCTGGCATCACCACATGACGTTGGTGTCGGCGGCGTACGCGTACGGGAGGGCTGAGCGTTCAGGGGGGTTGGGGTTCCCCGGTTGAACGGGGCGGGTTCTCCGGGGCGGGCCTCAAGTGCGGGACGGGCCCGGTCCGGGGGTCAAGTGGCGCCTCGCCAGCCAGGCCAGCAGGCCGTAGCCCGTCAGGAGCAGCAGGGCCGTGAAGATCCACTCGTGGGAGCCCTCCGGGCTGTAGACGCGGCCCGCGTTGCCCACGTCCACGGCCTTGACCCGCTGGCCCTCCTTCAGTGACTCGCGGCCGCTGCCGTACAGGGTGGTGGGGTCGCGGCGGAGCGTTCCTCCGGCGGACTCGAAGGTGCCGGTCCACTCGCAGGTCTCGTGGCCCGGATGCCGTACGCAGGTGAGTTGGCCGGCGGTGAACGTGCCCGCCACCCCCTCGGCCGTGGCCGCGCGGGCCACGTTGCCGAGGTTGGGCAGGGACACGAACAGCAGGATGCAGGCGAAGGCGAGGACCAGGCCCGAGACGAACCCCGAGGGCCTGCGGGTTCTCCTCACCGTGCTCGCCGTGGTCGTCGGGCTCATCGTGCGGTGCTCACGCCTGGAGGGCGCATGTGCAGCGCACCGACGGGTCGTCTTCCTTGCTGATCCGGGTGTGCAGCACCATCGCCACGACCATCGGGATGGTGACCAGGGCGTTGTAGAAGAGGTGCAACTCCACGCGGGGCGCGAAGAGTTGGATGATGCTGGTGGGTACGGCGTTGCCCGCGAGGTACGCGCCGGTCAGGGCCTGGAGGAGCAGCAGCAGATGCTCGAAGTGGTGCCAGACCTGGATGCCGAGCGTGACGTTCCACCAGGTGCGGGACTTCCCCGTGAAGCCGGGCCGCAGCACGATGAAGCCGACGAGCATGACCAGGGCGTAGCCGTAGTGCATCCACTCCGAGGTCACCAGCCACGGGAAGGGGATGCCGAGGACGCCGCGGGCCTCCGGCACCGGCCAGCCGAGGATGTATATCTGCATGGCCTGGACGAGGTGTTCCGCCCAGTGCGCGAGCACGATCACGAGGAAGACCCGCAGACCGACCTTGTGCAGCCGGGTGTTGAGCGTGTCGAGCGCGCCGCCCTGTCTGGACGGCGGTGCTTGCGTGGCGGATGCGGTCATGGTTCGGGAACCTCCCTGGCTCGGAATCCGGGGAGATCATCCCAGCATCTCCCGGTACTTGAGGGCTTCTTCCAGAATGCTGAACCGGTTTCCGGGGGCGCTTTCGTGACGTGCTTCGGCATGTTTGCGTACCAACTTCCCTAAGTAGGTGCGTGTGGAGTCAAGTGGGTTCTTTCACGCAACTCGTACCGCTACCTTCGAGAAATGCTGCCGAACACATACGAAGGGCAGGACTGTAATCTTGCCCGCTCACTCGAACTGATCGGGGAGCGCTGGACGTTGCTCATCGTCCGTAACGCGCTGCTCGGCGTGAAACGCTTCGACGGATTCCTCGGGAACCTGGGCATAGCCCGGAACGTCCTGACCAACCGCCTCGGCCGCCTCGTCGACCTGGGCATCATGGAGAAGGTCCCGTACCAGGACAGGCCGGTCCGGTACGAGTACCGGCTCACCCCGATGGGCCGCGACCTGACCCGTGCCGTGATCGCCCTGATGCAGTGGGGCGACCGGAACCTGCCCTCCGGTGAGGGCCCGCCGCGGCGCGCCGAGCACATCGGCTGCGAGGGCCACGTCCATGTCCACCTCGGCTGTGACAAGTGCGAACGGCCCATCCACGACGAGGAGGTGGCGGTGCGCCGCATCCGCTGAACGCCCTGTTGAACGCCCTGCTGAACGGCCGGGCGGACCGCCGTCCGGTGCCCCGTCGCCGGGTGCGGGCTGCGCATCTGGGAAGATGCCCGCCGCTCGCGCCCCGCCGGACGATGAGGCCTCCGCCACCATCCGGGTGGCCATCGAGGAGGCGATCGTGGCGACGGCAATGGGAGCGTTGCGCAGACTGCTCATGGCTCCGTCCCTGAAGGACGTGAGCTTCGCCGGCCGCGGATTCCCCGTCGTCGAGACGGCCGCGACCCGACAGCTCGAGTCGATCCCGCAGTCCGTGGTCTGCGGCTTCGAGTGGGGCATCGACGCCTCCGGAGTCTGGGAGCTGGAGCGCAGACTCTCCCTGGTCGACCCCGAGACGCGGGGCTTCGCCTACGAGGGCGCCACCATGGCCTCGACGGTCCGGGACGTGATGGGCCCGCGCAAGGGGACCCGTACCGAGGAACTCCTGGCCGGTGAGGGGAAGCGGCACATCTTCCTCAACTACATCGGCATCGGCTTCGCCATGGCCCGGCTGCCCCGGCCGCTGTGGAAGAAGGTCATGCCCCAGCTGCCGGACGAGTCGTACTACCCGCAGATGAGCTGGCTCGCCGTCGACGGCTACGGCTTCGACCGCGCCTACTTCGACACCGAGCGCTGGATCGACGGCCAGTACGTGGACCGCCCCTACGCCTGGGAGGGCGCCGCGGAGTACTTCCCGCGCGCCGTCGACCAGGGCATCGGCCGCGCCCTGTGGTTCATCCACGGCGCCCGCGTCGACCATGTCGCCGCCGCCGTGGGCCGGTTCGCCGAGGGCCGGCAGGCCGACCTGTGGGCCGGGGTCGGGCTCGCCGCGACGTTCGCCGGCTGCTCCACCCCCGAGGACCTGAACGCGCTGCGGCACGCCTCCGGCGAGTACCGCGACCACCTCGCGCAGGGCTCCGTCTTCGCGGCCAAGGCCCGCCACCACTCGGGCACGGTCCCCGAGCACACCCGGACGGCCACGCACGCCCTCGCCGGGGTCACCGTCGAGTCCGCGGCGCGCCTCGCCGACGACACCTACGTGCCCTCCGGCTCCTCCGCCGCGGGCCCCGCGTACGAGCTGTGGCGGCACGGCGTGCGTGCGCGTCTGGTCGTGAACGCGGGCGCCCGACAGTCCGCTGAGCACTTCTGAAGTAGACGCCGACGCCGACACTTTGGCACCTTCCAAAGTGGTATTCGAATGCGGCGTACTGGAATTGCAGGGATTTACGACGAGGGGTTTGTCACGTGTCCATGTTGCGTGCACTGAGGCGCCGAGTCCTCACACCGAACGTCCGCGAAACGCAGCTGGCGCGGCGCGGATTCCACGTAAAGAACGAGGAAGCGAAGAACCAGCTGGAAACGGTTGGCGCGACGTTCCTCCAAGGATATGCGTATGCGGTCGAGGCGCGTTCCGCTGCCGAGGCCGAGGAATGGCTCCAGACCATTCCGCGGGCATTTCGCGGATTCGCGTACGAGGGCGCCGGAATGGGCGCGGCCATGCTCGACGCGTTCACCGGGAGCCAGAAGCGGCTGAACGGTTTCCTGAACGGCGAGGGCCGCCACCACGACTACATGATCCTCGTCGGCGTCGGCTGGGCCATGGCCCGGCTGCCCAAGTTCCTGTGGCCGGACGTCAACGAGTACGACCCGCTGCTGCGCTGGCTCGTCCTCGACGGATACGGCTTCCACCAGGCGTACTTCCGCACCGACGACTACGTCCGCGACCCGGAGCGCGAGCACCCCTTCAGCTGGGGCGCCGGCTACGACGAGTACAGCCAGCGGGCCATCGACCAGGGCATCGGCCGCGCCCTGTGGTTCGTCGGCGGCACCGACCCGGACGTCGTCGCCGGGCTCATCGCGGCCTACCCCGAGCACCGGCACCCCGACCTGTACGCCGGCTCCGGCCTCGCCTGCACGTACGCGGGTGCCGCCGACGAGCACGAGCTGCGGCGCTTCGCGGAGCACGCCGGAGAGCACTTCCCGAACCTCGCGCAGGGCTCCGCCTTCGCCAGCGAGGCGCGGGAGAAGGCCGGGCTGACCATCGACCACACCCATGTCGCCGCGCGCGTGCTGTGCGGCGGGCGCACCCCCGCGCAGGCGGCGCAGGTGTGCACGGACCTCATTCCCGCGATGCGTGAAGCGGGTGACCGGGCCGAGGGCCCGGCTTTCGAGACCTGGCGGCAGCGGATCGCTGCCGATATTTCGACCGTTCCGTACGTCCAGAAAGGTGCCACGGCATGACGCACCCCATAGCCTGGCTTCGCAAGCAGGCGCCCGGAGTTGTCGCTCTCGCCCTCATGGTGACCGCCTTCTACGCGGTGGAGCCGGCCGAGTCGTCCGCTGCCGACAATGCGAAGCTCGCCGAGAACTTCCAGTTCGAGCCGATGTCGATCGCCCTGCCGCAGGGCCACAAGCAGAAGACCGTCCGCGAGGTCAACAAGGCGTACAAGCACATCGAGGCGTGGATCTCCTCGGTCGGTGCGGGTGTCGCCATGAACGACATCGACGGCGACCAGCTGCCCAACGACCTGTGCATCACGGACCCGCGCACCGACACGGTGTCCGTGACCCCGGCCCCGGTGCCGAACCGCAAGAGCGAGACGTACCGGCCGTTCGTGCTCGACCCTGAGCCGCTGCCCAAGTCGAAGACGTCCGCGCCGATCGGCTGCGTGCCCGGCGACTTCAACGAGGACGGCGCCACCGACCTGCTCGTCTACTACTGGGGCCGCACCCCGGTGATCTTCCAGTCGAAGCTGCCCGCCGAGGGCAAGAAGCCGAGCCTGGGCGCCGACTGCTTCGAGCCCGTCGAGCTGGTGCCCGGCGCGGGCGGCGAGGTCTACAGCGGGCCGCTGTGGAACTCCAACGCGGCCGCGGTCGCCGACTTCGACGGTGACGGCCACAACGACATCTACATCGGCAACTACTTCCCGGACAGCCCGGTCCTCGACCCGTCCAAGGACGGCGGCGTGGAGATGAACGACTCCCTGTCGCACGCCGAGAACGGTGGCGGCGGCCACTTCTTCCGCTGGACGAAGAACGGCTACGAGGAGCAGAAGAACGTCCTGCCCGAAGGCCTCGACAGCGGCTGGACCCTCGCCGTCTCCGCCAACGACCTGGACGGCGACCAGCGCCCCGAGGTGTACCTCGCGCACGACTTCGGCACCTCCGCGCTGCTCTACAACAAGTCGAAGCCCGGCAAGTTCGCGTTCTCCGAGGTCAAGGGCGAGCGCACCGCGACCACCCCCAAGTCCAAGGAGCTGGGCCGCAGTTCCTTCAAGGGCATGGGCATCGACTTCGGTGACCTCGACAACGACGGCCTGTACGACGCGTTCGTCTCCAACATCACCACCTCGTTCGGTATCGAGGAGTCCAACTTCGCCTTCTTCGGCACCGCGAAGAACAAGGCCGACCTGCGCAAGCGGTTCCAGAAGGGCGAAGCCCCGTACGAGGACCGCTCCGCGCCGCTCAACCTCGCCTGGTCCGGCTGGGGTTGGGACACCAAGATGGGCGACTTCGACAACAACGGTGACCAGGAGATCACCCAGGCCACCGGCTTCGTCAAGGGCAAGCGCAACCGTTGGGCACAGCTTCAGGAACTCGCCACCGCCAACGACGGCCTCACCAAGCACCCGTACTTCTGGCCCAACGTGGAAGAGGGCGACGACCTGGGCGGCGACCAGTCGCTGCGGTTCTTCGTGAAGAACCACGACGGGAGCTACAGCAACCTCGCCAAGGACCTCGACATGGACGTCCCGGTGCCCACCCGGGGCATCGCCACCGGTGACGCCGACGGCGACGGCAAGCTCGACCTGGTCGTGGCCCGCCAGTGGGACGCCCCGGTCTTCTACTGCAACATGAGCGAGAAGCCCGGCAAGTTCCTCGGCCTGAAGCTGAAGGACAAGGCCGGCTCCGACGTGATCGGCGCCCAGGCCACCGTGACCCTCTCCGACGGCTCCACCCGCATCGGGCGCGTCGACGGCGGCGGCGGCCACTCCGGCAAACGCAGCACCGACCTGCACATCGGCCTCGGCGAGGCCGACGGACCCGTACAGGTCCACCTGACCTGGCGGGACCGTGACGGCCAGGTGCAGAACGAGGACCTCTCGCTGACCCCCGGCTGGCACTCGCTCCAGCTCGGCGCCGACGCCAAGGAGAAGTGACCGTGTCGACCACCACCCAGCAGATACCGGCAGGCCCGGAGAAGGCCGACAAGTCCGCCAAGGCGCAGAAGCCGCCGACGCCGCCGCGCCACGACAACAAGGTCATCACCGCACTGCGCCGGTTCGCCATCTCGATCAGCGTCCTGAACATCGCGGGCTACACGTTCCTCGGCTTCGAACAGCCCTGGCTGTGGCCGTTCATCGCCGTCGCCACCGCGTACACGGTGGAGATCAGCCTGGAGGCGATCAGCGCCCGGGTCGAAGGCCGGCGGGCGCGCTACGCGGGCAACGGCCCGCGCGGCATGGTGGAGTTCCTCTACCCGGCCCACATCACCGGCCTCGCGGTCAACATGCTCACGTACGTCAACGACCGTGTCTGGGTCATGATGTTCGGCGTGCTCGTCGCCGTCGGCACCAAGTGGGTGCTGCGCGCGCCGCTCAAGGGCCGCATGCGGCACTACATGAACCCGTCGAACTTCGGCATCATGATCATCCTGGTGCTGTTCCCGTGGGCGAGCATCGCGCCGCCCTACCACTTCACCGAGTACCTCTACGGCCCCGCCGACTGGGTGCTGCCCGCCGTCATCATCACGCTCGGCACCATGCTCAACGCCAAGCTGACCGGCCGCATGTGGCTGATCACGGGCTGGCTCGTCGGGTTCGTCCTGCAGGCCGTCATCCGTGGTCTGCTGCTCGGCACCGCCATCCCCTCGGCGCTCGGCATGATGACCGGCACCGCGTTCATCCTCTTCACCAACTACATGGTCACCGACCCCGGCACCTCGCCGTCCAAGCGCTCCTCGCAGATCGCCTTCGGCGCCGGTGTGGCCGCGATGTACGGGCTCCTCACCGGCCTCGGCATCGCGTACGGCATCTTCTTCGCCACGGCCCTGGTCTGCCTGATCCGCGGCGGTTACCTGTGGCTCCTGAACTACCTGGACAAGCAGCGCGCCGCCGAGGCCAAGGCCGCCGAGGAGGCCCGGTCCGTCCTGAACGGCGCGCCCCTCGCGGCCGTCTCCGACAAGCCCGCGGACAAGCCCGCCGGTGACAAGGGAGCCGACCCGTGCACCGCCGGGACCTGCAACCACGGCAAGTGCGCCGCGGTCCGGGCCGCCGAGCAGAAGGAAGCCGACAAGAAGGTGGCGGTGCCAGTATGAGCAGCCGAATAGCGATCGTCGGGATCGCCTGCCGCTATCCCGACGCCACCACCCCACGCGAGCTGTGGGAGAACGCGGTGGCCGGCCGCCGGGCTTTCAGGCGCCTGCCCGACGTACGGATGAACCTGGACGACTACTACGACGCGGACCCCACCACCCCGGACCGCTTCTACGCCCGCAACGCGGCCGTCATCGAGGGCTACGAGTTCGACCGCATCGCCCACCGCATCGCGGGGTCCACCTACCGCTCCACCGACCTCACCCACTGGCTCGCGCTCGACACCGCGACCCGGGCCCTGGCCGACGCCGGGTTCCCGGTCGGCGAGGGCCTGCCGAAGGAGCGCACCGGCGTCGTCGTCGGCAACACCCTCACCGGCGAGTTCTCCCGCGCCAACGTGATGCGGCTGCGCTGGCCGTACGTCCGCAGGGTCCTGGCCGGGGCGCTCAAGTCGCAGGACTGGGACGACAACCGCACCGCCGACTTCCTCGCCGGGGTCGAGGAGGCGTACAAGCAGCCCTTCCCGGCCATCGACGAGGACACCCTCGCGGGCGGCCTCGCCAACACCATCGCCGGGCGGATCTGCAACCACTTCGACCTCAACGGCGGCGGCTACACCGTCGACGGCGCCTGCTCCTCGTCGCTGCTCTCCGTCACCACCGCCGCGACCTCGCTGCAGAACGGCGACCTCGACGTCGCCGTCGCCGGAGGCGTCGACCTGTCCATCGACCCGTTCGAGATCATCGGCTTCGCCAAGACCGGCGCCCTCGCCAAGAAGGAGATGCGGCTCTACGACCGCGGCTCCAACGGCTTCTGGCCCGGCGAAGGCTGCGGCATGGTCGTCCTGATGCGCGAGGAGGACGCCCTCGCCGCCGGACACCGCATCTACGCCAGCGTGGCCGGCTGGGGCATCGCCTCCGACGGCCAGGGCGGCATCACCCGGCCCGAGGTCAGCGGCTACCAGCTCGCGATGCGCCGGGCCTACGAGCGGGCCGGGTTCGGCATCGGCACCGTGCCGCTGTTCGAGGGCCACGGCACCGGCACCCAGGTCGGCGACGCCACCGAACTCAAGGCCATCATGGGCGCCCGCGCCGACGCCGCCCCGGACGCGCCCAGCGCCGTCATCAGCTCCATCAAGGGCATGATCGGGCACACCAAGGCCGCCGCCGGTGTCGCCGGACTCATCAAGGCCGCCATGGCCGTCGACTCCGGCATGCTGCCGCCCGCCATCGGCTGCGTCGACCCGCACGAGCTCCTCACCGACGAGGCGGCCAACCTGCGGGTGCTGCGCAAGGCCGAGCCCTGGCCCAAGGACCAGGCCCGCCGCGCCGGCATCACCGCCATGGGCTTCGGCGGCATCAACACCCACGTCGTCCTCGACAAGGAGGTGTCCGGCAAGCGCCGCGCCCCCGTCAGCCGCCGTGCCACCACCCTCGCGGGCTCCCTCCAGGACAGCGAACTGCTCCTCCTGGACGGCGACTCACCCGAGGCGCTGCGCGCCCGCATCTCCCAAGTGGCCGACTTCGTACCGAAGTTGAGCTACGCGCAGATCGGCGACCTCGGCGCGACGCTGCAGAAGGAACTGCGCGACCTGCCCTACCGCGCCGCCGTCGTCGTCACCTCACCCGAGGACGCCGAACTGCGCCTGCGCAAGCTGCTCGACGCCGTCGACGCGGGGGAGACCCGCTCCCTCGGCGAGGACGGCCGCACCTTCCTGGGCAAGGCCGAGGACGAGGCCCGCATCGGTTTCCTCTTCCCCGGCCAGGGCTCCGGCAAGTCCACCGGCGGTGGCGCGCTGCGCCGGCGCTTCACCGAGGCCGCCGACGTCTTCGGCAAGGCGGGCCTGCCCACCACCGGCGACATGGTCGCCACCGACGTGGCGCAGCCCCGCATCGTCACCGGCTCCACCGCCGCACTGCGCGTCCTGGACGCGCTCGGCATCGAGGCCGACGTCGCCGTCGGCCACAGCCTCGGTGAACTCTCCGCCCTGCACTGGGCGGGCGCCTTCGACGGACCCACGCTGCTCGACGCGGCCCGGGTGCGCGGCCGCGCCATGGCCGAGCACAGCGCCTCCGGCACCATGGCGTCGCTCGCCGCCGGACCCGAGCAGGTCAAGACGCTCACCGACGGGCTGCCCGTCGTCATCGCCGGGTACAACGGCCCGACCCAGACCGTCGTCGCCGGACCCGTCGACGACATCGACACCGTCGCCGCCCGCGCCACCCAGGGCGGCGTCAACTGCACCAGGCTCGCCGTGTCGCACGCCTTCCACTCGCCTCTGGTCGCACCCGCCGCCGACTCGTTCGGCCAGTGGCTGGAGGGCGCCGAGTTCGGGCTCGTGGAACGCCGCGTCATCTCCACCGTCACCGGCGCGGAGCTCCCCGAGGACGCCGACCTGCCCAAGGTCCTGCGCCAGCAGATCACCGACCCCGTCCTGTTCACCCAGGCCGTACGGGAGGCCGCAGCGGACGTCGACCTGTTCGTCGAGGTCGGCCCGGGGCGGGTGCTCTCGCACCTCGCCTCGACCAGCACCGACGTGCCCGCCGTCGCCCTCGACACCGACGACGAGTCGCTGCGCGGACTGCTCCAAGTGGTGGGCGCCGCCTACGTGTTGGGTGCTCCGCTGATACACGAGCGCCTCTTCCAGGACCGGCTCACCCGGCCCCTGGAGATCGGCGCCGAGTTCAGCTTCTTCGCCAGCCCCTGCGAGACTGTCCCGCAGATCGACCTGCCCGCCGCCGTACGCGCGTCCTCCGACCAGGCCGCCGACGCAGGCGGGCAGGCCACGGACGCGGGCAGTGCCGCCGGGGGCTCCGTCCTCGACGTGCTGCGCGCCCTGGTCGCCGAACGGGCCGAGCTGCCGCCCGAGTTGGTCAACGACGACTCCAGCCTCCTCGACGACCTGCACATGAGTTCCATCACGGTCGGGCAGATCGTCAACCAGGCCGCCACCAAGCTGGGCCTCGCCACCGCACACGTACCGACCAACTTCGCCACCGCGACCGTGGCCCAACTCGCCGAGGCCCTGGAGTCGTTGGCCGAGACCAGCCAGGACGGGGACGGCGCCGCCGCCCTCGTGTCCGGTGCGGCCGCCTGGGCGCGGGCCTTCTCCGTCGACCACGACGTGCTGCCCATCGGCCCGGCCGCACCCGGCCAGGCAGGCGGCTCCTGGCAGCTGTTCGCCGACGCCGCGCACCCGTTCGCCCAGGACCTCAAGCAGGCCCTGGAGAACGCGCAGGTCGGCTCCGGCGTCCTCGTCGCGCTCGCACCCGACTGCCCGCAGGACCACATCGAGCAGGCCCTGAACGGCGCCAAGGAAGCCCTCGCCGGCGACCGCGAACGCCGCTTCGTCCTCGTCCAGTCGGGCCGCGGCGCGGCCGGGCTCGCCAAGACCCTGCACCAGGAATCGCACCTGCGCACCACCATCGTGCACACCCCGGTGTCGGACGACGCGGTCGAGCAGGTGGTGGCCGAGGTCGCCGCGACCACCCGGTTCACGGAGGTCCACTACGACGCGGGCGGCGTGCGCACCGTACCCACCCTGCGAGCCCTGCCCGTCGCCGCCGAACGCACCGAACGCGTCCTCAACCCCGACGACGTGCTCCTCGTCACCGGCGGCGGCAAGGGCATCACCGCCGAGTGCGCCCTCGCCGTGGCCAAGGACAGCGGCGCCAAGCTCGCCGTACTCGGCCGCTCCGACCCCGCGAAGGACACCGACCTCGCGGACAACCTGAAGCGCATGGCCGACAGCGGCGTCACCCTGCACTACGCCGCCGCCGACGTCACCGACCCCGACCGGGTCCGCGCCGCCGTCGCCGAGCTCACCGCCGAACTCGGCCCCGTCACCGCCCTGTTGCACGGTGCGGGCCGCAACGAACCGGCCGCGCTCACCAGCCTCGGCATGGACACCGTCCGCTCCACCTTCGCCCCGAAGGTCGACGGACTGCGCACCGTCCTCGACGCCGTCGGCGAGGACCAGCTGAAGCTGCTCGTCACCTTCGGTTCCATCATCGGCCGCGCGGGCCTGCGCGGCGAGGCCCACTACGCCACCGCCAACGAGTGGCTCGCCGACCTCACCGAACAGGTCGCGAGCAGCAACCCGAACTGCCGTGCCGTGTGCATGGAATGGTCCGTCTGGTCCGGCGTCGGCATGGGCGAGAAGCTCTCCGTCGTCGAGACGCTGTCCCGCGAGGGCATCGTCCCGGTCTCACCCGACCAGGGCGTGGAGATCCTGCTGCGCCTCATCAACGACCCCGACGCCCCCGTCGTGGCCGTCATCAGCGGCCGCACCGAAGGCATCGAGACCGTACGCCGCGACCTGCCGCAACTGCCGCTGCTCCGCTTCACCGGCACCCCGCTGGTCCGCTACCACGGCGTCGAACTCGTCACCGAGGTCGAGCTGAACGCCGGCACCGACCCCTACCTCGCCGACCACCTCCTCGACGGCAACCTGCTCCTTCCCGCCGTCGTCGGGATGGAGGCGATGACCCAGGTCGCGCACGCCGCCACCGGCTGGAACAACACCCCCTCCCTGGAGGGCGTCGAATTCCTGCGGCCCATCGTCGTACCGCCCGGCGGCACCACCCGTATCCGCATCGCCGCTGCCGTCACCGGACCCGACACCGTCGACGTGGCCATCCACGCCGAGGAGACCGGCTTCGTCGCCGAACACTTCCGGGCCCGGCTCCTGTACGGCGACACCGCCATCCCCGAAGGACCGCCCGAGCAGGTCGGCGCGGACGTCCCGGCCGCGCCGCTCGACCCGGCGACCGACCTCTACGGCGGGGTCAACTTCCAGGGCGACCGCTTCCACCGGCTGCTCCACTTCCACCGGGCCGCCGCCCGGCACGTGGACGCGGACGTCGAACTCAAGGCGCCCAGCGGCTGGTTCGCGGGCTTCCTGCCGAACGACCTGCTGCTCGCCGACCCGGGCATGCGCGACGCCCTGATGCACGGCAACCAGGTGTGCGTGCCCGACGCGACCCTGCTGCCCTCCGGCATCGAGCGCCTCTACCCGCTCGGCACCTCCACCGACGCACCCGAGACGCTCCGCTACTGCGCCACCGAGCGCTACCGCGACGGCGACACGTATGTGTACGACGTGGTGGTCCGCACCCCCGAAGGCACCGTCGTGGAGCGCTGGGAGGGCCTGACCCTGCACGCCGTGCGCAAGACGGACGGCTCGGGCCCCTGGGTGGCACCGCTGCTCGGCTCCTACCTGGAACGCACCCTGGAGGAGGAACTCGGCACGCACCTCTCGGTCGCCGTCGAACCCTCCACCGGCGAGTCCACCGAGGAACGCCGGGCCGGCACCGCCGCCGCCGTCCAGCGGGCCATCGGCGAGAGCGTCGACATCCGCTACCGGCCCGACGGCCGCCCCGAACTCGCCGACGGGCGGGCGCTGTCCGCGGCCCACACCCTGGGCATCACCCTCGGCGTGGTCTCCGGCACCGAAGGCCAGACCGTGGCCTGCGACGCCGAGGCCGTCAACGTCCGTACCGAGGACGACTGGCAGGGCCTGCTCGGTGAGCACGCCCCGCTCGCCGCCGAGGTGGCCCGCCAGACCGGGGAGGCGCCGGACACCGCCGCCACCCGGGTGTGGAGCGCCGTCGAGTGCCTCAAGAAGGCCGGCCTCGCCGCCGGGGCACCCCTGACCCTGGCCCCCGCGGGCCGGGCGAACTGGGTGGTCCTCACCGCGGGCGAACTGCGCATCGCCACCTTCGTCACGGCGCTGCGCGACCAGCTCGAACCGGTGGTCTTCGCCGTCCTCGCCGACGGTACGAAGACTCCGGCGGGACGGAGCCGGTGACATGGCGGACCACTTCGAGTACCGGCACCAGGTCGCGTTCGACGAGACCGACTTCGGCGGCGCCGCCGACCCCGTGAACTTCCTGAGCTGGCAAGGGCGTTGCCGGGAGCTGTTCCTCGGCCACCTGGAACCCGACGCCCTCGCCGACGCCCAGGGAGAGCTGAACCTGTTCACGCTGCAGGTGGAGTGCGAGCTGTTCGCCGAGGTCGTCGCCCTCGACGAGCTGTCCGTCCGGATGCGGGTGGCCGACACCGGCCACACCGAGCTCAACCTCACGTTCGACTACGTCAAGGTCGCGGCGGACGGCGAGGAGACGCTGGTGGCACGGGGCGGGCAGCGCGTCGCCTGCATGCGTGGTCCGGAGTCGTCCGCCGTCCCCGCGCTCATCCCCGATGCGCTGGCACGGGCGCTGGCGCCCTACTCGGCGGCCGAGGACCGGCCGCTCGCAGGGAGGCAGTCATGACCCTACTGATCGCTCCGTCCGCGGAGATCGTCGACCTGGAGGACAGGAAGCAACTGCGCGGCGCGTTCGGGACGTTCCCCACCGGGGTCACCGTGGTGACCGTCGGTGGGGGCTCCCCCCGGGGCATGACGGCGAACTCGTTCACGTCCGTGTCCCTCGACCCGCCGCTGGTGCTGTTCTGCGTCACCAAGGAAGCGACCATGCACAGCAGGCTGGAGACGGCGCCGACGTTCTCCGTGTCGGTGCTCGGCACCGGCCAGGAGTCCGTGGCCCGGCACTTCGCCAGCCGGTCACGGCCAGCGGGCGCGGGCCAGTTCGACACCGTCGACTGGCTGCCCGGGCAGAAGACCGACGCACCCCTGATCGCCGAGGCGGCCGCCCACTTCGAGTGCGAGAAGTGGGCGTCGTACGACGGCGGTGACCACACGGTGTTCCTCGGCCGGGTGGTCGCCGCCGCCCGGCGCCCCGACCGGGACGCCGTCCTCTTCCACAACGGACGCTTCCGGCAGGCGCCCGCCGAGCAAACGGAAGGCAGGGCGGCATGAAGGTGCACCCGCCGGGGCCACCGCCGACCGCCCTGCCGGGACTGCTGAAGAAGCTGGCGGTGGACCGGCTCGCCCTGATGCGGGACGCCGCCGGCCTCGGAGACGCGGTCCGCGTCAACATGGGCCCCAAGAAGCTGTACATCTTCAACCACCCCGACTACGCCAAGCACGTCCTCGCCGACAACGCCGCCAACTACCACAAGGGCATCGGCCTGGTGGAGGCGCGGCGGGTGCTCGGCGACGGGCTGCTCACCTCCGAGGGCGAGGTGTGGCGGGCCCAACGCCGCGCCGTACAGCCCGCGTTCAAGCCCGGCCGGATCAACCAGCAGGCCGACGCGGTCGCCGAGGAGGCCGCCAAGCTGGTCGCGCTGCTGCGCCGGCACGAGGGCGGTGACCCCGTCGACGTCCTGCACGAGGTCACCGGCCTCACCCTCGGCGTACTCGGCAGGTCCCTGCTCGACAGCGACCTGAGCGCGTACGACTCGGTGGCGCACTCCTTCGAGGCGGTCCAGGACCAGGCCATGTTCGAGATGGTCACCCAGGGCCTGGTGCCGCAGTGGGTGCCCACCCGGATGCAGCGCGACTTCCGCAAGGCCCGCCAGGAACTCCACGACGTGGTCGACCGGTTGGTCTCCGACCGTGCCGCGCGCATGGCCGACGGCGAGCCCGCCGACGACGCGCTGTCCCGGATGATCCTCGCGGCCCGCAAGGAGGCCGACCCCGGAGCGGCCCGCCAACGGCTGCGCGAGGAACTCGTCACGCTGCTGCTCGCCGGGCACGAGACGACGGCGAGCACCCTCGGCTGGGTGCTGCACCTGCTCGACGTGAACCCCGAGGCGCGGGCCCGGGTCAGGGAGGAGGCCGTACGCGTCCTCGGCGACCGCAACCCCGCGCTCGAGGACCTGCACCAACTCACGTACACCACCATGGTGGTGCAGGAGGCGATGCGGCTCTACCCGCCGGTGTGGGTGCTGCCCCGGGTCGCGCAGGCCGACGACGAGGTCGGCGGCTATCACGTCTCCGCCAAGGCCGACGTGCTCGTCTGCCCGTACATCCTGCACCGCAACCGGGACTACTGGGACGACCCGGAGCGCTTCGACCCCGAGCGCTTCGACCCGCAGCGGGTCGCCAACCGGCCGCGGTACGCGTACATCCCGTTCGGCGCGGGGCCGCGGTTCTGCGTCGGCAGCAACCTGGGGATGATGGAGGCGGTGTTCGTCGCGGCGCTGGTCACCCGGGACCTGGAGTTGCGTACCGTGCCGGGGCATTCGGCGGTTGCCGAGCCGATGCTTTCGCTGCGCATGCGTGGGGGGTTGCCCATGTCGGTGCATCCCGTGCCGTAGTCCGGGGCTCGGTACCAGGGGCTGCGCCCCCGGACCCCCCTTTCGGCCTGCGGCCTCGTCCTCAAACGCCGGACGGGCTGATTGTCGCCTCCGGCTCGTCCTCAGGCGCCGGACAGGCTGGGATGTGCCGGGCGGGCCGTATAGAGGAGGTTCCCAACAGTGAGGGCCGGTCACGGAATTCCGTGACCGGCCCTCACTGTTGCTGTCGGGCGGGGGCTTCGACGTCGAGGAGGGCGAGCAGTACCGGCGGGTCCAGGACGTCCTGGGGGCGCAGGGCTATCTCGACGGGCTTCAGGAGCGCGCCGGGCCGTACGGTGACCGGGCCGACCCGGCCCACGGACAGTTCGAGGTCGGACTGGCCGAAGAGGCCGTCCTCGTGGCCGTACGGCACCGAGTGGGCCAGGATGTGCCAGGTCCCGTTGGGGGTGTTGCGCAGCTCGAAGGTGCCGGGGCCGTCCAGGACCGTCCAGCGCGCCGGGCGGCCCTGCCGTACGCAGCTGGGGAACAGGCCGACGAAGACCGGGCCGGGAATCGTGGTCTGCGGGAACACCACCCGGCCGCGCAGCGTCAGGCTCTGCGCGACGCTCGTGGCGCCGGCCGCCGCGGCCATGGGGAACTTCGGTACAGAGCCGCCGAGTTCGCGGTAGGCGCTCGGCGAGAGCCCCACGCACGCCTTGAAGCGGGAACTGAACGTACCCACGCTGCTGTAGCCCACCTGGCTGCTGATGTCGGCGACGCTGAAACCCGTCTCCAGCAGAAGCCTTTTCGCTTCCTGAATTCTCAGCGCGGAAAGAAAACGTCCCGGAGAGGTGCCCGTCGCTTCCCGGAAGAAGCGGGTGAAGTGAAACTTGCTGAACATCGCGGTGCGGGCCATGTCATCGATCGTGAGGTCCTGCCCCAGGTTCACGTGCATGTAGCGGATCACTCGGCGGACGGCATGTTCGATGGTGGACGTGGTCACCGTATCTCCCTATCTCCCCGGGGCGGGGCGTCAACGCTGAGTTGGCTGAGTGGGTCGCATTTCGGTGAACTGGGCGGTCTCCGCGTGCTTTCGCCGTGCCATGTCGTCGGCGAAGCGCCGCCAGGCGTCCGAGCAGTGCCGGGCGAGATCGGCGATCGACTCGGTGGCGTGCGGGGGGACGGCGTCCGCGCGCTTCTGCCAGGCCTCGTCGACGATGAAGTGGGTGTGGAACCAGCGGATGAAGTCCCGGCCCGCCTCCGAGTGGCGCAGGGACGGGTCGTTGGCGAGGCGGCGCAGCACGTCCAGAGGTGCGCGCGAGCGGGGCGAGAGGGGCGACTGCGGGGCGACGGGGCCGGCGGGCGCGGGCCCGGCGGTGGGCTCCGCTCCGGCGGCGGCGCGGCCTTGCGCGGGAGCGGACGCCTCCTTCGCCCGGGGCTGCGGCGCCGCGGCGCGCTCCCGGTGCGCGGCCCGCGCGACGGCGCTCTGCCGGCTGGGCGGCACCGGGCCCTCGCCGCGCTGCAGCCTGCGCCGCACGTCGTGGGCGGTGCCGAGGGAGAGGCCGGTCTCGCGCACCACGGCGCGCAGCGGGATGTCGGGGTCGCGCATCATCAGCTCGGCCGCGTGGATGCGTTCCGCGGTACGGTCCAGCGGATGCACCTTGCCGTCCGACCCGGTCCGCATGTTCAGCGGGGGAGAACCCACGGCTGAACACACCCGCACCGAGGCGACGGTCTTCGCGTCGAGTCCCACATAGGTGGCGACCGCGCGGTCCGACAGGTTCGGGTGCGAGGCGAGGATGCGCTCGGCCGCCGTCTTCCGCTCGGCCACCGACAGCGGCAGCCCGTGCGTGACGTTCGCCGTCACCGAGCGCAGGAACACCTGGTCTTCCGAGCCGTCGAAGAACTGCGCCTCGACGGTCTCGTCCCCCCGCAGGCGCGCGGCGTCGACCCGGTGCATGCCGTCGACCACGCGCAGCGTCGGCCGGTGCACGAGGATCGGCGGCAGCGCCGCGTACACCGCGGCGAGCCGGCGCACGTGCGCCTTGTCGATGCCATTCAGCCGCGGTGAGTCCGCGGGAACCAGAGTGTCGATACGCACCAGGTGCGTGGAGTGCTTCGGCACAGCTCTGGAATCTTCGGAGCCTTTCAAGTTTCCCCCAAGCATGAGACCGAGAGGCACTTCCGCAGGCCTTGTCGCTTTTCCGGAAGGAAAGTGACGTGCGGCTGAGGAATGGATCCGATGTTGGAGCCTAAGTGCGAATCAAATCGGCCACAGAACACCTGTCGGGTGATGCGTCGACTCTGCGGGGTTCATTCCGTTCCCGTGCCTACTTAGGGCAGTTGCTTGAACACCAGGGCGCGGCCTAACTTTTTCTCACGCCGCAAGGGCGCCCCGCTCCAAACAGACTGAATGGAGGACGAGTTGAGTCACCACGAAGAGCAAGTGGCGCTCAGCGGCGAGTTCCGCACCATGACGCTCGAGGCGTACGCGGACACCATCATTCCGGGAGAGAAGCGCGGCCCCGAGGACCGGGCGATCGCCGGTGTCGCCACCGGCGGCGGCGCGGTCCAGGCCGGCGCCCTCGAACTGCTCGCCTGGGACGCCACCGGCATCCACGACGGTCTGGACGACCTGGCGCGGCTGCTCAACGAGCACACCACGGCGTACGCCGAGGAGCAGGGGCTCGAACTCGACGCGGACGTACCGCCCTTCGTGGCACTCGGCTACGAGCACCGGGCGGAGCTGGTCCTGCGGCTCACCAAGCCGGGCCACCCGGAGAAGGACTTCTGGGTGATGCTCGCGCTGTTCTGCAACATGGCCTTCGACTCGGCGGCGCACCTGCCGACGCAGCAGGCCCTTCAGGACGGCCACCCCGGTCTCGCGGCGCTGGGCATCAGCAAGCCCGACCCGGACGGACTGTGGCGCTTCACCGACTTCGGCTACGGCCGTGAACTCGCCCGCATGCACCCCGACACGACGCCTTCCGGGAGCCCAGCATGAGCAGCACCGCCGAGCGCACCGACGTGCTCGTCATCGGCAGTGGCTTCGGCGGCGCGATCACCGCCTACCACCTCGCCGCGGGCGGCGCGAAGGTGACCATCCTGGAACGCGGACCCTGGCTCAGGACCGAGGAGTTCGAGCACGACTACAAGCTCGGCTCCTCCTACACCAGGGCCTTCGACTTCACGGTCGGCGACGGCATGAGCATCCTCGGCGGCAACTGTGTCGGCGGCGGCAGCGTCGTCTACTTCGCGGCCATGCCGCGGGCGCCGCGCTTCGTCTTCGAACGGCACGGCAGCATCGGCCGCCGGATGTGGCCGGGCGCCATCAACCGCGACACCCTCGACCCCTGGTACGACCGGGTGGCCGAGTCCCTCAACATCACCAAACAGGAGTGGAGCGACGCCAGTTACGCCGGCGGACTGTGGGCCGCGGCCTGCGACCACGCCGGACGCACCGCCAACCCCCTGCCGGCCGCCATCGACAACTCCAAGTGCGTCAACTGCAACTTCATGATGGCCGGATGCCGCTTCGAGGCGAAGCAGTCCCTCACCCTCAACTACCTGCCCGCCGCCCTCGCCCACGGGGCCCGGATACGCCCGCTGCACGAGGTGCAGCGGATATCCCGGACCGCCGACGGCGACTACCTGGTGCACTACAACGTCGTCGACAACGACGACTACCGCGTCCACATCGGCAGCGGCACCATCGAGGCGAAAGTCGTGGTCATGGCCGCGGGAGCCGGTGCGACACCGGTCATCCTGCAGCGCAGCGAGGACGACCTCGGCACCATGCCGCACGCCGTCGGCCGGTACTTCTCCGGCAACGGCGAACGCCTCAACACCGCCATCATCAACGAGGACAAGGCCGCCGAACTCCTCGGCCTTGACCGCGGGGACGGACTCGCCTACGCCGCGAACGCGATCGGCAAGGGCCCCACCGTCGCCAGCTGGGACCGGCTCGACGGCTCCCTGCCCGAATACTCCCGCTACTCCCTGGAACAGCTCTACTTCCCGCCGGGCCTCGGCACGATCCTGGCCCAGGTGCCGGACGCCTCAGGACCCACCTGGTTCGGCCCCGAGAAGAAGGAGATCCTCAAACGCTGGACCTCGTGGCTCACCATCTTCACGATGATCGAGGACGACAACGAAGGCGTCTTCGGACCCCCGCCCGCCACCGGTAACGCGCACCGCATCTCCCAGCAGATGCTCGGCCGGGGCAACCTGTCGTACGACCCGACGCCCAACACCTGGGGCGCCTGGATGCAGTCCGACGCCGAGGTCAAGGAGATCCTGGAGAAGGACGGCCTGGCCAAGGTGATGCCCTGGACCAACGACCTGATCGGCGCCTACACCGTGCACCCCCTCGCCTCCTGCCGCATGGGGGACGACCCGCACACCTCGGCCCTCGACGACCGCAACGAACTCCGCGGCCACCCCGGCATCTTCGTCACCGACGGATCCGCGGTGCCCGGCGCCCTCACGGTCAACCCGGCCATGACCATCGCCGCCGTAGCCGAACGTGCCGTGCCCAACATCGTGCGGGCCGCCCAGGACAAGGGCGTCCGCGTCAGCTACGGAGCCCCCGCACCGGACGGCTCCCGCGCCGGACGCAAGAACGTCCTGCCGCTGCTGCAGCTCGCCGGCAGGTAGCACCTTCCCCGACTCGCTCTGGTGGTCCCGCGCTTCCCCCTGCGCGGAACCACCAGAGCGCCCTTCAGGCACCTGAGTTGCTCCACACAACCCACCGGACCGAAAGGCGTTCTCGTGACTGACTACTTCGAGTACCTCCACACCGTCGGCTTCGAGGAGACCAACCTCGTCGGCAACGTCTACTACGTGAACTACCTGCGCTGGCAGGGCCGTTGCCGCGAGCTGTTCCTCAAGCAGAAGGCGCCAGCCGTACTCGCCGAGGTCCAGGACGACCTGAAGCTGTTCACGCTGAAGGTCGACTGCGAGTTCTTCGCCGAGATCACCGCCTTCGACGAGCTGTCCATCCGGATGCGGCTCTCCGAACTCGGCCAGACCCAGCTGGAGTTCACCTTCGACTACGTGAAGCTCACCGAGGACGGCGGCGAGACCCTGATCGCCCGCGGCAAGCAGCGCATCGCCTGCATGCGCGGCCCGAACACCGCCACGGCCCCGTCCTTGATCCCGGACGCCCTGGCCCAGGCCCTGGAGCCGTACTCCATCCAGGTGCGCTCGCTCGCCGGCCACGCGGCCTGACGCACACGACCGCCTTTTTTCGGACCGGTGAGTTGCTTCAAGGAACTCACCCCGCCCCACAACTCCACCACGCCACCGCCAGGCCCCTTTTTTCGGCCCACTGAGTTGCTTCACAGGACCAACCCTGCACGGGACCAACCGCCACCACCCACCGCCCCGTTGACCGAGGAGACCGCCATGACCGCCCTGAACGACGTGCTCAAGGACCTTGCCGCCGACATCGACGAGGTCGCCGGCCTGGTCGCCGACATCGACGACGCCGCCTGGAACACCGCCACCCCGGCGCCCGGCTGGACCGTCGCCGACCAGATCGCCCACCTGACGTTCATCTTCGAACTGGCCCGCAGCGCCGCCGCCGAGCCGGAGAAGTTCAAGGCCATCACCGCCTCCGCGGGAGCGGACTTCGACGGGGCCGTCGACGCCGCCCTCAAGCAGTTCAACGCCTTCCCGCCGCCGCAGCTCCTCGGCCGCTTCCGGGCCCTCGGCGACGCGTCGGTGGACGCGCTCGGCGCCGTGCCTGAGGGGCAGGTCGTGCCGTGGCTGGTCAACCCGCTGCCGCCGGTCGTCCTCGCCTGCGCCGGGATCATGGAACTCTTCGGCCACGGCCAGGACATCGCCGACGCCCTCGGCGTACGCAGGGAGCCCACCGACCGCCTGCTGCACCTCGTCAACTTCGCCGCCCTGACCCGCGACTTCGGCTACGAGGCGCACGGCCTGACCCCGCCGGCCGCCCAGTTCCGCTACGAGCTCACCGCACCGTCCGGCGCGGTGTGGACCGTCGGCCCCGAGGACACCGACCAGGTCATCAGCGGCCCGGCGCACGACTTCTGCCTCCTGGTGACCCGCCGCCGGCACCGCGACGACCTCGCCCTGACGGCCACCGGCACGCACGCCGAGCAGTGGCTCGACATCGCCCAGGCCTACCGCGGCCCGCACGGCGAGGGCCGCGAGGCCGGACAGTTCGCGGACACCGAGCGGTGAGCCGTACGGCCAGGACGTACCGCCGAAGCCGCGGCCGTCCCCCGCACAGCGGCCCGTACGACACCCAGGGGCCGCCCACCGCGCACCGCGACCGTCCACCGGGTACCCCGCCGCCCCCGCACACCCGCGCCAGAAGCCCACCGAGGAGACATCATGACCAGCAAGTCCCTGCGCCGAGTGACCGTCATCGGCTGCGGCCTGATCGGTACGTCCATCGGCCTCGCCCTGACCCGGGCCGGTGTCGAGGTGGCCCTGGAGGACTGCGACACCGACGCCCTGATGCAGGCCCAACTGATGGGCGCGGGCCGCGAGTTGGCACCCCATGCGCCGCCCGCCGACGTCGTGGTGATCGCCACTCCGCCGGCCGTCGTCGTGGACGCCCTGTACGACGCGCAGACCCGCGCCCTGGGCTACGCCTACACCGACGTGGCGGGTGTGAAGGAGCTCATCTGGAACGAGGCGGAGCTGCGGGCCTGCGACCTGATGGGGTACGTCCCCGGCCACCCCATGGCGGGCCGGGAGCAGTCCGGCGCCGGCGCCGCCGATGAGGACCTGTTCGTCGGGCGGCCCTGGATCCTGTGCCCGTACCCGACCTCGCAGCCCGAGGCGGTGGACGCCGTCGCCGAACTGGTGGCGCTGTGCGGCGGCGTCCGCCGGGACCTGGCACCGGAGGAGCACGACGAGGCCGTGGCCGCGGTCTCCCACGTACCGCAGCTGATCGCGTCGGCGCTCGCGGCGCAGCTCACGGATGTGGCCGGCGAGGTGCTCGCCCTGGGTGCCGGGGGAGTGGCGGACACGACCCGGATCGCGGGCAGCGACCCGAAGCTGTGGAGCGACATCTTCGCCCAGAACCCCGAGGCGGTGGCCGACGTCGTCGACCGGATCGCCGGTGAACTCGCCGAGGCGGCACGGCAGTTGCGCGACCCCTCCGGTGACGGCTCGGCCGCGGTGGACGAGCTCCTCGAGCGCGGGAACCAGGGCCGGGCGGCGCTGCTCGCGGCCCAGGAGTCGGCCTTCGCCGACCTGGTGGGCCTGGGCGGGCACCGCGTCGACGAGGATGCCTTCGCAGCGGGCATGGCGGACGTCGAGCGGTTGATCGCGGTGGTCGAGACGGGCGAGGGGGGCGAGGACATCGGCACGAACCGCACCACGAACCGCACCACGGACGGCGGCAGCGGACCCGAGGGCGGCGAAGGGGACCACACGCCGGGTGCCGAGGACGCGCCGGGCGCCGGGAGCGACGAGCGGCCCGGCGCGACGCAGACCCCGGACGTCCGGCCCGGCGCGACGCAGACCCCGGACGTCCGGCCCGACCGCGGCCCGCGCCACGGTGACAAGGCCGGCGGCGGGGCCGGAGCCGACGAGAACGCCGCCGGTACGGACGGGCCCGGCGCGGGCCGTCCCACCGCACGGTCCGGCGCCGGCGAGCCGGCCGTGACAGGGGAGGCCGCCGGGGGAGCGGCGGCCTCCCCGCCGGTCGAGCCCGGCGGGTCCGCGGAGGCGAGCGGCGCCCGTGACGACCTCACCGCACCCCGCGCGCTCGGCCCGCTGCGGGTGCGTCACCCGAGGCCCGGCGGTCAGGTCCCGCGTGCCCGACGAAACCGCGGTTGACCCCGCCCGGCCGAACCCAGGGCCCCGCTCCGTCCACCTACGTGACGGAGCGGGGCCCTGGGCTGCCCTGTCGTCAGAGCGCCGCAGGCGAGGGCACGGCGAACCGTCCTCCCACGCACAGCGCAGCGGACAGCGCCGCCCACGAGGTCAGCTCGATCAACTCCTGGTCCCCAGCGTGCCGTTCGCGGAACGCCGCGATGTCCGCGTCGAGCACCTGGTACGGGGTGAACGCGGTCAGGAGCGCGAGACGCGCTGCGGGCCGGTCGGC
The DNA here is from genome assembly GCF_009908195.1 of Streptomyces boluensis. Lineage (GTDB taxonomy): Bacteria > Actinomycetota > Actinomycetes > Streptomycetales > Streptomycetaceae > Streptomyces > Streptomyces boluensis. Next base: position 610 of record NZ_JAAAHS010000058.1, on the reverse strand, counting down.
GTCCGGCAGGTCCGTGACCGCCTCCTCCACCCAGGCCCGGCCGGGCCCCGGCGGCGGGGTGCCGTCCCACTCCGCGAGGCGTCCGTCGAGCAACTCCCGTACCGACGGAGGCACCCAGCGGGCGCTGTCCGTCACCGCCGCGACAGCCCGGCCGAGCGCCTGGGCCACCGGCAGGTTGCCGCGCGCCCAGTCGAGCCCGGCGGGCAGCGGCGCCTCGGGCAGCAGGTCGAGGGAGACCCCCGGCTGCAGCGGCGCACCGGAAGCGGGCCGCATCGCCTTGGCCGCCGTACGCAGAATCGTGCCGCGCAGGAAGCCGGGCGCCTGCTCCGGCACTGGGGAGGCGGCGAGGAACAGGTGCACCATGCGGTTGATGTAGTGGAAGACGACGGCCACCCCGTAGATCTCGGGCGCGTGCTCGGCCGGGAACGGTACAGCGGCCGGGTCGCTCCCGGCCTCGGGGCGCAGCCCGCTGGTGCGGGCCCAGGCGCCGACAGCGTCGGTCGTACCGGCCCGCGCGGGCGGCAGGGTCTGCAGGGTCGCCTGGTGCACATCCACGCAGTACGGGCAGGTGTTGGCGCGGGACACCTCGGTGGCCACGACCTCCTTGACC
>NZ_JAAAHS010000579.1 GCF_009908195.1 Streptomyces boluensis | reverse complement strand
CGCCCCTCCCCACTCCTCCCCTCTCCACAGAAGGGCCGAGCGCCATGACCGCTGAGTCCGCGCCCCGTACGGGGGCACCCGAAGGCGTCGTACCGAGCGGTGGCTCACCCGGGCTCCGCCGGGCCCGCCTCGGCGTCGCCGACATCGCCTTCTTCGTCGTCTCCGCCGCCGCCCCGCTGACCGTGATGGCGGGAGTGGCACCGCTCGCCATCGCCATCGGCGGCATCGGCGCCCCCGTCGGCTATCTCCTCGCCGGCGCCACCCTCGCCCTCTTCGCCGTCGGGTTCACCACGATGACCCGGCACGTCCGCAACGGCGGCGGCTTCTACGCCTTCATCACCCGCGGCCTCGGCCGCCCCGCCGGTTTCGGGGCGGCCACCCTCGCCCTGTTCGCGTACAACGGCATGCAGATCGGTGTGTACGGGCTCCTCGCCACCGGCACCCAGGACGCGCTGCGGGCGCTGTGGGGGATCGATGTGCCCTGGCCCGTCATCGCGCTCGCGGGCGTCTTCGTGATCTGGTTCCTCGGCTACCGCAGCATCGAGTTCGGCGCGAAGGTCCTCGGCGTGCTGCTGCTCGCGGAGACCGGCATCCTCGCGCTACTCGCCGGCGGAGTGCTGCTCGACGGCGGCGCCGAGGGGCTCGCCCTCGACTCCTTCGCGCCGGACAACGTCCTGGTGCCCGGCACCGGCGCCGTACTCGCCTTCGCCTTCGCCGCGTTCACCGGTTTCGAGTCCACCGCCATCTACCGCCGCGAGGCCCGCGACCCGGCGCGCACCATTCCGCGCGCGACGTTCATCGCGGTCGGCTTCCTCGGCCTGTTCTACGCGTTCAGCGTGTGGATCGTCATCCAGGCCTTCGGCAGCGCCCACGTCATGAAGGCCGTCGCCGACGACCCGCTCGGCCTGTTCTTCACGGCGACCACGCACTACGTCGGCGGCTGGGCCGCCGCGCTCATGCACATCTTCATCGTGACCAGCATCATCGCCTCCCAACTGGCCTTCCACAACGCGATCAACCGCTACGGACTCTCCCTCGCCCAGGAAGGCGTGCTGCCCGCCGCCCTCGGCAAGGTGCACCCCCGGCACCGCTCCCCGTACATCGCGGGCCTCGCGCAGAGCGTCCTCGCCCTGGTGGTCGTCACGGGCTTCGTACTGGCCGGCGCCGACCCGTACCAACAGCTGCTCATCTGGATGAACACCCCAGGAATGATCGGCCTGTTGGCGCTCCAGGCGATCACCGCCATCGCCGTGTTCCGCTTCTTCCGGAGCTTCCCGCACAACGAGGGCCGCTGGCGCACCGCGATCGTGCCGCTCGTCGCCACCGCCCTGATGGCCGGTGCGCTGTGGCTGGTGATCAGCAAGATCGACCTGATGACCGCGGCACCGTTCGCCACCAACGCGGCGCTCGTCCTCACCGTCCCCGCCGCCTTCGCCGTCGGCGTCGTCGCCGCCCTGCGCATCCGCCGCACCAGGCCCGCGGTGTACGAGACATTCGCGGCGGAGCCGCCGGAGGAGTCCGATGACGACTCCCCTGAGGGCTCCCGGGACGACGAGCCGGACGCGTCCGGCGGCCCACGCGCGGCCGCCGACGCCGCGTCGGCCTGACGCGCCCTTCGACCACCAACGCCCCCGTCCCGAACCGAGGAAGACCGCTGTGCCCCAGCCGACCGACCGCCCCCTGACCGCCGTCGCCGACACCGTCCTGACCGGCGCCCATGTCCGCACCCTCGACCCCGAACGCCCGACGGCGACCGCCGTCGCGGTACGGGACGGCCACATCGTCGCGGTCGGCGACGAGCGTGACGTACGGGACTGGCGCGGTGCGCACACCGAGGTCGTCGACCTGGGCGGCGCCACGCTCACGCCGGGCCTCGTCGACGGGCACAGCCACCCCGTGCTCGGCCTGGAGATGGCCACCGGGCTCGACCTGTCCGGCTGCCGCGACCTGGACGCGCTGCGCGGCACCCTCGCGGACGCGGCCCGCGCGGCCGGACCCGGCGCCTGGGTGCTCGGCCACGGCCTTGACCACAACGTCTTCGGCGGCAGGCCCGTCCAGCACGACCTGATCGACCCGGCGCTCGGCGGCGTACCCGCGTTCCTGCGGCTCTACGACGGGCACTCCGCGCTGGCCAGCGGGCCTGCCCTCGCGGCCGCCGGGATCGACGGGCCGCGGCGGTTCGCGCAGCGGGCGGAGGTGGTGTGCGCGCCGGACGGACGGCCCACCGGGCACCTCGTCGAGCCCGCCGCGATGGACCTGATGGAGCCGGTGCTGCCGCGCGAGGACCCGTCCGCGCGCCGCGCCCGGCTGCTCAAGCTCCTAACCGACATGGCGGCCACCGGGCTCACCGGCGCGCATGTCATGGATCTCCAAGGCGTCGGCGTACTGGACCTGTTGACCGGCTGCGAGGAAGAAGCGGGACCGCTCCCGATGCGGCTGCGGATCGCCCCGTGGTGCATGCCGGGTACCGACCCGGCCGAGCTCGACCACCTCGTCGCGCTGCAGCGCTCGCGGGGCGCGCACTGGCGGGTGGGCGGCGTGAAGTTCTTCATGGACGGCACCGTCGAGGGCGGTACGGCCTGGCTGGAGCACGCCGACTGCCACGGTCAGGGCACGGAGGCATTCTGGCCGGACCCGGCCGCGTACACCGCCGCCGTGCACCACCTCGCGCGGGCCGGAGTGCGGACGACCACGCACGCCATCGGGGACGCGGCCGTCCGGCACGTGCTCGACACCGTCGAGCTGCTCGACGATCCGGGGCAGCACGGCCGGCACCGTATCGAGCACATCGAGACCGTGCCCACCGGCCAGTTGGAGCGCTTCGCCCGGCTCGGCGTCACCGCGTCGATGCAGCCCACGCACACCGCGTACACCCGCGCCGACCACACCGACGAGTGGTCGAAGCGGGTCGGCGAGGAGCGGGCCGGGCGGGCCTGGCGCTGCCGCGACCTGCGGGACGCGGGCGCGACCCTCGTCCTCGGCTCGGACTGGCCGATCGCGCACTACGACCCCCGCGAGGTGCTCGCCACCGCCCGCCTCCGGCGGCTGCCGGGCCGCCCGGACATCACCCCGGTCCTGGCCGGTCAGGCACTCACCGGCCTGATGGCGCTCGAGGGTTACACCTCGCACGCCGCGCTCGCGGTGGGCGAGCAGGACGTCGCCGGACGGATCGCGCCGGGTTACCGCGCGGACCTGACGGCCTTCGCGGTCGACCCGGTCACGGCCCCCGCCGACGAACTGGGCGAGGCACCGGTCGTGTTGACGATGACGGCGGGACGGGTCGTGCATCGGGGGTGAGGGGGCGCGG
>NZ_JAAAHS010000578.1 GCF_009908195.1 Streptomyces boluensis | reverse complement strand
ATCCGGCGACCACCAGGTTCTACACTTAGATTCTCGCCGGCAGCGTCAGAGGTGTATAAGAGACAGGTTCATGCGAACCCAGAGCCGACGGAGCCGACGGAGCCCACGGAGGCTCCGCGCGTCGCTCGCCATGGCCGCCGCAGGCACGCTGTTGCTCTCCGGCTGCTGGACCGGAGCCGGCGGGACCGGCTCCGGTGACTCCATCGACGTACTGATGGTCAACAACCCGCAGATGATGGAGCTGCAGAAGCTCACCGCCGCGCACTTCACCAGGAAGACCGGCATCAAGGTGAACTTCACGGTGCTGCCGGAGAACGACGTCCGCGACAAGATCAGCCAGGACTTCGCCAACCAGGCGGGCCAGTACGACGTCGCGACGCTCAGCAACTACGAGATACCGATCTACGCCAGGAACGGCTGGCTGCGCGAACTCGGCCCGTATGCACGGAAGGACGCCCGCTTCGACCAGGGCGACATCCTGCCCCCGATGCGCCAGTCCCTGACCGGTGACGACGGCAAGCTGTACGGGCAGCCCTTCTACGGCGAGTCGTCCTTCCTGATGTACCGCGAGGACGTGTTCGAGAAGCACGGCCTGACCATGCCCGCGCGGCCCACCTGGAAGCAGGTCGCCGCACTCGCCGCGAAGGCCGACGCCGCCGAGCCCGGCATGAAGGGCATCTGCCTGCGCGGGCTGCCCGGTTGGGGCGAGCTGATGGCGCCGCTGACGAGTGTGGTGAACACCTTCGGCGGCACCTGGTTCGACAAGGACTGGACGGCCCGGCTCGACGACAAGGGCTTCAAGGACGCCACCCGGTTCTACGTCCGCCTTGTCCGCGAACACGGCCAGTCGGGCGCCGCCCAGTCCGGGTACGCGGAGTGCCTCAACAACCTCACCCAGTCCAAGACCGCCATGTGGTACGACGCCACGGCCGCCGCCGGTTCCCTGGAGGCCGCGAAGTCCCCGGTCAAGGGCAAGATCGGATACGTGCCCGCACCGGTCGAGCGGACGGAGTCCGCCGGCTGGCTCTACACCTGGGCCTGGGGGCTGCAGAACGCCTCGCCCAACCCGGACAAGGCCTGGAAGTTCATCTCCTGGGCGTCCAGCAAGGAGTACGAGCGGCTCGTCGGCGAGACCTTCGGCTGGGCCGACGTACCGGCGGGCAAACGGGCTTCCACGTACGAGATCCCCGAGTACCGCGAACAGGCCGCCGCCTTCCAGGACGTGACGCGGCGTGCCATCGCCGAGGCCAGGCCGCGCGATCCGGGCGTGCAGCCGCGGCCCGCGCCCGGCATCCAGTTCGTCGGCATCCCCGAGTTCACCGATCTCGGCACCAAGGTCGCGCAGGAGATCAGCGCGGCCATCGCGGGCCGCCAGTCCGTGGACAGCGCCCTGGCGAAGTCGCAGCGGCTCGCCGAGCAGATCTCCGAGGAGTACGAGGGCCGATGACCACCACCGTCGCAAGCCGCGCGGCGAGCGTGCCGCGCGCCGCCACTCCCCCGGGCCGGCTGCGCGCCTGGGCCACCCGGGCACCGCTGCTGCCCGCCCTTGTCTTCATGGTCGCGGTCACCCAACTGCCGTTCGTGGCAACGCTGGTGATCTCGTTCCTCGACTGGAACGCCCTCTATCCCGAGGCCCGCGGCTTCGCCGGGTTCGGCAACTACGCCGAGGTGCTCACCGACCCGGACCTGCGCCGCTCGGTGCTCACCACGGTGCTGCTCACCGCGACCGTCGTCCTGGTGAGCCTGGTGCTCGGACTCGGCCTCGCGCTGCTGCTCGACCGCCCCTTCCGCGGCCGCGGCCTCGTCCGTACGCTCCTGATCGCACCGTTCCTCCTGGTGCCGGTGGCCGCCGCGCTGCTCTGGAAGCATGTGCTCTACAACCCCGAATACGGCTTGTTCAACGGCCTGTTGGGGCTTGTGGGCGGGCCGCAGCCGGACTGGGTGTCGAGCACCCCGCTGCTCGCCGTCGAGGCCTCGCTGATCTGGCAGTGGACGCCGTTCATGATGCTGATCCTGCTCGCCGGGCTGCAGAGCCGGTCCCCCGAACTCCTGGAGGCCGCCAGGATCGACGGCGCGTCCAACTGGCAGATCTTCCGCCATATGACCGTGCCGCACCTGCGCCGCTACCTCGAACTCGGCGCCCTGCTCGGCTCGATCCACATCGTGCAGAACTTCGACGCGGTCTTCACGATCACCTCCGGCGGCCTGGGCACCGCCAACCTGCCCTACACCGTCTACCAGTCCTTCTACCAGGCGCACGAGAACGGCCTCGCGTCCGCGGCCGGTGTCCTCGTCGTCCTCGGCTCCCTGGTCATCGCGACGTTCGCGCTGCGCGTGGTGTCGTCCCTGTTCCGCGAGGAGGCGTCCCGCGCATGAACTCCCCTGTACGCATACGCCGTTCGGGCCTCGGCGTCGTCGCCTGGCTCGCCGGTCTGGCCTTCGCGCTGCCGCTGGCCTGGATGGTCCTGACGTCCTTCCACTCCGAGCAGGACGCCGCCACCAACCCGCCGTCCGTCGCCGCGTCCCTCACCCTCGACGGCTACCGCGAGTTCTTCGGCGCCGACGGCGGGGCGAGCCCCTGGCCCGCCCTGATCAACTCGACCGTCGCCTCGCTCGCCTCCACCCTGCTTGTGCTGCTGCTCGCGCTACCCGCCGCGTACGCCCTGTCCATCCGGCCGGTGAAGAAGTGGACCGACGTCCTGTTCTTCTTCCTGTCCACGAAGATGCTCCCGGTCGTCGCGGGCCTCCTGCCGATCTATCTCTTCGCCAGGAACACCGGCCTGCTCGACAACATCTGGCTGCTCGTCCTGCTCTATACGTCGATGAACCTGCCGATCGCCGTGTGGATGATGCAGTCCTTCCTCGCCGAGGTACCGGTCGCCGTCATCGAGGCCGCCCGCGTCGACGGGGCCCGGCTGCCCACGCTGCTCGGCCGCGTCGTCGCCCCCATCGCCCTGCCGGGCATCGCGGCCACCGCCCTGATCTGCTTCATCTTCAGCTGGAACGAACTCCTCTTCGCCCGGGTCCTGTCGGGCGTGGTCGCCCAGACGGCACCCGTCTTCCTGACCGGCTTCATCACCAGCCAGGGCCTGTTCCTGGCCAAGGTGTGCGCCGCGTCCCTCGTCATCTCCCTGCCGGTGCTCGCCGCCGGATTCGCCGCCCAGGACAAGCTGGTCCAGGGCCTGTCGCTGGGAGCCGTGAAATGAGGCTGCTCGCCGTAAACGTCAAGGACCGTGCCATGAACCCAGGAGCCGTGAAATGAAGGCAGCCGTCATCGAGTCCGTCGGCAAGGTCACCGTCGCCGAGGTCCCCGACCCCACCC
>NZ_JAAAHS010000577.1 GCF_009908195.1 Streptomyces boluensis | reverse complement strand
GCACTCCACACCAGGCCTGCGCCGCAGCCTGAAGCGACTCGACATCACCGCCCTGGCCATCGCCGCGGTCATCTCCTTCGACACCGTCGGCCAGATCGCCACCGGCGGTGGTGAGGCCGCCACCTGGACGGCGGCCATCGCCGTCCTCTTCCTCGTCCCCTACGCCCTGCTGTTCGCCGAGACCGGCGCCGCGTTCCCGCAGGAGGGCGGCCCGTACGTCTGGGTCAAACTCGCCCTCGGCCGCTCGGCCGCCGCGCTCACCACACTCTTCTACTGGGTGACCAACCCGATCTGGCTGGGCGGCTCCCTGGTCTTCCTCGCCGCCGAGACCTGGGACGGCTTCGTCTTCCCGCTCGGCTCCGGCACGTTCGCCGACTACACGTTCAAGCTCCTCTTCGTGTGGATCGCCATTCTCACGGCCGTCGTCTCCCTGCGCCGCGGCAAGTGGATCACCACCATCGGCGCCGCGGTGAAGGTCCTCGCCCTCGCCGTGTTCACCCTGACCGCCCTGTTCTACGGCTTCGCCCACGGCTTCCGGGGCCTCGACGACGCCCACTTCACCCCGACGACCGCCGGCTTCCTCGCCCTGGTGCCGATCCTGCTGTTCGCCTACGTCGGCTTCGAAGCGCCCAACGCCGCGGGCGAGGAGATGCACGACCCGCAGCGCGACGTACCCGCCGCACTCGGCCGCTCCGCGACCGTCGCCGCCTGCTGCTACCTGCTCCCGGTCCTCGCGCTCCTCGCCGTCGTCCCCGCCAAGTACGTCACCGGCATCGGCGGCTTCATGGAGGGCGCCCGCCATGTCTTCGGCATCTACGGCGCCGCGGCGGGACCGCTCCTGACGCTCACCGCCGTCGCGTTCGTCTTCGCGCTCCTCACCCAGGGCAGCGCCTGGATGATCGTCAGCGACCGCATGCAGGCCATGGCCGCGGCCGACGGCGGCTCCTTCTCCCGCTCCCTCGGCGCCTTCCACCCCCGGCTCGGCACGCCCGTACGCACCAACCTGCTCTCCGGTGTCGTCGCCACCGTGTTCATGCTCGCGGCGATGCAACTCGCGGACGGCGACGCGGGCGCCGTGTTCGCGGTGGTCCTCACCGTCGCGGTCACCACACTGCTCCTGTCCTACCTCGTCATCGTCCCGTCCCTGGTCCTCCTTCGGCTGCGCCGCCCGGAGGTGCCCCGCCCCTACCAAGTCCCCTTCGGCAACCGGGGGTTCATGACCTGCGCGGCTCTGGTGTACGCCTGGATCCTGGTCGGCTCGTGGTGCGCCCTGTTCCCCGGCACATTGGAGTCCCTGGTCGGCCTCGACTACGACTTCCCCGCCATCTGGGGCGTCTCCCGGACCACCTTCGAGACCTTCACCCTCGGTACGGTCGCGGTGCTCCTTGCCGTGGGAGCGCTGGGAGTCCGGGTCGCCCGGCGGGAGCGGGAGGTGCACGCCGAGTAGCCGGAAACCGGCCGACGCCTTGCCCGGCCGACGCCTTGCCCGGCGTGCACCGGGCGAGGCGTCGGCCGAACCGGGCTCACGCCGCCGACGGCGGGACCTCCAGGGCGAAGAAGAGGAAGCTCGTCCTGGTCGACAGGGCGGCGAACTCCTCCGGGAACAGCTCACGGGCCGCCGGGTCGGGCTGCGGTTCGCTGATGGTGGCGAGCCGGAACCCGGCACCGGTGAAGGCGTCGGTCATCGCGTGCAAGGGCTTGCGCCAGAACTTCATCGGGACGCGCTGCCCGTTGAACTCCCACTCGAAGGCATAGCTGGTGGTCGCGTAGTAGTCGGGCCGAGGCTCCTGGATCGTGTAGGCCACGAACGGGTGGTCCACCGACACGATCAACCGGCCGCCGGGCCTGAGCACGCGCCGGAACTCGGCCAGCGTCGGCCCCCAGTCCTCCAGGTAGTGCAGGACGAGCGACGCGACCACGCCGTCGAACGCGCCGTCGGCGAACGGCAACGGCTCGCGCAGGTCACCCAGACGCAGATCCGCGTCCGCGCCAAGCCGTCGTCGCGCCAGCGCCAGCATCGCGGCGCTGGAGTCGATACCGGTGACCTCGGCGCCGCGGTCGCGCAGCGCGGCCGACAGCGGGCCCGAACCGCATCCGGCGTCCAGGATCCGGTGGCCGGTCACCTCGCCCGCGAGGGCGGTCATCGCGGGCCGCTCGTAGTACGCGTTGATCAGGTTGTTCTCGTTCTCCGCCGTGTACGCCTCGGCGAAGCTGTCGTAGTGGTTGGCCTGCCCGGCATCGTTCGCCTGCCCGGGGCCGGCCAACGGGACGGGGTCAGCGCCCGGGGCGGGGGCCTCGGGCATGTCCGTACGTCGGTCCATCGACGCAGCCTAGTTTTCCGCCGATCCGCCGGACAGGTCCCACCGGTGTCTAACCGACCCGCCGCCCCGTGACCACCAGATACTCCCAGTCCATCCCGCCCGCCGACGCCGTCAGGTGGCGCTGAGCCAGGGCGTCGAGGGCGTTGTCCAGGGCCGCCGTACGGGTCGGGTCGTCCGCGAGGCCGCGGTAGACGGCGATGGTCGGGCCGTAGTTGGCCTTGAAGAAGTCGCGGAACTGCGTGGGCTCGACGAACCGGTCGACATGGAGCGTGCCGGTCCATACGTCGAGGTCGGTCACGCGGTCGCCAAGGAGTTCGCGGACGTGGTCGCCCCGGCCCCACAGCGGCGGGGGCTGCGCGCCCGGCGGGGGAGCGGGGGCGTACGGCTTCATCGTCGCGAACAGCTCACCGATGAACCCCTCCGGGGTCCAGCTGAGCACCCCGACCGTGCCGCCCGGCCGGCAGACGCGGACCAGCTCGTCCGCCGCCGCCTGGTGATGCGGGGCGAACATGATCCCGACGCAGGACAGCACCGTGTCGAACGTGGCGTCGTCGAACGGCAGCGCCTCCGCGTCGCCCTCCCGCCAGTCCACAGCGGCGCCCCGCTCCGCCGCGAGCCTGCGGCCCGCCTCGAACAGCTCCGGCGTCAGGTCGACGGCCACCACCTCCGCCCCGGTCGCGGCGGCCGGGATCGCGGCGTTGCCCGTACCGGCGGCGATGTCCAGTACGCGGGTCCCCGCGCGCACGCCGCAGGCCTCCACGAGCAGCGGGCCGAGGCTCGGGATCAGCTGGGCGGCCACCGCCGCGTAGTCACCGAGGGCCCACATCTTGCGGTGCTTCGACTTGAGGGCGCGGTCTGCTTCGACGGCGCCGATTGCTTCGGTCATGGCGGCTCTCCGAGGTACCTGAGTGATAACGGCAGCGCGCGTGGGGTGCTCGCCGCTGCGCGGGGCGAGAGCAGCGCTGCCGCGCCCTCGCGAGGCTCTCCGGTTCTCCTCCCACCCATAC
>NZ_JAAAHS010000576.1 GCF_009908195.1 Streptomyces boluensis | reverse complement strand
ACCACACCCACCGCTCCCGCCGCACCCATCGCCCCCCTCATCGCACCCATCGCACCCACCGAATCTCCACCGAACTTCGACCAACTCCCCTACCCCTGGCCGAAAACGCTCGTCCGAGATGTCCGCAACGGCCCCGTATCGACCCTGGCCCTGTATGTCCGAAGCGCCCCGAGGCGTGGCGTGACAAGAGTCGCAACGGGTTTGGGCCCGGCCGATTTCCCTTGCCCCTCAAGCCCCTTGAACTCGGGCCTTACTGGTCGGTAATCCTTGTTGGGGCCCGGATTTCCGGGCCGTGTGCGGAGATCCACTGCGTGTTAGCGTCCCGTCCCGACCGGGGGGCCGACCGCGCAGAGCGAGAGGAAATCCGTGGGTCACATGCAGCACATGGACGGTGGCTGGATCACTCCAGTCCTGTCGTACGTCATGGCCGTGGTGGGGGCAGCGCTTGGACTGCGCTGCACCGTGAGGGCGTTGGCCGCCCGGGGGCGGGCCAAGCGGAACTGGCTGCTCACCGCGTCCGCCGCGATCGGCGCCGGGATCTGGACGATGCACTTCGTCGCGATGCTCGGCTTCACGGTCGACGGCACCGCGATCCGCTACGACATCCCGCTCACCCTGCTGAGCCTCGCCGTCGCCATCGTGGTGGTCGGCGCGGGCGTGTTCATCGCCGGGTACGGGGGCTCGCGGGTCCGCTCCGTACTCCTCGGCGGTCTCGGCACCGGCCTCGGCGTGGCCGCGATGCACTACATCGGCATGGCCGCAGTGGAACTCAACGGCAGCCTCGCCTACGACCCGCGCCTCGTCGCCGCGTCCGTCGTCATCGCCGTCGTCGCCGCGTCCGCCGCCCTGTGGGCCGCGCTCGCCGTGCGCGGCCCGGTGATCGCCGCGGGCGCCGCGCTGGTGATGGGCCTCGCCGTGAGCTCCATGCACTACACCGGCATGGCCGCGGTCTCCGTCTCCGTACGGACGAGCACCGCACCCCTGGCGGGCGCCAGCGCACCCGCGTTCATCCTGCCGCTCGCCGTCGTACTCGGCTCGTTCCTCTTCCTGACCTGCGCCTTCGTCGCCCTGTCACCGACGGCGCGGGAGCGCGCCGAGAGCGAGGCCGCGGCCCGGCCGCTGCACGAGGTGGAACTCCCGGCGACCTGAGCCGGAGCCGAACCGGAGCCCACCTGAACCCGGAGCCCGACCCCGGGCCCGGCGCGTCCGCACCGAAAAGCGTGCCGAAAGCGCACCGCCGACCGCACCGAAAAGCGTGCCGCCGAGGAGACACCCCGCCATGCCCGTACGCCTTCCGCTGCCCGAACGGCTGCGCCCCAAGTCGATCAGAGCCAAGGTCGTCACCCTGCTGACCGTGCCGGTGGTCTCCCTGATGGCGCTCTGGGGCCACGCGGCGGTCACCACCGCGACCCAGATCTCGGCCGCCGAGCAGCTGAAGCAGGTCAACTCGGCGCTCGTACAGCCCGTCTCGGACTTCACCCACGCCGTGCAGGAGGAACGCGCCGCCGCCCTGAAGCACCGTTCCGGTCGAGGCGGCGACGCCGGCTACGACGCTGCCAAGTCCCGTACGGACAAGGCCGCGGCGGCGCTGCGCGCGGGCGTCCGGTCCAGCAGCACCGACATCGCCAGGATCGACGCGTCCCTGCCCGACCGCATCCAACGGCTGCTCAAGAGCGCCGCCGCGCCCGCCGGACGGGACGCGGACAGCCCCGCGGCCGCGCTCGCCGGCTACGACACCGCCGTCGACCGCGCCTTCGCCGTCCGCTCCGCGCTCGCCCGCGCCGACCGCAACGACCGGGCCGACCCGGACGGCGCGGCGACCGACACCCGCGTCGTACTCGAACTGGCCCGCGCCCGCGAGGCGTTGAGCCGCCAGGACGCGGTGTACGGAGCCGCGCAGGCCGAAGGTTCCATGACCGAGGCGCGGTACCGCAGCTTCGTCGGCGACGTCGCCCTCCAGCGCGGCCTCACCCGGAGCGCCGCCCCGGACCTGACCCCGAGGGACGCCGCCGCCTACCGCCAGGTCCTCGACTCCACCGACGCCGCCGAGCTGAGCACCGCCCAGGACGCGGTCCTCGACGCCGGAACCGACGGGGCCGCCACCGCCGTACCGGCCGGAAGCTGGCAGTCCGCCGCCGCGCAGACCCTGACCGGGCTCGACCGGGCCGAGCGGAGCACCGTTCGCGCGGCCGCCGGAGCGGAGCCGTACTCCCTTGCCACCCTGGGCAGTTCGGGCCTCGCGGTGATCCTCGGCCTGTTCGGTGTGGTGCTCGCGCTGATCCTCTCCGTACGCATCGGCCGCGGCCTCGTCGGCGACCTCACCGGACTGCGCAACCGCGCCCTCGACCTCGCCGCCACCCGCCTGCCGGGCGCGATGCGCCGCATCCACAACGGCGAGGCGGTGGATCTCGACACCGAGGCGCCGCTCGCCCGCACCCCCATCCGCGACGAGGTCGGGCAGGTCGGCGCGGCCCTCACCACCGTGCAGCGCGCCGCCCTGCGCGCCGTCGCGGGCCGCGCGGCCGTACTGACCGGCGTCTCGGGCGTGTACGTCAGCCTCGCCCGGCGCAGCCAGGTCCTGCTCCACCGGCAACTGGAACTCCTCGACACGATGGAGCGCCGCACCGAGAACCCCACGGACCTCGAAGACCTGTTCCGCCTCGACCACTTGACGACCCGGATGCGCCGGCACGCCGAGTCGCTCCTCATCCTCTCCGGCTCGGCACCCGGCCGCGCCTGGCGCAATCCGGTCCCGCTGATCGACGCGGTACGCGCGGGGATCGCCGAGACCGCCGACATCGACCGGGTCCAGCTGCACGACATCCCCGACCTGCGCCTCGCGGGCACGGCGGTGGCCGACCTGGTCCACCTGATGGCCGAACTCACGGAGAACGCCGCACGGTTCTCGCCGCCGCACACCGCCGTGGTGGTCCGTGGCGAGGAGGTCGGCGCCGGTGCGGTCCTGGAGATCGAGGACCGCGGCCTCGGCATGGGCGACGAGGCGCTCGCCACGGCCAACGAGAAGATCCACGCCGCGGACGTCGACCTCCTCGACTCCCGCCAGCTCGGCCTGTTCGTGGTCAACCGCCTCGCGGAACGCCAGCGCCTGGAGGTCACCCTGCGCCGCTCGGTCTACGGCGGCATCACGGCGGTCGTCTTCGTCCCGAAGGAGCTCCTGGAAGCCCCGCACCCGGGCCTACGCCCCCTCCCGGAACAGCCGCCGGAGCCGCCCGCGCTGCCCGTACCGCCCCCGCCGCTCGCACCCGTACCCATGCCCGAACCCACCGAACTCCCGCGCCGCGCCCGCACGACGGCACAACCGGAACCGGAACCGATGCCGCAGCAGCCGAAGCCAGTACGCGAACCGCAGCCCG
>NZ_JAAAHS010000575.1 GCF_009908195.1 Streptomyces boluensis | reverse complement strand
GTACCCCCGGCACCCCCGGCACACCCAGCACTCACGGCACCCTCGTCGTCGCCAACCACATCTCATGGCTCGACGTGGTCGCGCTGCTCGCTTGCGAACCGGTCGCGCTCGTCGCCAAGCGGGAGGTGGGCCGCTGGCCCGTGGTCGGACCGCTCGCCCGCCGTATCGACACCTGCTTCATCGACCGGGGCAGCCTGCGCGCACTGCCCCAAGCGGTCGACCGGGTACGGGAGTTCCTCGCCGCGGGCCGTACCGTCGCCGTCTTCCCGCAGGGCACCACCTGGTGCACGGCCGCGGGCGGCACCTTCCGGCGCGCCCTCTTCCAGGCCGCCGTCGACGCGCGCGTGCCCGTGCGTCCGGTGACCCTCGACTACGTCCAGCACGGCACGCCGAGCACGGTCGCCGGGTTCCTGGGCGACGACGGCTTCGTACCGTCGCTGCACCGGGTGGCCAGAGCCGACGGGCTCACCGTACGGATCAGGGCGCACGCACCACTGGCCAGCACCGGCCCCGGAGTCGACCGCCGCGTACTCGCGGCGGCGGCGCAGGAGTCGGTGTTCCAAAACCGGCCGAGGCGCCATGGCTGACTGGCTCAACCCCTATGTGACGTTCCTGCAAGGGCTCCTCGACTCGCCCTGGCTGTGGCTGGTCATCTTCGGCACGGCGGCCCTCGACGCGCTGCTCCCGTTCATGCCGAGCGAGACCACGGTCGTCGCCGCGGCCGTCCTGATCGGCGCCGACCCGGGCCGCCTCGCACTGCTCACCCTGCTCGCCGCCACCGGCGCGCTCGCCGGTGACCTGGGAGGGTACGGAGTGGGGCGGCGCGCGGGCCCCCGCCTGACCGGGCTGCTGCTGCGCGGCGGCAAGGGGCGCCGCCGCCTCGCCGCCGCGCACTCCCTGGTGGCCCGGCACGGTGCTCTGCTGATCATGGCCGGGCGGTACATACCGGGCGGGCGCGTGGTCACCGGCCTCAGTACCGGCGGCGTGCGCTACCCGCTGCGGCGCTTCGTGCTGTTCGACGCGATCGGGGCGAGCGTCTGGGCGCTGCTCAGCGTGGCCGTCGGCAGGCTCGGCGGAGCCGCCTTCGCGGACCGCCCGCTGTACGGCCTGCTGCTCTCCTTCTCCATCGTCGCCCTGCTCACCCTGGTGGTGGCGGGCCTGCGCGGGCTCGGCCGCCGCAGAGGAGTGTTGCGTATCCCGACTGATGAGTCAGTCATCATCGCAACGCAACCAGGAACCACCCTCAAACCTCAATAGGGAACGGGAAAAGAGGCAGACGGCCCGTACGGGTGTGTTGCGGTTATCTCAACACGCGGGTACGGTCGTCGACCATGCAGCAGGAACCGGGAAGCCGCGTCGGGGACACCGGCGGCGAAGTGGCGGAGCGCGTCCGCCAGGTGATCGTCGCCGTCGGCGTCAGCCAGCGCGAGTTCGCGCGCCGCATCGTCATGGACCCGTCGAAGCTGTCCCGCTCGCTCAGCGGGGCCCGCCGCTTCACCGTGGCGGAGCTCGCCCGGGTCGCGGACACCGGGGACGTCGACGCGGCCTGGCTGCTCGGCTCCGGCGAACCTTCGTCCGGCGAGCCCTCGTCCGGCGCGCGGGCCGCGGTGCGACCGCGGCGTACGGCCACGGCGGCACCGGCGGAGGGCGGCCGACCGTTGCAGATCGTGCGGGAGACGGTCCGGCTGATCGCCGAACGCGGCTTCCACGCGGTCCGCGTGGCCGACATCGCGGAGGCCTGCGAGACCAGTACCGCCGCCATCCACTACCACTTCCCGGGCCGCGACGACCTGCTCGAAGCGGCCGTGCGCTGGTGCATGGACGAGGACACCGCCCGCCGCGCCGCACGCACCGCCGAAGCGGCCGATGTGGCGGACGAGCTACGGCAGTTGATCGAGTTGCAGACCCCGCACACCCGGCAGCGGCGGCGCCAGTGGAGCGTCTGGCTCGACCTGTGGGCGGAGGCCGCCCGCTCCACCGTGGTCGGCGGA
Source organism: Streptomyces boluensis (assembly GCF_009908195.1). Lineage (GTDB taxonomy): Bacteria > Actinomycetota > Actinomycetes > Streptomycetales > Streptomycetaceae > Streptomyces > Streptomyces boluensis. The sequence continues at coordinate 1,390 of NZ_JAAAHS010000575.1, read as the reverse complement.
CTGCATGTGGAGTACTACCGGCAGTGGCGGGCGACCGTGGCCGATGTGATCCGCCGGGGCGTCGCCGAAGGCACCTTCCGCCCGGTCGACCCGGAGGCCGCAGCGCTCACCCTGACAGCCCTCATCGACGGCCTCGCCTCCCAGGTCCTCGCGACCACGCCGGGGGAGCCCGGCACCAGCGCGGACGACATGCAGCGCGCCCTGCTCGCCCACGTCGACACCACGCTCGCGGCGCACTGAGCCGCGCACCGGTAGCGGTGGGCCACACCCGCGGTGGACCGCGCCGCACCCGCGTGGGCCGCTCCGCACCCACGACGGGCCGCGCCACACACCTCGTAACACACCGTCATATCCCTTGTGAAGCAAAGGAGTTCCGCATGCCCATGAACCAGGACGTCATCATCACGGCCGCGCTGACCGGCGCCGGCGACACCGTCCGTAAGAGCCCGCACGTACCCGTCACGCCGGAGCAGATCGCCCGCTCCGCGGTGGAGGCCGCCGAGGCCGGTGCGGCCGCCGTGCACATCCACGTACGGGACCCCGAGACCGGCGCCCCCTCGCGCGACCCGCGCCTGTACCGCGAGACGGTCGAGCGGATCAAGGAGACCGGCACCGATGTCATCATCAACCTCACCGCGGGCATGGGCGGCGACCTGGTCGTCGACCCCGACGAGCCGCTGAAGCAGCTCGGCGAGCTGCCCGGTACGGACCTCGTCGGCGGCCTCGACCGGCTGCCGCACGTCGACGAGCTGCTCCCCGACATCTGCACCCTGGACTGCGGCTCCCTCAACTTCGGCGACAACCTCTACGTCTCCACCCCCGACATGCTCCGCGCCGGTGCCAAGCGCATCCAGGAGCTCGGCGTACGGCCCGAGTTGGAGATCTTCGACACCGGTCACCTGTGGTTCGCCAAGCAGCTGCGTGAAGAGGGCCTGCTCGACGACCCGACCGTCTTCCAGCTCTGCATGGGCATCCCGTGGGGCGCGCCCGCCGACCCGGGCGTCCTGCAGTCGATGGTCAACATGCTGCCCGAGAACGCCCAGTGGGCCAGCTTCGCCATCGGCCGTATGCAGATGCCGTGGGTCGCCCAGTCGATCCTGCTCGGCGGGCATGTCCGCGTCGGCCTGGAGGACAACCTCTACCTGGGCAAGGGCAACAAGGCCACCAACGCCCAACTCGTAGAGCGCGCCGTGCAGATCACCGAGTCCATCGGCGCCCGCGTCGTCGGCCCGGACGAGGCCCGCCTCAAGCTCGGCCTCAAGCCCCGCGCGTAGTCGCTTCGCTGGATTGCGCGCCGTTTTCATCCGCGAGCCGGCTGTGGCTGGTCGCGCAGTTCCCCGCGCCCCTTCGGGGCACGACCCAGACCCGCGCCCGAACCCCGCACACCCCC
>NZ_JAAAHS010000574.1 GCF_009908195.1 Streptomyces boluensis | reverse complement strand
GGGGGCGGGCATGGCCCGGGACGCTATCACTGCCGTCGTCAGGGCGGGGCCATCGCCCAGGCTGCCTTGGCCGGTTGAGGGTCGTCGAGCGTGCCCGTCTCCGCAGGCGCCCCTGCCGTACTACCTGGTCAGGAGCCCGGGTTTCCTGCTCTCAGTACAGAGCCCTCTAAGTACGCCGATCCTCGAGCGGCCCGATCGACGACAGGAACTCCCCCCAGGTGCCTGCGAGTCGATCGCGGACCACTGGGAAGACCACACCCGAATCGTCCTCTTCCAGTTCGCTGCTCTGGTACCAGACGGCACCACGATCCTCACCGGTCACGGCCAGCAGGAACAAACCGCCACCTCCATCCGCGCCCACTGGAATGCAGCCTTCGGGAATCACGTCCCCCGATGAATCCAGAGAACGCCAGAGGCTCGCCCACCTGGGGACCTCGCCGACTCCGAAGATGACCTCGATGCCGACGTTGTTGTAGCCAGCCAGCGCACCGCCGTCCTGAGTGCCCAAGTAGGCGCGGTAAGCATCAGGGAGCTTGGCGCCGAGGCGCTGCTCCAGCTCGGTCAGGCGGCTCGGAGGAGCCGCAGGGAAAATCTCTTCACAGGTCATAGGGAGTGGAGTTCGGCCGCCGTGACATTACTTTGTTCAGCTTACCCAACAGGCACGAGGGCCGATCACGCACCCGAGGGCGGGAGCCCACCGAGCCCGAAGACGTGAGGGCTAACAGAACTGCCTCGAAGCGGGGGCGCATCGTAAAGCAATCATCCGGCCTCACCAAACTGCGAATTCTCCTGACTCTTGGACACGGCCAGCACCGAAAAGTGCGGCCAGTTTCTGGACATCCGCTTCCGCTTCACGAGGTCAGGTTCCCAATGCGCACTTCCCGTATAGCCGTTACCGCGTCCGTCCTGGGGGCCCTAGCGTTTCCCTTCGTCGCCGCGTCCGCCGCACATGCCACCATGCCGACTGCGACCCCCGCTTCCACGAGTAGTTACTGCACCGGGCCCGGTCCCTGGGCAGTACACGGTACGAGTGCGGTGAAGATCCGTTCGCACCCGTCGTCGAAGTCCACAGCCCGCGGTGTGCTGCATAAATCGCACAGATTCAAGGCACAGAAAAAGTCGGGTGGTTGCGTGTACGTCATCAACAACACCACCGGCGTAAAGGGCTGGGCCTCGGGGAAGTACGTGTACCGCGCCGCGGGAATGTGCCTCGACTGACCGGCGGGCCACGAAAGTTCCCTTAAGTGCCCGTGGCGCAGTCGCACGGCGGGGCAGGCACCGTAGGGCACGACTTCGATCAGATCGGTTCAGGGGCCGCACTCCGTGCTGGAGTGCGGCCCCTGCGTGGTGCCTGCCGTAGGGCGCGGTGACGGGCTCGAAGGGGTGGCCCACCAGGTGCTTGCTTGATGTCCATGCCCGGCATCGGCATCAGGACCGCGCCCGCGTCCTCACCGAAGTTGACGCCGCCGAACGCGGCGCCGCGCGGACGCCGGGGCTCTCGTCACCGTGCCTGAAGGTGCCTAGGTTCGGGTGCACCATCCCGAGGCAGGCGACTCCCCTCCATCTGGAATACCCCGCTGGCCGTTTCGATTGGTTCAATCAGACCGAGCGAACCGCAGGGCTCAACCCCACCGAGTCCCGCACTCCTCTCGTCCCCGAAGCCCCGTCGCGCGCAGCCTGCCCACGGCCCCCACGCCCCCCATCGGCCGGCAACTCTCCGCTCACGCGGTCGACTTGTCCCCACTCGAACGCACGACCGCAGTGGCGGCCCGTCCACGGGCCGACCCGGCGGCCGCGCCCGCACCCGGCTCTGATGAGATCAGGGGGTACGCATACGGATCCACGGGTCGGTGCCAAGAGAGGCTCCGCCCACACAGCCCCGAAGCTCGACCCCGAAGTGAACGGCAACACGGTGTCCGGCGGCAGCCCGCGGCGTACGTTCCGGGTCGGTGCGGCGGCCTCGCGGCCCTGCACGTTGATCGTGTGCCGGGGGTGCCGCTGCGGCAATCCGCGCAAGTACCCGGGCATCGACCACGACTGGCAGCTCGACCGGCTGCGCGCGGCCGCCGCCGACTCGGACGGCCGGGTCGCCGTGCGCGTCTCGGACTGCCTCGGGCCGTGCCACCAGGCCAACGTCGTCGTCGTACAGCCCTCGACGGCCGGGCGGCAGGCGGGCGGGCGGGCGGCAAGGCCACCTGGATCGGCTTCGCCATGGACGACGACTGCACGGAGGAACTGATCGCCTGGGTGACGGCCGGAGGCCCCGGAGTCGCCGCTCCCCCGGCTGCGTTGGAGCTGCAGTTCGTCCCGCCGCCGCGGGAGGCGAAGGCCGCGCGCACGCGCCGCTGAGGCTCGCCCGCACGGCCGCCCGCGCACCGGTGGCAGCCGGCCGCCACCGTGCCGCGCCGGTCAGCCGTCGAGGAGGTGCCGCCCGCGCCCCGTGAGGCGGTGCAGCACGTGCGGTCCCTTGCGCTCGCTAGCCACGAGTCCCGCGTCCCGCAGCACTTTCAGGTGGCCGCTGACCGTGGAGGCGGGCATACCGAGGCGGGCGGCGACGGCGCCCGTGGTGTGCGTGACGGTCAGCGCGCCGAGCACCCGGCCGCGCCCCGCCCCGAGCAGCGCCGCCAACGCGCCCGCGTGCCGCACGCCGGGCCGATCGCACCCCGAGCTCCGCTCACCGACCGGATACACCACGACCGGCGGCAGGTTGGGGTCGGCGATGGCGATGGGCGCGATGTAGCCGAAGTACGACGGGACAAGCCGTACGCCACGGCCGCGCAGGTGCAGATCGGCGTCGACCGGATAGGACGTGCTGAGCACCGGGTCCCGCCACGCGAACGGCGCGAACGTGTCCAGGACGCCGACGATGCCGCCGTCGAGGGCCTCGACCCGCTCCTCCCAGCCGGCGGCGACAAAGGCCTCGACTTCGCTCCAGTCCGGGGCGATCAGCTCCGCGTGGAACCGTAGGACCGCGTCGGCGACCCGGTCGAGCAGGGCCCGGTCGCCGGCGGCGAGCCTGCGGGTCCAGGCGGGCAGCGGCCGGTGCCGTGCCGCCTCGCGCAGCTCCTTGGCCACGCGGGACGCGGGGGTTGCGCGCAGCGCCCGTACCGCTTCGGTCAGGCCCTCCTCGGACTCTGCTGGGGTCAGGAAGTCGGGGAAGTAGGCGGCGTCGACGGGCGCCAGGTCCAGCAACAGGCGGCAGGTCGTACGGAGTTCGCCCTGCCGCATCCGCTCCGCCGCGCGCCTGCGCCAGGGACGGAGGCGCGCGGGCAGGCAGCCGGGGGGCGTGTTGAGCACATGGAGCCCGAGGAACGCCTCCCACATCGGGTCGGCCGTCCTCGCCAGTTGCACGTACCGGAAGTCCCGGTCGCTGAAGTGGATACGCAGCACCCCCGCCA
>NZ_JAAAHS010000573.1 GCF_009908195.1 Streptomyces boluensis | reverse complement strand
GTTCCGTACCGCTCACCGGCGGTCAGGCATTTCGGATTTCGGGGGATAGAGGAAGTCATGTCGTATGTAGAGGTTCCGGGCGCGAAGGTACCCATCCGGATGTGGGCGGACCCGTCGTCCGTCGAGGACGGTGCCCTCCAGCAGCTGCAGAACGTCGCAACTCTCCCTTGGATCAAGGGACTTGCCGTCATGCCCGACGTGCATTACGGCAAGGGCGCGACGGTCGGTTCGGTCATCGCCATGCACGGCGCGGTCTGCCCGGCGGCGGTCGGCGTCGACATCGGCTGCGGCATGTCCGCGGTCAAGACTTCGCTCACCGCCAACGACCTTCCGGGCGATCTGTCGCGGCTGCGGTCGAAGATCGAGCAGACGATTCCGGTGGGCCGCGGCATGCATGACGACGCGGTGCATCCGGGCCGGCTGCACGGATTCCCGACGGCCGGCTGGGACGACTTCTGGACGCGCTTCGGCGGGATCGCGGACGCGGTCAAGTTCCGCCAGGAGCGGGCCACCAAGCAGATGGGCACGCTCGGCGGCGGCAACCACTTCATCGAGTTCTGCCTCGACGACTCCGGCTCGGTCTGGCTGATGCTGCACTCCGGCTCGCGGAACATCGGCAAGGAGCTCGCCGAGCACCACATCGGCGTGGCCCAGAAGCTGCCGCACAACCAGGGCCTGGTCGACCGCGACCTGGCGGTCTTCGTCGCGGACACCCCGCAGATGGCGGCGTACCGGAACGACCTCTTCTGGGCGCAGGAGTACGCGAAGTTCAACCGCGCGATCATGATGGGGCTTTTCCAGGACGTCGTCCGCAAGGAGTTCAAGAAGGCGAAGCCGACCTTCGAGCCGGTCATCTCCTGCCACCACAACTACGTGGCGGAGGAGCGGTACGAGGGCATGGACCTGCTCGTCACCCGCAAGGGCGCGATCCGCGCGGGCAGCGGGGACTACGGCATCATCCCGGGCTCCATGGGCACCGGCTCGTACATCGTGAAGGGCCTCGGCAACGAGAAGTCCTTCAACTCGGCCTCGCACGGCGCCGGCCGCCGCATGAGCCGTGGCGCCGCCAAGCGGCGCTTCTCCACGAAGGACCTGGAGGAGCAGACGCGGGGCGTGGAGTGCCGCAAGGACTCCGGCGTCGTGGACGAGATCCCCGGCGCGTACAAGCCGATCGAGCAGGTCATCGACCAGCAGCGCGACCTGGTCCAGGTGGTCGCGAAGCTCAAGCAGGTGGTGTGCGTGAAGGGCTGACCACCTGCGGTCGGCCCCCAACTCGGCTGCTCTGCAGGGTCGTTACCGGTTGTCAGTGGCGGGTCGTACGCTCCCGAGCGTGAATGTGACCTCACCTCAGTGGCGTGACAACCCCCGCCTCAACCAGTGGCTCACCGCCCAGGAGAACGCCTTTCCCGCCTGGCGGCAGGCCACTGGGGGGACGTGGGACTTCACTCCCGCCTCCCTCGACCGGCTCGAAGACGTCCTGCTCAGCCGGTACGCCGGCTACGAGGAAGCCGACGCCGCGCACGAGGACCCGTTCATGTCGGTCGCCGTCTGGTACCTGGGAGAAACCGTCCGCCGCGCCCACCCGGACGCCGTCTGGTCATGCAGCCCCACCCCGGGCGAAGGTTCCTATGCCCGGATGAGCCCCCTGCTGACCTACGCCACCGATCTCCTCGGTGACACGATCCGCGAGGAGATCGAGTGGCGCGAGGAGACGTACGACGAAGTCCTCCCGCAACGGAACCCGACCAGCGACATCAAGGCCCTCCACATCAGCGACCGGCACCTGAGCGAGGCCCTGGACGAGTACACCGCCTTCCAGGAGTACCTGGACTCCGTTGCCGGTTGAGTGGCCGGGTACCGCGAACGGGGGCGCGGGCCCGGTCACTTGGCGTGGGTGACCGCGTAGATCATCACGAAGGCGACCAGGTGGATGCCGAAGAGGAAGTACGCGAGGTACCACCACACCATTCGCTCGTTCTTCTTCTCCTGCACGAGCCGACGCTGCTCGGCCTCCCGGTCGGCCTCCCGGAGGGGATCGGGGGTCCCGCCCGTGGGGGTGCTCGCTGTGGGGGCGGGTTCTTCAGGCACCGGCGCGTTCCCGTGCGTGCAGGTCGCGCGCGGCTTCCAGGGCACGGTCGAAGTCGCGCCGACTGTCGTCGCACCAGTGCATCAGGTCCGCGATGACGCGCTGCAGAGTCTCACTCGGCCCACGCCGCCGGGCCTCGGGCGAGGACGTGTACGTCTGCAGGACCTCGCCCGCACGCCCTACGGCTGCGCTGCGCCGCTCGTCGGAGGGGTGCGCGGGCGATCTCTGAGCCGTGTCGGACGCGGTGCTCGAGGCGCTCGTCACGGAAGCTCCCTGTGCACCTTGGAGTTGGAGGCCTGCGCGCGCGGGCGTACGACGAGCAGGTCCACGTTCACATGCGGGGGACGGGTGACGGCCCACGTCACCGTCTCGGCGACATCGTCCGCGCTCAGCGGCTCGGCCACGCCCGCGTACACCTTCGCCGCCTTCTCCGTGTCGCCTCGGAAGCGGGTCGTGGCGAACTCCTCCGTCTTGACCATGCCGGGCGCGATCTCGATGACCCGCACCGGCTGCCCGACGATCTCCAGGCGCAACGTCTCGGCGAGCACCCGTGCGCCGTTCTTCGCGGCGACATAGCCGGCCCCGCCCTCGTAACTGGCGTGGCCCGCGGTGGAGGACAGGACGACGACCGTGCCGTCCCCGCTCGCGATCAGCGCGGGCAACAGCGCCTGCGTCAGGTTCAGCACGCCGATCACGTTGACCTCGTACATCTGGCGCCAGTCCGCCGGGTCACCCGTGGCCACGGGGTCCGCGCCCAGCGCGCCACCCGCGTTGTTGACCAGGACCGCGATCTTCCGGAACGCCGTGGCGAAGGTGTCCACGGCCGCGCGGTCCGTGACATCGAGTTCGTACGCCATCGCCTCGTGGCCCGCCTCGACGATCTCCGCCGCGACCGCCTCGATCCGGTCCTTGCGGCGGGCGGTCAGCACCACCCGGTATCCGGCTGCGGCCAGCTGCCGCGCGGTGGCGGCGCCGATCCCGCTGCTTGCTCCGGTGACGACGGCGATCGGTGCGGAGGCCATGTGCGGTGCTCCTCGTGCGTACGTGCGAAAGGGACGGGTCCAGCCAGGATAGGCGCGCCTCTCCGGTGCCCCGGTCAATCGCCCACCCCACCCTCACCGGAACGCGCCGAACTCGCTTACGCTTCCCGGCAATTGCCTTGCCTGTGTATTTTGCGCGCATATCTGTATGAATCGGGCTGTGGTTGTGGTGAGCGCAGAGGGAGCGGATTCGGGTGCGGATGAGTGTGCGGTCACCGAAGAGGTCACCGGCCTCGACCTGGTCCGCGAGATGTTCCGTATCGCCGACGGCGAGGAGCTGGGTTACGGGGAC
>NZ_JAAAHS010000572.1 GCF_009908195.1 Streptomyces boluensis | reverse complement strand
GGCCCCTCTCCCCGAGACGCCCCCTTAGTACCGCTAGTACCGCAACCCCGCCGCGATCCCCACGCCCTCCCCCAGCGACCCGTCGGGCACGAACGTGACCTCGCCGCCCGTCTCCAGGACGCTCTCCACCACGTCGTCCACGATGTCGTGGACCGCGTCGAGGTCGCCGGGTTCGGACGGGGTGAGGTGGTCCTCGCCGACGCGTACCGAGGCGCGGAAGTGCTCCTCGACCACGAGGAGTTCGACGCGGCCGCTGGTCGCCGCGTGCCACACCTCGTCCAGGCCCGCGGCGTACGTCTTGTGGCCGCGGGCCGCGTCCAGTTTGTCGTGGGCGGCCGCGGCGGCGCGCTCGGCGGTTTCGGCGCGGGCCGGGGCGACGGCCTGGGCGACCGCGGTGGCGGAGGCGTGGCCGAGGCCTCCGTGCGGGATCTGGACGCCGGCGCGGACCGCGGAGCCCACCTCGGCGAGCAGGGTGAGCGCGGCGGGTTCGCCGATGACGTACAGCGGGCGGGCTTCGGCGGCCGCGAGCTCGGCGAGCGCGGTGCCGGCCTCGCGGAAGAACTGGCGGGTCCGCTCGTCCCGGTACGCGCTCGGGATGTCGCCGACCTGTTCCTTCCGCTCGACGTCCGGGTCCTCCAGGCTCCGCGTGCGCGGGAACCCGTGGTCGTCGTGCGCGGTGAGGTCGTCGCCCTGGCCGTCCCACAGGGCGACGCGGTCGGCGGCGACGGTCAGGACGCGGTACGGGCGCAGTGCGGCGTCGGCGGCCACCAGGTTGCGGGTGAGGAACGTGTCGCCGAGCACCACCCGCTCCGGTACGTCCCGGCACAGCACCCACGTCTGCTGCTCACCGGGCGCCGCGAACAGCACGAGCCCCTCTCGGGCCTGCCCGGGGTCCAGCTCGACCACGGCGGAGCGCAGCCGTCCAAGCACGTCCTCGGCGCGGGCGCGGGTGACGGCCGGGTCGGCCTCCAGTTGCCGTGCGGCCTCCGCGACGAGGTTGTCGAGGCGGAGGGCGTCCTGCGCGTTGTCCGGCTGCCGTCGGTGGGTGGGCAGCACCACGGACACGGCCGGGTAGGGGCGCGGCTTGCGGAGTCCGGCGAGCACGGCGGGCGTGAGTGCTGGCTGCATGGGGTTCTCTGCCTTTCCTGGCGCGCTTTCCCCCCTCGACACCCCTCGACCATGCTCCCCCGACCACGGGAACCGCGCACGCGCAGCGCCGGAACCGTGCCGTGGGCGGGCCTCGCACAAAGGGGGACCGGGGCGCGAGGGGCGCCGCCTCTCACACCCCCCGCAGCTCCCCCTTGACCACCTTCCCGCTCGCGTTCCGGGGCAGCTCCCCCACGAATTCGACCGCCCGCGGCACCTTGTAGTTCGCCATCTCGCGGCGCGACCAGGCGATCAGGTCGTCCCCGGTGGCGACCGCGCCGGGGCGCCGCACCACGTACGCCTTGCCGACCTCGCCGAGGCGGGCGTCGGGGACGCCGATGACCGCCACGTCGGCCACATCCGGGTGCAGGCCGAGGAGTTGCTCTATTTCGGCGGGGTACGCGTTGAAGCCGCCGACGATGAACATGTCCTTGATGCGGTCGGTGATCCGCAGGTTGCCCTCCTCGTCGAGCACGCCCACGTCGCCCGTGCGCAGCCAGCCGTCCGGGGTGATGGACTTCTTCGTCTCCTGCGGGTCCTCGAAGTAGCCGCTCATGACGTGGTGGCCGCGGACCAGGACCTCGCCGGGCCGGCCGGGGGGCAGGACGTCGCCCGCCGGGGAGACCACCCGTACCTCCGTGTCGGGGATCGCGCGGCCCGAGGTCTCCGCGATGACCTCCGCCGGGTCGCCCCGGCGGCACATCGTGACGATGCCGCTGGCCTCGGAGAGCCCGTACGCGGTGAGGACGGTGCCGATGTGGAGTTCCGTCCGGAGCCGTTCCACGAGCTGCAGCGGGACCACCGCCGCGCCGGTCACCACGAGCCGCAGCGCCGAGAGGTCGTGCTGGCCGCGTGCCGGGTGGTCCAGGAGCGACTGGTGCAGGGTCGGCGGGCCGGGCAGCACCGAGATGCGTTCCGCGGCGATGTTGGCGAGCACCGTGTCCACGTTGAAGACCGGCTGCGGCACCATCGTCGCGCCGCGGGTCAGGCAGGCGATGATGCCCGCCTTGTAGCCGAAGGTGTGGAAGAACGGGTTGACGATGAGGTAGCGGTCGCCCTCGCGCAGGCCCGCGAGTTCGCTCCACACGTCGTAGCAGCGCAGCGTCTGCTCGTGCGTGATGACGGCGCCCTTCGGGCGGCCGGTGGTGCCCGAGGTGAAGATGATGTCGGAGGGCGAGGACGGGTCCACCGCCCCTGCCCGCGAGGCGACGTCGGCCGCGCTCACCTCCGTACCGCTCGACAGGAAGTCCTTCCACGTACGGAAGTTCTCGGGGGCGTCGTCGGCGAGGACGACGACCTGTTCCAGGTGCGGGAGTGCGGGCAGCGGCCCGGTTCCGGTGCCCTCCGCGGTCGCGCGGCGCAGCGAGGCGACGTACGAGGTGCCGAGGAAGGTGCCGGTGACGAAGAGGAGTCTGGCCCTCGACCGCGCCAGTACGTACGCGGCCTCGGCGCCCTTGAAGCGGGTGTTGAGCGGGACCAGGACCGCGCCCGCCGTGACCGCGCCGAGGGCGGAGACGATCCAGTCGAGGGTGTTGGGCGCCCAGACCGCGACCCGGTCGCCGGGTTCGACCCCGCTCGCCATGCAGGCCGCCGCGGCCTGTTCGACGCGGGTGCCGAGTTCCGCGTAGGTGACTCTGGTGCGGCCCTCGACCACCGCCTCACGGTCGGCGTACCGCTGTGCCGCCGACCGCACCAGTTCCGGGACGGTGCCCCATTCCAAGTCGCCGCGCATCACAACCCCTCCCACCGCAGTAGCTGACTAGTAGCTGACTATCCGTCAGATTAGCTGTAGCCTTCCCCGCTGTCAGCAGTGACGCAGTCGAGTCGATCGTCGTTCAGCCCGCCGCTCGCGCGGGCCCGGAGGTCCGGAGGTGATGATGGCGTCGTCGACCCTGAAGGACGCTACAGCGATAGTCGGGATAGGCCAGACCCCCTTCGCGAAACAACTCCCCGAATCCGAGAAGACGTTGGCGGCCCGCGCCATCACCGCCGCGCTCGACGACGCCGGGATCTCCCCGGCGGAGGTCGACGGGTTCGCCTCGTACACGATGGAGGACACCGACGAGGTCGAGATCGCCAAGACCATCGGCGCCGGCGATGTGACCTTCTTCAGCAAGGCAGGGTTCGGCGGCGGCGGTTCCTGCGCGACGATCGCGCACCTCGCCGCGGCCGTCGCCACCGGCCAGGCCAACGTCGGGGTCGCCTGGCGGTCCCGTAAGCGCGGCTCGGGGCCCCGGCCGTGGAAGAACACCGCCGTCCAACTACCCACCCCCGCCC
>NZ_JAAAHS010000571.1 GCF_009908195.1 Streptomyces boluensis | reverse complement strand
CCACAAGTCCCACTGGCTCCGCTGGCTCGCGCTTGGCGTGGCCGTGGTCGTGCTCGCGGCCGCCGGGGTCGGGTGGAGCCTCTACAAGAAGCTCGACGGGAACATCACCGAGGACACCGGGACCGCCGCCGAGCTGGAGCGGTACGAGAAGGAGCGGCCCGCGCCCTCCGTGCACAACGCGCAGAACATCCTGCTGATCGGCTCGGACACCAGGAAGGGCGACGGCAACGGCCGCTACGGGCAGGACGCCGGTACGCAGCGCTCCGACACCACGATCCTGTTGCACCTCGCGGCCGACCGGAAAAGCGCCACCGCCGTGTCCGTGCCCCGGGACCTGATGGTGGACCTGCCCGCCTGCCGCCGCCCGGACGGCTCCCACTCGCGGCCCCAATTCGCCCAGTTCAACTGGGCGTTCGAGTTCGGCGGCGCCGCCTGCACCATCCGTACCGTCGAGAAGCTCACGAAGATCCGGGTCGACCACCACATGATCGTGGACTTCCAGGGCTTCAAGAAGATGGTCGACGCCGTCGACGGGGTCGAGGTCTGCCTCAAGGAGCCGATCGACGACCCCGACGCCAAGCTGAAGCTCGCGGCAGGGATGCGGAAGCTCAACGGCGAGCAGGCGCTCGGCTACGTACGCGCCCGCAAGTCGCTCGGCAACGGCAGTGACACCGAACGCATGGACCGCCAGCAGCAGTTCCTCGGCGCGCTCGTGAACAAGGTGCAGAGCAACGGCGTTCTGCTCAACCCGACGCGGCTCTACCCGGTGCTCGACGCGGCCACCTCGGCACTCACCACGGACCCCGCGATCGCCGGGTTGACCGACTTGTACGAGTTGGTGCGCAGCATGCGCAACATCCCCACAGACCGCGTGCAGTTCCTCACCGTCCCCCGCCGGTCGTACACCTACGACCCGAACCGCGACGAGCTCGTGCAGCCGGACGCGGGGCGGCTGTTCGACCGGCTGCGGACGGACGCGCCGGTTCAGGTGTCGCCGCGCAAGGCCGAGTCCGAAGGACCGGACAAGGGCGGCGACTCGGACTCCACGACCGAATCCGGGTCCAGCGAGGAGTCCGGTTCCGGTGAGTCTGAGGGATACGAGGGGGAATCGTCCGAGGGTGACTACGGGGGCGACGAGGGCTCCTGGGAGGACGAAAAGCCCGGAGGTCGGGGTTCCGGTGATGGCCTGTTCACCCTCCGTGCGACCTGGGACGACAAGCCCGACGACCCCACCAGCACCCCGAGCCCGGCTCCGACGTTCCGCGGGAACACCGCCGCCGGAACGAGTTGTGAGTAAAGGCGTCACCAAGCGGGAACGGGCGCGGCCAGGAAAAGGCCGTATTTGCCCAGTTGTAGGGGAGTGGAATGTGTCACCGCCGTCGCCGTGTCCTGAACTGGTCCTATAGCGTGAGCGATTCCGGTGCGCCGGGCCGCTGTGTCGCGGTCGCGCGCCGATGGACCGAGTGACCGGGCGCCCCGGGAGGGGGAGGCGCCGCGTGGCCCCGACGGAGGACTCAAGCAACCGTGGACGCGCAAGGCCGTGGGCGGGCGGAGAATGTCGACCCCGCAGACCAGTGGGTACTCAACCCGCAGACCGGTGACTACGAACTGCGACTGAGCCCCTCCGCAGGGCAACAGCCTTCGGGAATTCCGGCACCTCGTAGATCGCCTCGTACCGAGAACCCTGTGACGGGCGGTGCGCGGTTCACACCGTCGAGCCGGCACCGTCCGGGGCCCAACGGGCCGGGTGAGCCGACCCGCTCCGGCGAGTCGACCCGCCCCTTCGAGCAGGTACGCCCTGGCGGGCTCGGCAGCACGCGTGGCCCCGTCGGACCTGCCGGACCCTCCGGACCTGCCGGTCCCTCTGGTCCCTCCGGTCCCGACGCACCGGGCCGGGACGCTCCGGGCCGCGATGTGCCCGGACCGCGCCGTCGCCGCGGCCGGTCCGAGGAGGCCGCGCCGCCGAGCACCGGCAGGCGCAGGCCCAAGCCGAAGAAGTCCAAGGGCAAGAAGGCCCTCATGTGGACCGGCGGGATCGTGGCGTTCCTCCTGGTCGGCACCGGCACCGCCGCGTACCTCTACTGGGAGCACCTGAACGACAACATCACCGCCATCAACGACGACGGCGCGGGCACCGGCGGCTTCAGCAAGGACCGGCCGATCAACGTGCTGCTCATCGGCACGGACAAGCGCACCGGCAAGGGCAACAAGGGGTACGGCGACTCGGGCAGCGCCGGGCACGCGGACACCACGATCCTGCTGCACGTCTCCAAGGACCGTACGAACACCACCGCGTTGAGCATTCCGCGCGACATGATCACCGACATCCCGGACTGCCCGACCACGCAGGCGGACGGCACGTCGAAGACGATCCCCGGCACCAACGAGACCCGATTCAACGAGAGTCTCGGGCAGGCCGGGCGCACCCCGAGCTGCACGATGCGTACGGTCACCGAGATCACCGGCGTGAAGATCGACCACTTCATGGTGGCCGACTTCAACGCGGTGAAGACGCTGTCCACGGCCGTCGGCGGCGTACCGATCTGCCTCGCCAAGGACATAAACGACCCCAAGTCGCACCTGAATCTGCCCAAGGGCCCGCACACCGTGAAGGGCGACGACGCGCTGGCGTTCGTCCGTACCCGGCACGCGGTCGGCTTCGGCGGCGACCTCGACCGCATCAAGTTGCAGCAGCAGTTCCTCACTTCGCTGATGCGCAAGATGAAGTCGAACGACACCCTGAGCGACCCCGGCAAGATGCTGGACCTGGCGGAGGCGGCCACCAAGGCGCTGACCGTCGACTCCAAGATCTCCGACCTGAACAAGCTCAAGGACCTCGGCATGGAGCTGAGCGGGGCGGACCTGGAGAACATCTCGTTCGTCACCGCGCCGGTCGTGGACAACACCGACGGGGCGACCGTCCTGCTCGACGACCCGAAGGCGAAGCCGCTGTTCTCGATGCTGCGCGCGGACCGGTCGCTGACCGACGTGAAGAAGCAGAAGAAGAAGGCGGAGGAGGACCGGCTCAAGGGCTCCAAGTCCGACCCCGCCGACGTCCGCGTCAACATCTACAACGGCTCGGACACCGTGGGCGCCGCGCAGGCGACGCTCACCTGGCTGCAGACCGACCAAGGCGTCCTGAAATCCAGCCAGTTGGGCAACGCGCCCAAGCCGCAGGACAAGACGACCCTGGAGTACGACCCCGACCAGGCCGACGAGGCCCGCAGGCTCGCCGACATCATGGGCCTGCCCGCCTCCGCCCTGAAGCCGGGCAAGAGCGAGGAGAACGCACAGGGCCTGCCGGCCATGAAGCTCGTACTGGGTGACGACTTCGAGGGGGCCGGAACTCCGATCTCCGCCCCGTCGAAGGCGCCGGAGGGGATTCAGAAGGTCCAGGCGGACAAGGCCGTCTGCGCCAAGTAGCCCCGCGCTCCACCCCGCGCCCGGCCCCGCGCCGGG
>NZ_JAAAHS010000570.1 GCF_009908195.1 Streptomyces boluensis | reverse complement strand
TGGGTGGGGCCGTGCTCGATGCCGGGCGGGTGCTGCGGTCGGCCCGGTCGCTCTCCGTCGCCGTCTGCGTGGGGCCGGTGGAGTCGTCCGGCTGAGCGGGGGCCGCGCGGTCGGACGGGGCGGTGTCGGCGCTCAGCTGGGCCGCGCCGATACCGCCCGCGACCAGGAGGAAGCCCGCGCCGAGGACGAGGGCGCGGGTACGGCGACGGCGGCGGCGCTCGGTGTCGCGGCGGCGGGCTCGGCCCGCGGCGCGGCGGGAGCGGCCCGGTGCGCGCGGCTCGTCCGGCTGCGCCTCGGTGCCCGCCGCGTCCTCGGCCGCCGCCCGCTCCGCCGCATACCGTCGGCAGGCCTCGGCGGGGGTGCCGCAGCCGGGGCAGGCGAGGGCGCCGTTGAGATGCCTGCGGCACGGGTGGCAGTAGTCCATAAGGTCGGGAGGCTAGAGGGGGCCGCGTAACGGGTGAGGCAGGTGGTGTGAAAGTTGTGTGCCGAGTCCTATGAGGTGAGCGGATCCGGAGGTTCCGGTGCCGGGCCTGCTAGGGCCTGTCCGGTGGATCAGGGTCGGACAGACCGCGGCTCCCCCAGCCTCCGGCCGGGAGGTGCCCCCAGTGCGGTGCATCGCAAGGCGCCGGAGCGCCCTGATAGCGGAGCTATTCGGGCGTTTCGGCAACGCGGCGAGGTGCCGTGCCAGGCGTCGCGGGCCCGGCCATGATCCGCCGGACAGGCCCTAGGCCGCCCCTCAACCGCTGGGCGCGGAGGACCAGTTCGAGTTCGAAGCGGCGGTCCGGGTCGTCGATCTCGTCGCCCCACAGCTCGCGGATCTGGCGCAGGCGGTAGCGGACGGTCTGTGGGTGGACGCCGAGGCGGGCCGCGACCTCGGGGGCGCCGCCTCTGGTCTCCAGCCAGGCGAGCAGGGTCTCGGCCAGGCGGCGGCCGTGCGCCGGGCCGCAGTGCGCGAGCGGGGCGAGGCAGCGGCGGGCCAGGTCGTTGATGAGTTCCTCGGGCTGGAGGAGTACCAGGGCCTCGGTGTGTTCGCTGCAGAACAGGACCTCGCCGGAGGGCAGCAGTCCGCGTTCCATCAGGCGCACCGCGACCTCCGCCCAGCGCAGCGACTTGGCCGCGTCGAGCAGCGGTACCGGCGGGCCGATGGCGCCGGACCAGCCGGTCATGGCGCGGCGCAGGAGTTCGGGCCGGCCGGCCGCTCCGGGGTCGGGTACGACCATGCGGGGCTGCTCGTTCTCCATGTCGAGCAGCACGTCCTGGCCGACGGCCGGGGCGACCGCCTCGCGGGCCGGGCGAAGGAGCACGCCGACGGCAACCTGTTCGGGCAGCGGCCAGCCGACCCGGGCGGCGCGTTCGGCGACCGCCTCGGTGGGGTCGGCGCGGTGCTCGGAGAGCAGGAGTTCGAGCAGCTTCCGCTGCAGGCGCAGGCGTTCACCCGCCTGTCGGGCCGCGGCCTCGGCGTATCCGCGTACCGACTGGTCGACGAGGCCGTCCAGGTACTCGAAGCCCGCCTCCGCCAGTTCGTACATGGCGGGTGGCGGGATCTCCACCTGCTGGCCGAGCTCCGCGAGGCGGCGCCAGGCGAGCCGGACGCCGAGCCGGTAGATGGCCTGGAGCGAGTCGAGGCTGCGGCCGTGCAGGCCCTCGCCGCGGCCGAACTCCTGGAACACCTCCGGGTGGTAGCGGGGCCGGTCCTCGGTGTGCGCGATCTGCTGGACGAAGACCTCGAGCGCCCGGCGGATGCCGACGAGGGCCATGGGTTCGCCCGTGTCGTTGAGGACGACGGGCACCAGGGGGTACTCGCGGCGGATCTCGCGCAGGATGTCGTCCGCGAGGCGCGGCACCTCGTCGAGGGCGAGGGTGGCGAACTTCTCCAGTTGCGGCGGCGGCACGCCTCGCCAGGCGGAGCGTCCGCTCATGGTGGTCAACGCCCCGTCTGCGCCTGCTCGTAACTGATCAGTGGGGTATTGGGCTGCTCCGGTGTGGCGCCCAGGATCGCGACGATGCCCAGGGCGGCGCCCACCGCGAGTGCGGCGGCGCAGAGCGCGGTCAGGCCCGCGGAAAGCAGTCGGTGCATGGCAGGGTCAGCCTCTCTGTCGGCGACACCCACCCCGGAACACATGGTCCCCCTGGCCGGTCCCCATCCGGCGCTGGCTCAGTGTCCTGTGTCCATTGACAGTGCGTCAAGGGTGCGCCTACGGTTCCCGGCCCAGAGCACACGTGCACTTGCTCCGCTGCCTGTGAGCCCCTCCACGCACTGTTCGTTTGCCGCATCTCCCGCCGCTCTCAGCGCCGGTCGAGCCGCCTCAAAAACACCCTCTGGAGTGCCCGGATGCGCCGTACAGCCTCGCCTCTCTCCCTCGCCCTGTTCGGCGTCGGTGTCTTCCTGCTCGTGCTCGCGCCACTGCTCGCCTGGTACGTCGAGCCGCGGGCGAAACGCACCCCGGTCGATATCGACCAAGTCACCGTATTCGAGGGCAAGGGCGCCTATTTCGACACCGGCAAGGTGAAGACCGTCCGCGGCGTCGACCTGACCGTGACCCGGCAGGTGCGGGGCGATGTCGCCGACAGCTCCGACGAGAACGCCGTGTGGGACGTGTCCACCTCGGTCGACCCGGACAAGTCGCTGCCCGCGGCCGACCCGCACGACTCGCTGCAGTGGACCATGGAGCGCTGGGTCACCGACCGGAAGACCAACGCGCCGGTGCACTGCTGCGACGAGGCGCCCTACTTCGAGGGCGAGGCCTACCTGAAGTTCCCCTTCGACGTGGAGCGGCGCACGTACCGCTGGTGGGACAACACCCTCGGTGCGACCGTCCCGCTGAAGTTCAGCGGCATCCGCAAGGTGCAGGGCTACGAGGGCCTGCTGTTCACCGGCACCGTGAAGGCCACCAAGACCGGGACGCGGCAGGTGCCGGGGCGGCTCGTGGGCTCGAAGGCCGACCAGGTGCTCGCCGAGGAGTGGTACGCCAACCACGGCGTGGAGCTGGTCGCCGACCAGCGCACCGGGCGGATCGTGTACGCGCAGATCGGGCCGCGCAAGACGCTCCGCAAGCCGGGCTCGGACAAGGACGCGGTGGTGCTCCTGGAGAGCCGGAAGATCGCGTTCACCGCGGACACCCAGCGGAAGCAGGTGGCGCTCGCCGACGACGACAGCGGCCGCCTGAAGCTGGTCGGCGAGACCCTGCCGCTCGGCGCCGCGGGGCTCGGTCTGCTGCTCGGCGCGGTGGGCGTGGTCCTGGTCGTACGGGGGCGGGAGCGGCCGGCGCCGGAGGGTGCCGAGGAGGCGTAGCCGTGCCGGTTGAAGGCGGCGCACACGCGATTCCCGCACGAACTGATGAGAAGTCGGTGTCAGAAGGCGCGGAAATTATCACCTCCGTGAGTAGCAGCATCGAACGCCGGGGCGAAAACTAACCACCCCCACTGAACGAACACAGGCGCGACACAACAACCCACGTCCCCAGCAC
>NZ_JAAAHS010000057.1 GCF_009908195.1 Streptomyces boluensis | reverse complement strand
GGTCAGGTGCGGGGCGGAGCGGTGGGGGCTGTGATGGCGAACACGTGATCCAACACGTGATCGTCTCGTAACATTGCCTCATGTCGTCGACCGAGCTGCCGGGCGCCCTTGCCACTGCGGTGACCCCGAAGGCGCTGCCCGTGCGTGTCGCCGAGGGGGAGCGGCTGAGTTCGGCGACCCTTCCGGGGCTCACGCTCGCCGTCCGCTCCCGGCCCGCGGCCGCCGAGGGACTCCCCGCCGCGCTGTACGTGCACGGCCTGGGCGGCTCCTCGCAGAACTGGTCGGACCTGATGCCGCTGCTCGCCGACGCGGTGGACGGCGAGGCGCTCGACCTGCCGGGCTTCGGGGACTCCCCGCCGCCCGACGACGGCAACTACTCGGTGACCGGGCACGCGCGCGCGGTCATCCGTTACCTCGACTCCCGTGGGCGCGGGCCCGTGCACCTCTTCGGCAACTCCATGGGCGGGGCCGTCTCCACGCGCGTGGCGGCGGTCCGGCCCGACCTGGTGCGGACGCTGACGCTGATCGCGCCCGCGCTGCCCGAGCTGCGGGTGCAGCACACCGCGGTCCCCACCGCGCTGCTCGCGGTGCCCGGTGTCGCCCAGCTTTTCGCGCGGCTCACCCGGGACTGGACCCCGGAGATGCGCACCCGCGGTGTCATGGCGCTCTGTTACGGCGACCCCGAGCGGGTCAGCCCGGAGGGCTTCGAGCACGCGGTGCACGAAATGGAGCGGCGGCTCCAACTCCCTTATTTCTGGGACGCGATGACCCGCTCGGCGCGTGGCATCGTGGACGCGTACACCCTCGGCGGGCAGCACGGGCTCTGGCGGCAGGCCGAGCGGGTGCTCGCGCCGACCCTCCTCGTCTACGGTGGACGCGACCAGTTGGTCTCGTACCGCATGGCGCAGAAGGCGGCGCGGTCCTTCCCGGACGCGCGACTGCTGACGCTGCCGGACGCCGGGCACGTGGCGATGATGGAGTACCCGGACACGGTGGCCACGGCCTTCCGCGAGCTCCTGGCGGACAACGACGACACGGGTTCGGGGAGCTGAGGGAGCGCGTGGGACGGCACGCACGGCGAGGGACCACGGACAAGGCTGACACCGGGGCCATACCCGTCGCTCCGCAGACGGCATCCGCACCCGCACCCGCCGCCGGGCCTGGCCCCGGACGGCGGCGGCGCTCGGCGGTACCCGGCGCGGACGCGGCCGCTGGAGCGCGGCCCGCCCGCCCCGTACGCACGACGAGCGAAGGGCCGCGGCCGCACCCCGAGCACCGTGAACAGGGCGGCGCCTGGGGCGAGTTCGGGGACGGGGCGTACGCACCGCCGGTGTCTCCCGGTCCGGCGGGGCGGCCGCGGGTGCCAGGGCCGCGGCGGGAGTACGTCGCGGCGTTCGACGGCTTCGACGACACCGCGGGCGGCGGGACCGTCCCGGACGCCGCCCCCGCGTTCGACGCCGACATCGACGCGGACGACGATGTGTTCGCCGCCGGGGCGCCCCCGAAGCGGCCCTCCGATCCGTACGGCGCGGTCACCGACTGGGATCACGACGCCGAGTACGCCGAGGGTGACGTGCCGCCCGACGCGGCGGCCGAGCGGGCCAAGGGCGGCCGGGGGCGTGCGTTCACCGGGATCGCCGCGGCTGCCGTGACCACTGTGCTCGCCGTGGTCGTCGCAGGTCAGGTCACCGAGGGCCGCGAGGGCGACGCGCGCGCCGGGGCCACGGGTGACGGCGGGGCGCACCACGATGCCGACTCCGCGTCCCGGTCCGCCGAGCGACCGCCGCCCGAGGAGCCGAAGACCGAGCCCGAGCCCGCGACGTACGGGCAGAAGATGGGCAAGAAGTATCCGCTGGCCGCCGATCTGGAGGCGAGCGGGGAGTTCGAGGCCATCGGCGGCCTGGACAAGGCGCCGGGCGCCGGGCAGAAGTTCCGCTACCGCGTCGACGTGGAGAAGGGACTCGGCCTGGACGGGAAGCTGTTCGCGCAGGCCGTGCAGAAGACCCTGAACGACAAGCGGAGTTGGGCGCACGGCGGTGGGCGTACCTTCGAGCGGGTCTCCAGCGGGCAGCCGGACTTCGTGATCACCCTCGCGAGCCCCGGTACGACGGGTGTGTGGTGCGCCAAGTCGGGCCTCGACACCACCGAGGACAACGTCTCCTGCGACTCCGCCGCCACCGAGCGCGTCATGATCAACGCCTATCGGTGGGCGCAGGGCGCCAAGACCTACGGCGACGCGATCCATCCGTACCGGCAGATGCTCATCAACCACGAGGTCGGCCACCGGCTCGGGTTCAACCATGTGATGTGCAGCCGGGACGGCGCGCTCGCGCCGGTCATGCAGCAGCAGACCAAGTTCCTGGAGAGCGGCGGCATCAAGTGCCGCCCCAACGCCTGGGCCTTCCCCGGGAATTGACGCTCCGTAACCAAATCCGCGCGTAGCGCAACAGAACGCTACCCGCGCGCGAAAGTTACGGCCGTTCACCCCTTTTGGTGGCGCGACGGACGACTGTCCATCGCGCCACCGGCGTATCCGCATACGTTCGTCCCGCTGCAGGGCCGACCGAGCAACGGCGGCCCCCCACAAGGGAGACAAGGGGGTGGACTCGTGCGCATCGCACTGCTCACGGAGAGTGGTTATCCGTATGTGACCGGTGACGCCAGGCTCTGGTGCGACCGGCTGGTGCGCGGCCTTGAGCAGCACGAATTCAAGGTCTTCGCCCTCTCCCGCAGCGCCGAGCAGGAACAGCAGGGGTGGATCGAACTCCCGCCCCAGGTCCACCGGGTGCGCACCGCGCCGCTGTGGAGCGCCGCCGACGAGCCCGGCGGGGCCGCCGCCGACGGTCCGGGAGCGGGCGGCCGACGGGCGTACGGGCGGCGCCAACGGCGGCGCTTCGTCGAGCACTTCGGGGAACTGGCCGCCGCCATGTGTGCCGGGACCGCGAGCGACGGCGCCGCAGACGTGGCGGACCGTTTCGCCAACGCGCTCTACGGACTCGCCGAACTCGCCCGCGATGAGGGCGGACTCGCCACGGCGCTGCGCTCCGAGACCGCCGTGCGCGCCCTGGAGCGCGCCTGCCGCGCACCCGGAGCGCTGCGCGCCGCGCACGAGGCGCGGGTGCCCGATCTGCTCGCCGTCGCCGCCCTTCTCGAGCAGGCGCTGCGGCCGCTCTCCCTCGACTGGTACGAGGACGAGGAGGGCGGCCTCGGCTCCGTCGACCTCTGCCACGCGGCCTCCGGCGGCTGCGCCGCACTGCCCGGACTCCTCGCCAAGCACTTCTTCGGCGTGCCCCTGCTGGTCACCGAGTACGGCGTGCAACTGCGCGCCCACTATCTCGGGGGCGCGGGGGAGGGCGCCGGTGCGCCCGCGCGTGCGCTGCTCGCGGCCTTCCACGGCCGGCTCGCCGCCGAGGTCTACCGGCAGGCCACGCTCATCACCCCCGGCAACACCCACGCCCGGCGCTGGCAGGAGAAGTGCGGCGCCGAGCGGGGCAAGCTGCGCACCGTCTACCCCGGCATGGCGGCGGGACGGTTCGCCGAGGTCGGTGAGGCCGGGGAGTCGGGGGAGTACCTGGCGGACCCGGGCACCCTGGTGTGGGTCGGCCGGATCGAGCCCGCCAAGGACCTGGTCGGCCTGCTGCACGCCTTCGCCGAGGTCCGCAAGGAGGAGCCCAAGTCCCGGCTGCGGATCGTCGGCGCGCCCGCGCTGGGGGAGGCGGCCGGGGCGTACCTCGCGCACTGCCGGGCGCTGGCCGCGCAGCTCTTTCCGGACGAGGCGGAGGGCGTGCACGCCGTGGGCGACAACCCGGTCTCCTTCGAAGAGATCGGCGGCCCGGACGTGCCGGAGCTCGCGGACGCGTACGCGGCGGGCAGTGTCGTGGTGCTCTCCAGCGTTGTCGAGGGCTTCCCGATCAGCCTGGTCGAGGCGATGTTCTGCGGTCGGGCCACTGTGTCGACCGACACCGGCGCGGTGGTCGAGGTCATCGGCGGCACCGGGCTCGTGGTGCCGCCGCGCAATCCGCGGGCGCTCGCCGACGCGTGCGTGGCGCTGCTGCGCGACCCCGCGCGCCGTGAGCGCCTCGGTGCGGCCGCCCGCGCGCGGGCCCTTGAGCTGTTCACCGTCGAGCAGAACGTCGCGGCGTTTCACAGCATTTACTTGGAGATCGTCGCGCGCTGCCCGGTACGCCGGGAGGTCCTGGACGAGGACGGCGACCCGCTGCCCTTCGCCCACCCCGCCGAGATCCACCTGGCGGGCCAGTGGCCGTCGGGCACGGCTCAGGGCACGGCGCAGGGTGCGGACGACGCGGGGCCCGGTGCGCTCAAGGGGGCGCGGGGCGGGCCCAGTTGGGCGGAGAGCGGGCGGAGCGCGGAGGCGGTCGGGGCGCGCGAGGCGGCTGCGGCTGTTGTGGCTGAGGCCGTTGCCCGTGCTGAGGGTGTGCCCGAGAGCGCGCCCCCCAAGGCCCCGGCCCCGGCCGGCCCGGACGGAAGCCGGACCCCTACGGGTGCGGAGGCCGACGCCCCCGAGGTCGAGATCGAGGTCGCCGTCGACGTAGCGGAGCTGTTCGGTGTCGCCGCGCAAGCCAGTCCCGGTGGTGAGCCGGTCGGGGCCGGGGTCGCCGGGCGTGAGGGGGAGGCATGAGCAAGTCCCGTACGGGTGTGGACGACACACCCGCGGCGCCGGCGAGTCCAGGGGGATGGGACACCCGCTCCGAGGAAGCGCTCGCCGCACCAGGACCGCGCACCGGAAGCGCGGACGGCGCCACCCGCAAGAGGCGCGGCGCCGCCGACCCGGTGAAGGCGCTCCTGCACCGCCACCGCGAGCTCTGCGAACGCGCCGTCGACCCGCTGGAGATCGCCGCGGGCCTCGAAGCGCACGGCGTGACCGACCGGGCCGCCGCACGCTACCGGCACCGGGACGTGTTCTCGCTCGCCGAGGAGATGTACGCGCGCGTGCCGCGTGACGGCGCCCGTACCTCGTCCGTCGTGGCGCCCCCCGAGGACAGGCCCGTCGTCGAGTCGCTGCCCGCCGGGTGGGCGCTGGTCGCGCTGCTGCCCGGGATCGTCTGCGCGGCGGCCGTCGCCGGGTACGAACTCACCGCGGGGCGCGGCAGGTTGACCGTCCTCGTCGCCGGGGCGCTCGTCATCGCGGTGACGCTGCGGTTCGCGCTGCGGCACGGACCGCTGCGGGCCCGAAGGCGCCCGGTGAGCGGCACGCGCGCGTGGAGCGGTTTTCTGCTCCTGTACGCACTCTGCGGTGACGGGCTCCTCGACGGTGCCCTGCGCGGCGGCCCCGACGGGCCCTGGCCGCTCGACACCGCGGCCCTCCTCGGCCTCGGCCTCGCCTTCGCACCGGCCGCCTGGTGCGCGCGCCTCTTCGCCGTACGGGCCCGGCGGCGGCTCGCGCAGAGCCGGGGGCTCGCGGAGTTCGCGGCCGGCGCGCGCCCGCTGCTGCTCGCCGTGGTCGTCCTGTACGCCGCCGCGCTCACCGGGCTGCTCGTCCTCGCCGGACGGTTCCTCGGACAGCAGGGACCTCCCCTAGGGGCAGCCCTCCTCGGCGTACTGCTGCTGCTCGCCCGCCTGTTGACCTCGTACGGCTTCCGGCGGGCGCCCGCACTCGTGCTCGGCTGCGCCTGCGCCGTCGAAGGGCTCGCGGTGGCCGCGGCGTTCGCGGCGCGGCTGCCCGGCTGCGGCTTCCTCGCCGTGCCCGTCGACGCGGTCGGCGCCGGGGCCGTCCCGGTGCTCGCCTGCGGTGCCGGTGCCGCCGTCCTGCTGATCCGGGCGGCCCGGACGCTGGCGCGGGCCTCGGCCCACGCCGGCGGGACCGGGGAGCCGCGGTGAGCCCGGCACCCGAAGGGGAGTGCCGGTGAGACCGGCGCCCCAGCACCGCCCCAAGAACTCCCGCGGGGCCGACACCGCGGGCCTCCCACCTCGTGCAACACCCTGAAGGAGAACACCAGATGACCACCCTCCAGCGCCGAGTATCCGTCCCTGGGGGCGCCCGATGAGGGTGTTGCTGCTCGGAGCCAATGGATTCCTCGGCCGGTTCGTCGCCGACCGGCTGCTCGCCGACCCGGCCGTCCAGTTGACCGCGCTCGGCCGCGGCGACGACGCGGACGTACGGTTCGACCTCGCGAGCGGCAGCCCCGGAGCCCTGGCCCGCTTCCTGGACGCCGTGCACCCGGGCGTCGTCGTGAACTGCGCCGGCGCCACCCGCGGCGGCGCCCGTGACCTGACCCGGCACAACACCGTCGCCGTCGCCTCCGTCTGCGAGGCGCTGCGCCGCAGCGGCTGCGGCGCCCGGCTCGTCCAGCTGGGCTGCGCCGCCGAGTACGGGCCGAGCCAGCCAGGATCGTCCACCGCCGAGGACGCCGCGCCCCGGCCCGGCGGGCCGTACGGCGTGAGCAAGCTGGCCGCCACCGAGCTGGTCCTCGGCTCCGGCCTCGACGCCGTCGTCCTTCGGGTCTTCTCGCCTGCCGGGCCCGGCACCCCGCCCGCGACCCCGCTCGGGCGGCTCGCCGAGGCGATGCGCCGGGCCATGCAGTCCGGCGACGGCGAGCTGAAGCTGGCCGGGCTCGGCGTGCAGCGGGACTTCGTCGACGTACGCGATGTGGCCAGGGCCGTGCACGCGGCGTCCCTGTCGGCCGCGCAGGGCGTGGTCAACATCGGCTCGGGGCGTGCGGTCCGGCTGCGGGACGCGGCCGCGGTGCTCGCCCGGGTCGCCGGGTACGGCGGTGCCCTGCACGAGCTGGACGCCGGGCCCACCGGGCGCCCGGTGATCGGGCACCAGCGCCCCGACCCGGACCACGGGGTGCCGGCCGTCTACCCGTACCCGGACGGCTGCGGCAGCTGGCAGCAGGCCGATGTGCGCACCGCGCGGGACCGGCTCGGCTGGCGGCCCCGGATCAACCTCGAAGAGTCACTCGCCGACATCTGGATGGAGGCGGCATGCCGCATCTGATCTCCCGGACGGGTCCCGCGCACGCCGTCGCCGGGGCCACCATGGGCCTGGGCGTGCCCGGCTACGCGCACCCGCTGCTCGCGCCGACGGAGTGGTCGGAGCTGACCCGCCCCGCCACCCCGCTGCACTGGGTCGTCCTGAACGTCGCGGACGGCCCCGGCGAACGCCCCGACCCGCACTGCCTGGAGGCCGCGGGCCGGATCGGCAACGCCGGGGTCCGGGTCCTCGGCCACCTGGACCTCGCCCACGGCACCCGCGACTTCGGCGAGCTGGTCTCGGACGCGCACCGCTACCTCGACTGGTACCGGATCGACGGCTTCCTGCTGCAGCACTGCCCCGTCGAGCGCGGCGCCCTGCCCGAGGTCCGGCGCGTATCGGGCACCCTCAGGGCGCTGCTGCCCGAGGCGCACCTGGTGTACGGACACGGCACGCACCCCTATCCCGGGTACGCGGAGGAGGCCGACCAGCTGGTCACGTTCTCCGGCGCGTGGCCGGACTACCGCTGGTCGCAGGTGGCCGAGTGGACCGCCGAGTACCCGCCCGAGCGGTTCTGCCACCTGGTGCACGGCGTGCCCGGCGGCCACCTGGAGGAGGCGCTGCGCGTCGCTCGCTGGCAGGGCGCGGGCACGATCTGGTTCACGGACCGCACCGACCGGCACGGCACGGTCGACCCCTTCGGGGCGCTGCCCGGGTACTGGGACGAAATCGTCTCGCGCATCGGACGCGGTGTCTCGGAATGAAGAAGGGTGTGGCAGCGTTACGGAAGAACAACTGTTCCGAATGACTGATCTACGGAGTTCCCGTGTCGCTGCCACCCCTGGTCGAGCCAGCATCTGAGCTCACCGTCGACGAGGTCCGCAGGTACTCCCGCCACCTGATCATCCCCGACGTCGGGATGGACGGGCAGAAGCGGCTGAAGAACGCCAAGGTGCTCGCCGTCGGTGCGGGCGGCCTCGGTTCGCCCGCGCTGATGTACCTGGCCGCGGCGGGCGTCGGCACGCTCGGCATCGTGGAGTTCGACGAGGTCGACGAGTCGAACCTGCAGCGCCAGATCATCCACAGCCAGGCGGACATCGGCCGCTCCAAGGCCGAGTCCGCCAAGGACTCAGTCCTCGGCATCAACCCGTACGTGAACGTGGTCCTGCACGAAGAACGGCTCGAAGCCGAGAACGTGATGGACATCTTCAGCCAGTACGACCTGATCGTCGACGGCACGGACAACTTCGCCACGCGGTACCTGGTCAACGACGCGTGCGTGCTCCTGAACAAGCCGTACGTCTGGGGCTCGATCTACCGCTTCGACGGCCAGGCGTCCGTCTTCTGGAGCGAGCACGGCCCCTGCTACCGCTGCCTCTACCCGGAGCCGCCGCCCCCCGGCATGGTTCCGTCCTGCGCCGAGGGCGGCGTGCTCGGTGTGCTCTGCGCGTCGATCGGTTCCATCCAGGTCAACGAGGCCATCAAGCTCCTCGCGGGCATCGGCGACCCGCTGGTCGGCCGCCTGATGATCTACGACGCCCTGGAGATGCAGTACCGCCAGGTCAAGGTCCGCAAGGACCCCGAGTGCGCGGTGTGCGGCGAGAACCCCACGGTCACCGAGCTCATCGACTACGAGGCGTTCTGCGGCGTCGTCTCCGAGGAGGCCCAGGAGGCCGCGCTCGGCTCCACGATCACTCCGGCGCAGCTCAAGGAGTGGATCGACGGCGACGAGAAGATCGAGATCATCGACGTCCGTGAGCAGAACGAGTACGAGATCGTCTCGATCCCCGGCGCGAAGCTGATCCCGAAGAACGAGTTCCTGATGGGCAACGCCCTCCAGGACCTCCCGCAGGACCGGAAGATCGTCCTGCATTGCAAGACGGGTGTCCGCAGTGCGGAGGTTCTCGCGGTGCTGAAGTCGGCTGGATTCGCGGATGCGGTCCACGTGGGCGGTGGCGTGATCGGTTGGGTCAACCAGATCGAGCCGTCGAAGCCGATCTACTAGGTCGTTCTACGCAGGGCCACCGGCGCACCCTCGACTCGGGTGCCGCCGGTCGCCCTGCGGGCTCGTCCTCAATCTCCCCCAGCTACCGCTGGGAGGTGCCCCCAGGACGGGCTGAGATTGGGCCCGACCCTCTTCGCGGAGGGGCGGGCCCTTCTTTCATGTGCAGGTCTTCCCGTCCTTCGGGACCTTCCCGTCCAGCAGGTACGCGTCCACCGCGCGCGTCGCGCAGTTGTTGATTCCGTACGTGCCGTGGCCCTCGCCGTCGACCGTCAGGGTCACGCCGACGCCCTTGCCCAGGCGGTCCGACATCCGCTGGGCGCCCTCGACCGGGGTGGCCGGGTCGCCGGTGTTGCCGATGACCAGGAGCGGGGCCGCGCCCTTCGCGCTCACGTCCGGGGTGCGGTGGTCGCCGCGTACCGGCCAGCCGGTGCAGCCGGACAGGCCCCAGGCCAGTGCCTCGCCGAAGACCGGTGACTCCTTCTCGTACGCCGGCAGGTGCTTCTTCACGTCGTCGAGCGTGAAGCGTTCGCTGGAGTCGGCGCAGCGGATCGCGCCGCCCGCGGCCTGCTGATTGCTGTAACGGCCTTGCATGTCACGGGTGTTGTAGAAGTCCGCGAGCAGCAGCAGGGTGTCGCCCTGGCCCGCCCGCGCCTCGTTGAGGCCCTTGGTCAGGTACGG
This sequence comes from Streptomyces boluensis, assembly GCF_009908195.1. Lineage (GTDB taxonomy): Bacteria > Actinomycetota > Actinomycetes > Streptomycetales > Streptomycetaceae > Streptomyces > Streptomyces boluensis. The sequence continues at coordinate 17,655 of NZ_JAAAHS010000057.1, read as the reverse complement.
CCAGCTGTCCTCCCGGTACAGGGCGGAGGCGATACCGGTGGTGGCGAGGTTCCGGGTGAGGGTGCGGCCGGTCGCGGTCGGGAGCGGCTTCTCGTCCAGTACTTCGAGGAGCTTCGCGAGCGTGCGGGTGCCCTGTTCCGGGTCCTTGCCGGTGGACTCCAGGTAGTTGTCCAGGGCGTGCTGGAAGCCCTTCACCTGGGCGATCGCGCTCTCCACCGTGCCCTTGGTGGGGTCCACCACCGCGTCGAGGACGGCGCGGCCGACGTTCTTCGGGAACAAGTGGGCGTACGTGCCGCCGAGTTCGGTGCCGTACGAGATGCCGAAGTAGTGCAGCTTGTCGTCGCCGAGGACCTGGCGCATCAGGTCCATGTCGCGGGCCGTGTTCTCGGTGGTGAGGTGCGGCAGCACCTTGCCGGAGTTCCGCTCGCAGGCCGCGACGTACACCTTCTGCCGGCCGAGGAGTTCGCGCTCCTCGGCGGCGCTGTCCGGTACGCCCTCCGGTGCGCTGGTCAGCTCGTCCATGGTGCGGTCGTCCACGCACTTCACGGAGGCGCTGTCGCCCACGCCGCGCGGGTCGAAACTCACCAGGTCGTAGCGGGAGTTGAGCTTCTTGTAGTCCATCGCGGCCAGCGGCAACGTGGTGACGCCGGAGCCGCCGGGCCCGCCGAAGTTGTAGAGCAGCGAGCCGATCCGGCGGTCCGGGTCCGTGGCCTTCCTGCGGATCAGCGCCACGTCGATGGTCTCGCCGTCCGGTCGCGCGTGGTCGAGCGGCGCCTTCATGGTGGCGCACTCCCAGCCGGCGCCGGGGGCGTTGCCGCCGCCCTGGGCCACGGACGGCGCCGAGCAGGTCGCCCAGTCGAGCCGCTGCCCGGACAGCGGGCCCTGCTCGCGCTCCTCACCGCGCGCGCCGCCGTCGCCGCAGCCCGCCACCGTGGTCACGGCGAGCAGGGTCGCCGCCGCGAGGGCGGCGGCGCGTATGTGCGTGGACATCTCTGGTGTGCTCCTGCCGTAAGGGGCTCCCGTAAGGGGCCGTGGCGCGGGGGGTGTTGAGGGGTGCTGAGGGGTGTTCAGGGGCCGGTGCGCGACGCGGGCGTCACGAGCAGGTCGTGCCGTGGCGCGGGACCTTGCCGTTCAGGAGGTACGCGTCGACGGTCCTGGTCACACAGGGGCTGCCGCCCGCGTACGCGGTGTGCCGCTCGCCCCGGTAGGTGAGCTGGACGCCGACGCCGGGGCCGAGTTCGTCGACCATCCGCTCCGCGCCCTCGATGGGGGTCGCCGAGTCGCCCGTGGTGCCGACGACCAGGACCGGATCGGCGCCCGGCGCGCTCACCTCGGGCGTCTCGTGCGCACCCGGCACGGGCCAGTCGTGGCACCAGCCCGCGGTGTCCCAGCCGAGGAACGCGCCGAACACGGGGGAGATCCGGCGGAACTCGGGCAGCGCGGCCCGTGCCTCCGCCGCGGTCGGCCGCTTCTTCGCGTCGGCGCAGGAGATGGCGCGCTGGGCGTGGCTCTGGGTGCCGTAACTCCCGGACGCGTCCCGGTCGTTGTAGCCGTCCGCGAGGGCGAGCAGCTTGCCGCCCCGGCCGTCGCGCGCGGCGTCGAGGGCCTCGGTCAGGGCGGGCCAGGACTGCTCGCCGTAGAGCGAGGCGAGGATGCCGGTCAGGGCCTGGCTCTCGGTCAGCTCACGGCCGTCCGTGCCGGGCAGCGGGTCGGCGTCGACGCGCTTCAGGAGGGCGACCAGGTCACGGGTGCCGCGCTCCGGGTCCGTACCGGTGGACTTGAGGTAGTTCTCCAGGGCGCGCTGGAAGCCGGTCGTCTGGTTCCTGGCGTGGCCGACGGCGTCCGCGGTGGGGTCGACGACGCCGTCGAGGACAAGCCGGCCGACGCGCTCGGGGAACAAGTGGGCGTACGTGCCGCCGAGTTCGGTGCCGTACGAGAAGCCGAAGTAGTGCAGCTTGTCGTCGCCGAGCACTTGGCGCATCAGGTCCAGGTCGCGGGCGGCGTCGGCGGTGCCGATGTGGGGGAGCACCGCGCCGGAGCGGCGCTCGCAGCCCGCGCCGAAGTCGGCGGCGTCCGCGAAGTACGCCTTCTCCTCGGCGGCCGTGTCCGGGGTGAGGTCGACGGCGGCGCCCGCCGCCTCGATCTCGGCGTCGGTCCTGCACCGTACGCCCGCGCTGGCGGCGACCCCGCGCGGGTCGAAACTCACCAGGTCGTAGCGGGAGTTGAGGCTCTCGAAGGTGGGTCCGAAGGATGGCAGCGAAGCCACTCCGGAGCCGCCGGGGCCGCCGAAGTTGAAGAGGAGCGAGCCGATCCGGCGGTCCGGCTCTGTGGCCCTCTTACGGATCAGCGCGAGGTCGATGGTCTCGCCGCCCGGCTCCGCGTGGTCGAGCGGCGCCTTCATCGTGGCGCACTGCCACGCGGCGCCCGGCGAACCGGCCTCGCAGCGCCCCCAGTCGAGCCGCTGACCGCGCAGCGCGGCCGGGATCTCGGCCCCGGCCCCGTGGGACGCCTCGCCGGAGCCGGTCGAGCTCGGCCGGTCCCGCGCCTCGCCCGGCGCACCGCCCTGCCCGGAACAGCCGGTCACGAGCAGCGCGACCGCGAGCACGGCACCGGCGGCCCGCCGGACGCCACGTATCGGAACAGCCATGGACGGCTTCCCCCCTCGGAAACTGCCTCCCCCGGAAACCGCCTCCCGCGGAAAACAGTCCCGCAATGACAGTCCCGCCAACAGTCCCGCAATAGTAGAGGCGGCCGACTCCGGCCCTACCGGGGGCAGACGGTGCCCGACTCGGGGCTCTTGCCGTCGAGAAGATAGCCGTCGACGGCCCGCCGCACGCACGGGTCACCACTGTCGTACGCGCCGTGCCCCTGCCCCTTGTACGTGACCTCGATGCCGACGCCCGCGCCGAGCGCGTCGACCATCTTGCGGGTGCCCGCGTACGGCGTCGCCGGGTCGCCGGTGTTGCCGACCACCAGGATCGGGGCCGAGCCCTTCGCGCTGACGTCCGGGTGGTCGGCGGCGCCCGGCACCGGCCAGTCCGTGCAGCCGACCATGCCCCAGGCCAGGAAGTCCCCGAACAGCGGGGAGGCCTTGCGGAACTCGGGGAGCTTCGCCTTCACGTCGGCCACCGAGTAACGCGGCTTGTCGTCCGCGCAGTTGATGGCGATGTTGGCGGCGCCGATATTGCTGTACTCGCCGTCCGGGGCGCGGCCGTTCATCGAGTCGGAGAGCGCCATCAGGACCCGCCCGTCACCGTCGTACGCCTGGTCGAGACCCTCCGTCAGGTACTCCCAGAAGTCCTTCGAGTACAGCGACTGCGCGATGCCGTTGGTCGCCGCGGTCTGGGTCAGCTTCCGCGCGCCGAGCCCCGGCAGCGGCTCTTTGTCCAGGTCCTTCAGAAGCTTCGCGATCCGCGCCTGTACGTCCGCGGGGGTGTCGCCGACCGGGCAGTCGTCCGGCTTCGAGGTGCAGTCCTTCGCGTAGTTCTCCAGGGCCAGTTGGAACCCGCGGGCCTGCCCGAGCGAGCCCTGCTGCGCGTCCTGCGTGGGGTCCACCACCGCGTCGAAGACGGCGCGGCCCACGTTCTCCGGGAACAAGTGGGCGTAGACACCGCCCAGTTCGGTGCCGTACGAGATGCCGAAGTAGTGCAGCTTCTCGTCGCCGAGCACCTGTCGCATCAGGTCCATGTCGCGGGCCGCGTCGGTGGTGGCGACATGCGGCAGCACCTTCCCCGACCGGTCCTCGCAGCCACCGTTGAACTTCTTCACGCCGTCGACGTACGTCTTCTCCTCGGCGGCGTCGTCCGGGCTGGCGTCCTCCTGGTAGTACGCGTCGAGCTGCTTGTCCGTCTCGCAGGTCACGGGGGCGCTGCGGCCGACGCCGCGCGGGTCGAAGCTCACCAGGTCGTAGCGGGTGCGCAGGGTGGCGTACTCGTCGCCGAAGGCGGGCAGCGTGGTGATACCGGAGCCGCCGGGCCCGCCGAAGTTGAAGATGAGCGAGCCGATCCGCTTGTCCTCCTCGCCGCTGGCCTTCGCCCGGATCAGCGCGAGGTCGAGGGTGTCGCCCTCCGGGTCGTCCCAGTCGAGCGGCGCCTTCATGGTGGCGCACTCCCAGTTCGCGCCCCCGGCCAGCGGGGACGGGGACTCACCGCCCCCCTGCTCGGCCGAGGGCGCCGGACAGTCCTTCCAGGAGAGCTTCTGCGAGGGGAGATCCGCCTCCCCACTGTCACCGCACCCCGCGGCCAACGCGGCGGTCAGCACGGCGACGGTCAGGGCTGCGGTACGCGTTCTGGCAGGAGGGGTCGGCATGCGTCCATCCTGCGCCGGGGCGTTGGGCCGCGCTCGGGGCGCGGGCCGTGCGAGTGAGCACCCCCCAGCTGGGGGGGGCGAATAGGTGGGGGCAAACTCGCCCTGTCCGGCAAACTCAGCCCGTCCGGCGTTTGAGGACGAGCCCGCAGGGCGATCGAGGGCACGCGAGCCGACCCGCACGATCACGCACCGAGAGGCCGGCCGGCACGCGAGTCAGAGGGCGCCCTTACGAGTCAAATGGTTGAAGCACAGCCACCCCGGCAACACCGGCAACCACAGAGTGAGCAACCGATACAGCAGCACAGCAGGCGCAGCCACCTCCTTGGGCAGCCCGATCGCCACGAGCCCGAACGTCAGCGTCGCCTCGACCGCACCCACACCACCCGGCGTCGGCGCCGCCGACCCCAGCGCGTTGCCCGCGAGGAACACCACGGCGACGCTGGTGAGGCTGAGCGACACCGTGCCCTCGGGCGAGAAGGCCCGTACCGACGCGTCGAGGCACAGCACGAACATCGCGGTGAGCAGCAGCATTCCGCCGATGCCGGTGAGCAGCTTCTGCGGCCGCTGCAGCACGTCCAGCATGCGCGGGATCACCCCGGCGAACAGTGACCGCAGCCGCGTCGCCACGAAGGTCCGCAGGAACGGGATCGCCGTCACCACGAGCACGAGCACCGCGACGGTCAGCAGACCGGCGATGACGGTACGGGACGGGGTCAGCTCCGGGGTCTTCTCCGTACCCGTCAGATAACCCATGGTCAGCAGCAGCAGAATGTGCGAGCCGAGCCCGAACAGCTGGGAGGCGCCCACCGACGCCACCGCGAGCCCGGAGCGCACCCCGGCCCGCTGCAGGAACCGGGTGTTGAGCGCCACCCCGCCGACCGCCGCGGGCGCCACGATCTTCACGAACGACCCGGCGACCTGCGCCGCGACCGTCCGCGGGAACGGCACCCGCTCCGGTACGAACCCGAGCAGCGACATGGCCGCCGCGATGTAACTGAGCGCCGAGAACGCCACCGCGGCGAGCACCCAGCCCCACTTGGCCTCGGAGAACAGCTTCGCGAAGTCGATGCCGGTGAGCTGAGTCAGCAGGAAGTACGCGCCGATGGCACCGGCGATGAAACTGATCAGGGTGCGCGGCTTGATCCGCTCCAACTGTGCGGGTTCGACGGGCGCCTGCGGCCTGATCAGCAGCACCTGGTGCCGGATCTGGGTGAGCAGATCCTCCTCGCGGGCCACATCGAGCGCCTCTTCCATCGCCCGCTTCTCGGCCTGCTTGTGCGCCTTCGCCGCCTTCCGGTCGGGCGCGGCCGCGCCCGCGGCCTGCGCGCCCTCGCCCTCCGTACGGGCCTGCTTGGCCTTGCGGGACGCCTCGAGGACCGCCTCGCGCTCGCGCTGCGAACGTTCCCGGCCGAGCCTTCGCAGCGTGGCCCGGGTCGAGCGGGGCAGCGCGATGGGCTGGAGCAGCGGCAGACAGTCGGCGATCGGGTCCGGTCCGAGCACCCCGACCGCCGCGGCCACCGCGCGCTCGGCGCCGGTGCGCAGCCCGAACGTGGCGAGCAACTGCGCGATGTCCATACGGAGAAGCAGGTCACCGGCCGCGATCTCGCCGCCCCGCAGATCCGTGATGATCACGTTGCCGGAACGATCCACCAGAATCGCGTCGCCGGCCAGGCGCCGGTGCGCGATCCGCCGCGACTGGAGCGCCTGCACCTGCAGCCAGGTGTCGCGCATCAGGTCGTCGGTGATCTCCGCGTCGTCGAGGGCGTCCAGGGAACGCCCGCCCAGGTGCTCGTAGACGAGCATCACGGCGTCGGGGCCGAGCTCGGAAGTGGCGATCAGCTTCGGGGCGTTGGCCCCGGCCGCGATGGCCGCGTACGAGAGCAGTGCTTCCTGTTCAAGGGCCTGGCGCAGCGACTGGAGGCTGCGCCGGGTGGTGATGCCGCGCAGCGTGAGCCGGCGCCACACCCGGTAGAAGAAGCCCTGCGCCTGCTGCTCGCGGTCGACGACCGTGACGTCCAGGGGCGGGCCGTCCTCCAGGGTGACGAAGTAGCGGCGGCCGCGGTCGCCGGCGTCGGACGAGTCCGGGGCGTCCTCGGCGCGCGCCGCGCTGACCGGCCGGAACCCCACGTGCCGCAGCCCGGCGAGCAGCGTCTGCCCGGTGGGCCGGACATTGGGCGAGCCCACCGCGTAGAGCGTGCCGTACGCGACGGTCCAGCCGATGAGGACGGTCAGGATGATCGAGAACGGGGTGGTGAACCCGGCGACGAGCATCGAGAGCGCGTCGAGCAGCAGCACCGTCCACAACACCACGCGCCAGCGCGGCCGTCGGGACATCCCGACGGCCGTCATGTACGCGATGACCGGCGCGAGATAGCCGTGCACCGGGTCGGTGAGGGAGCCGGGGTCCTCGATCAGCGGCCGGGTCAGGGCGTCCTGGATCGACTCGGGCGCGGCCTTGGCGACCCACAGGTCGGTGGCGAGGGTCACGCCGTGCGCGAGCACGGCGGCGAGCACACCGTCGGCGATGCGCAGCCCGTCGCGTTTGATGAGCCGCTCGATGGCGAACGCGACCGGTACGAGCAGCACCGCGATGGACGCGCTCAGGCCCGCGAACTTGATCAGCAGGTCGGGCGCCTGGTCGGTGCCCTTGCTGATGTCCTGTTCCAGGCCCGAGGTCGTGCCGTGCGCGAACGCGGCGATCGACAGTACGAGGACGACGGCCAGGATGCCGACCAGCATCCGCATGAGGTCGGAGGGCCGGTGCACCCGGGCGGGCAGCAACGGTTCGTCGCCCTCCACCTCGTCCCCGGCCGTACCGACCCCGGAGGCGGTCGCTCCGTGCGGGGTGCGGTCGGGGGTGGCTTCGGGGTTTTTCCCGGGGTTGTCCTCGGGGCTTCCCTCGGGGGCGTCCCTGGGGGCATCCTCGGGGCGTGCGTCGTTCCCGTCGCGCGGGTTCTCGGGATCCGGGCGCGACGGCGTCTCAGGGGTGCGCTCGTCCTTGGGGGGCTGCACTCCCTGATCGTTCTCCGTCTCGTTGTGCTCTCGTATCACCAGTCACCGCCGGCACGATGGTGGCACGAGCGACCGACATCGGTGGGCATCAGGGTGCATTCAGCCGTCGAGCTGTGTCCGAGGCGTGACCACCCCGAGTTCACCGGAGCGTGCCCGCGCTCCCGCCCGCGTTGTCGGTGCGGTGCGGCAGGATGGGCCGGATGAGCGAGGAGAGCCTGCCGGAACTTCCGGACTACGCGGAGCGGGTGCTGCAGGTCGCCGAGCGCATCCCGCCCGGCCGCGTGCTGACGTACGGAGACATCGCGGAGTGGCTGGGCGAGGGCGGCCCGCGCCAGGTCGGCCGCGTGATGGCGCTGTACGGCGGGGCGGTGCCCTGGTGGCGGGTGGTGCGCGCCGACGGGCTTCCGCTCCCCGGCCAGGAAGCGCGCGCCCTGGAGCAGTACCACGTGGAGGCCACACCGCTGCGCACCTCGGGCGCCGGTGACCAGCGCCTCGACATGAGACGGGCGCGCTGGGACGGCAAGGACGACTGAGCGCGGACTCACACTGCACAGCTTCCGGTACGCACGGCCCGTGCGGGCGCCCGGTGGACCGTACGGGGGACGCGGGCGCCGGGCCCGCGCCGGGAGTTCCGCCCGCCGCCGAAGCCCCGGAAGCGACGCGTCCCGGCCGGCGACTGGCGTAGCGTCGAGCGCGACGGTCATCGGGCGGCCACCGCTCCCACGGGGCACGGAGCCGCCGTTCCCCCAGGGGACGGCCCCGACCCGACGGCCACCGGGGCCGACGGCCCCTTCTCGACCCAGCACACCCACCAGGACCGGCGATCCACGTGAGCTCCTCTACTTCCGACCGGCGCGCTCCTGACGCATCCACGCGTCAGGGGGCTCCTCGTGCGTACCGGCTGGTGCGTACCGAGCCGGACCGGATGGATCCCCCTCTCCTTGACGCAAGCCAGCGCGCGGTGGTTGACCATCCGGGCGGACCTCTCCTGGCGCTCGCCGGACCGGGCACCGGCAAATCCACCACCCTTGTGGAGGCGGTCGCCTCCCGGATCGCCAAGGGCACCGACCCCGACCGGATCCTGGTGCTCACCTTCAGCCGCAAGGCCGCGGTGGAGCTGCGCGACCGGATGGCCCTGCGGATCGACGGGGTCTCCCCGCCGCAGGCCACCACCTTCCACTCGTTCTGCTACGCGCTGGTCCGCGCCCACCAGGACGTCGACCTCTTCGTGGAACCGCTGCGGCTGCTCTCAGGACCCGAGCAGGACGTCGTGGTGCGCGAGCTCCTGGAGGGTGAGCTCGACCTCGAAAACAGCGGCCACGCGCGCGTGCGGTGGCCCGACGAGCTGCGCGCCTGCCTGACGACGCGCGGTTTCGCCGACGAGGTACGCGCGGTCCTCGCCCGCAGCCGCGAACTGGGCCTCGGCCCCTCCGCCCTCGCCGACTTCGCCCGGCGCACCGGCCGCCCGGACTGGGGCGCGGCCGCGGCGTTCCTCGCCGAGTACCTGGACGTCCTGGACGCGCAGGGCGTCCTCGACTACGCCGAGCTGGTGCACCGCGCGGTGCTGCTCGCCCAGCACGAGGACGTGGCGAACCAGCTGGCGGCGCGGTACGACGCGGTGTTCGTGGACGAGTACCAGGACACCGACCCGTCACAGGTACGGCTGCTGCAGGCGCTGGCCGGGGGCGGGCGCACTCTGGTCGCGTTCGGCGACCCGGACCAGTCGATCTACGCGTTCCGCGGCGCCGATGTGAACGGCATCCTCGACTTCCCCGACACGTTCCGCCGCGCCGACGGCCACCCGGCCCCGGTCGAGGTGCTGACCACGTCGCGCCGCTCCGGCGCCGCACTGCTCGACGCCACCCGCCGGATCACCCAGCGCATGCCGCTGACCCGGCTGCCCGCCGAGCACGTACGCCGGCACCGCGCGCTGCGGGCCGTGCGGGACGGCGGCCGGGTCGAGGTGTTCACGTACCCGACCGCGGGCGCGGAGCTCGACAACGTCGCGGACATCCTGCGCCGCGCCCACCTGGAGGACGGTGTCGACTGGTCCGACATGGCGGTCCTGGTGCGCGCTGGCGCCCGCGCGATCCCGGCGGTCCGCCGCGCCCTGACGACGGCGGGCGTCCCCGTCGACGTGGACGGCAACGACCTGGCGCTGCGCGAGGAACCCGCGGTCGCCCCCCTCCTGGAGGCGCTGCGCGCGGCGGCGGACGGGGCGGTGGCGGAGGCCGACGGAACAGGTCCGGCCGGGGAGCCGAACCCGGAGTCGGAGCCGGAGTCGGTCGACTCGGTCACCGGGACGTCCGTGCTCCCCGCCGAGCGGGCCCTCGTGCTGCTCACCTCGCCGCTTGGCGGCACCGACGCCGCCGACCTGCGCCGCCTCGGGCGGGCCCTGCGCGACGAGGAGCGGGCCGGGGGCAACCGCGTCCCGCCGCCCTCGGACGAGCTGATCGCCCGCGCCCTGGCCGAGCCGGAGCGCCTCACCGCGCACGACTCGGCGTACGCCGGCGGCGCCCGGCGCCTGGGCGAGCTGCTGCGGCGCACCCGCGCGCTGCTCACGGCGGGGGGCACCGCAGAGGAGGCCCTCTGGGAGCTGTGGAGCGGCACGCACTGGCCGAACCGCCTTGAGCGCGCCGCCCGTCGCGGTGGCGCCGCCGGGCGCAACGCGGACCGTGACCTGGACGCCGTCTGCGCCCTGTTCGCCACCGCCGCCCGCGCCGAGGAGCGCAGCGGCGGCCGTGGCGCCCTGAACTTCCTCGCCGAGGTCGAGGCGCAGGACATCGCCGCCGACACCCTCGCGCAGCGCGCCGTACGCCCCGACGCCGTACGCCTGATGACCGCGCACCGCTCCAAGGGCCTCGAATGGCGCCTGGTGGTCGTCGCGGGCGTACAGGACGGGCTCTGGCCCGACCTGCGCCGCCGCGGCTCCCTCCTGGAGGCCGACCGCATCGGCCGCGACGGCCTTGCCGAACCCCTCACGCCGGGCGCCCTGTTGGCCGAGGAACGCCGGCTGTTCTACGTCGCCGCCACGCGCGCGCGTGAGCGCCTGGTCGTGACCGCGGTCAAGGCGGCGGCCGACGACGGGGACCAGCCCTCGCGGTTCCTGACCGAACTCGGCGTCGAGCCCAGGGACGTCTCCGGCCGGCCGCGCCGCCCGCTGTCCGTCGCCGCGCTCGTCGCCGAGCTGCGCGCCACGACCGTCGACCCGCGCGTCTCGGACTCCCTGCGCGAGGCCGCCGCCGAGCGTCTCGCCCGGCTCGCCGCGCTGCGCGACGAGGACGGCAGGCCGCTGGTGCCGACCGCGCACCCGTACCGCTGGTGGGGCATGTACGAACCCACGCACAGCGGGGTGCCGCTGCGTGACCGGGACAACCCGGTGGCGCTCTCCGGCAGCGCGCTCGACCAGCTCGCCAACACCTGCTCCCTGCAGTGGTTCCTGGGCCGCGAGGTGAAGGCGGACGCCCCGGCCACGGCGGCGCAGGGCTTCGGCAACGTCGTGCACGTCCTGGCCGACGAGGTGGCCTCCGGCCGCACCCCGGCCGACCTCTCGGTGCTCATGGAACGGCTCGACTCGGTGTGGGACGCGCTCGCCTTCGACGCCCCCTGGAAGTCGTCCCAGGAGAAGGAGCACGCGCGCGTGGCGCTTGAGCGCTTCCTCCAGTGGCACGTCGACTCCAACGGCGCCCGCCCCGGCCGTACGCCGGTGGCGAGCGAGCACGACTTCGACGTGACCCTGGAAGCGGGCTCCTACGAGGTGCGGATCCGCGGCTCCATGGACCGGGTGGAGCGGGACGCCGAAGGCCGCGCCTATGTGGTGGATTTCAAGACCGGCAAGCAGGCGCCGACCGCGGCCGAGGTGGACCGCCACCCCCAACTCGCCGTCTACCAGCTGGCGGTGCGCGAAGGCGCCGTCGACGAGGCGTTCGGCGGGGAGCGCCCCGAACCGGGCGGCGCGGAACTGGTGCAGTTGCGTCAGCCCGCCGCCAAGAAGGACGGCGGTGACGCCCTGCCCAAGGTGCAGACCCAGGACGGTCTGACCGGCCAGTGGGTGGGCGACCTGCTCGCCACCGCCGCGGGCAAGGTGCTCGACGAACGGTTCACGCCGCGTACGGGCCAGCACTGCGCGCACTGCTCGTTCCAGGCCTCGTGCAGCGCGCGTGCCGAGGGGCGGCATGTCGTGGAGTGAGTGGGCGCCTTGGGGGCGGCATCGTGGAGTTGATCGGGTGGCACGCGCGCGTAGTGGCGGATTCGAGTGATCCTTCCCACCCCCGGACTGACCGGTTCCGCCCTGTCGCACACGTAAAGTCCCCGTAAAGCACAGCGATTCTCGGTACCCAGGAGGGGACATTCACATGGCGGCCCAGCGGAAGTTCGTGGCGACGGCGGTGGCCTGCGCGGCCGCGCTCGTCGGTGTCACCGGTTGCTTCGGCGCCGACCACCCCTTCGAAGGCATGAGCGCCGACAAGATCGCCGACAAGGCGGCCAAGGCGACCAGCGGTGTCGACTCGGTGAAGCTGTCGGCCGAGGGCAAGTCGAGCGGCAAGTCCACCTCGCTCGACTTCTCCATCGCCAAGGGCGGCAAGTGCACCGGCGCTATGGAGTCCGCCGACATGGGCAAGGTCGACCTTGTCGCGCTCGGCAAGGACAGCTACATGAAGGGTGACGCCTCCTACTGGAAGGCCACCCTCGGCGACGAGGCCACCGCCAAGAAGGTCGGCGACCGCTGGGTGAAGGTGCCCGCCGGCCAGAACAACGACATGTGCGACCTGAAGACCCTCTTCAAGAAGGGCGACCTCGACGGCGTCAAGCGCGGCGAGGACTCCGAGATCGAGGGCCAGAAGGCCGTCACCCTGGTCAAGAAGAAGTCCGGCGGCGAGACCGTCACCTTCTACGTCGCGGCCGAGGGCGAGCCCTACTTCCTGCGCGCCGACACCAAGGGCGGTGACCAGCCCAACACGATGAACTTCACCGACTTCAACAAGAAGGTCTCGGTCGAGGCCCCGCCGGCCGACGAGATCGCCGACATGAAGGACCTCATCACCGGTTCCTGAACCGGTGCGGGAACCCGGGCGTGAGGCCGGGTTCGGGACCCGTCGGCGGGACGGTCGTTGAGACCCCCGCCACACCCCGTACGCCTCCGGGCGTGCGGTGCCTGAGCGTGACGGCGGTCGCCGGCTTCCGGGATGCCCCGGTTGTCAGTGGCCGCCGTTAGCCTTCCTGGGGTGTCCTCGCGTATCACCGATCCCGAGCAGCTCAAGGAGCTCCTCGGCATCCCCTTCACCCCGGAGCAGACGGCCTGCATCGTGGCGCCGCCCGCCCCGCAGGTGATCGTGGCCGGAGCCGGTTCCGGCAAGACCACGGTGATGGCCGCCCGCGTGGTGTGGCTGGTCGGCACCGGCCAGGTCGCCCCCGAGCAGGTCCTCGGCCTGACCTTCACCAACAAGGCGGCCGGTGAACTCGCCGAGCGGGTGCGCACCGCCCTCGTCAAGGCCGGCGTGACCGACCCGGACGCGATCGACCCCGACAACCCGCCGGGCGAGCCGGTGATCTCCACGTACCACGCGTTCGCCGGGCGTCTGCTCACCGACCACGGCCTGCGCATCGGGCTCGAACCCACGGTGCGGCTGCTCGCCGACGCCACCCGCTTCCAGCTCGCCGCGCGCGTGCTGCGCGAGGCACCCGGCCCCTATCCGGCGCTCACCCGCTCTTTCCCCGACCTGGTCAGCGACCTCCTGGCGCTGGACGCGGAGCTCGCCGAGCACCTCGTACGACCGTCCCGGCTGCGCGCGTACGACACCGGGCTGCTTGACGCCCTGCAGTCCGTGAAGCTGGGCAACGCCGACCTGCGCAAGGTCCCCGAGGCGGCCGCCGCCCGCCTGGAGCTGACCGAGCTCGTCGAGCGGTACCGCACGGCCAAGCGCGCCGGTGACCTGCTCGACTTCGGCGACCAGATCGCGCTCTCCGCCACCCTCGCGGACACCAGGCCCGAGGTCGGCGGCATCCTGCGCGACGAGTTCCGCGTCGTCCTGCTCGACGAGTACCAGGACACGTCGGTGGCCCAACGCATCCTGCTCTCCGGCCTGTTCGGGGCGGGCACCGGGCACGCGGTGACCGCCGTCGGCGACCCCTGCCAGGCGATCTACGGCTGGCGCGGCGCGTCCGTCGCCAACCTCGACGACTTCCCCGAGCACTTCGCGCACGCCGACGGCACCCCCGCCACCCGCTTCGCGCTCAGCGAGAACCGCCGCAGCGGCGGCCGCCTCCTCGACCTCGCCAACGGCATGGCGGCCCCGCTGCGCGCCCTGCACGCGGGCGTGGAGGCGCTGCGGCCCGCGCCGGACGCCGAGGGCGCGGGCACGGTGCGGTGCGCGCTGCTCCGCACCCACGCCGAGGAGATCGAGTGGCTCGCCGACTCGATCGGGCACCTCGTGGCGACCGACAAGGAACCCGGCGACATCGCGGTCCTGTGCCGCACGGCGAACGACTTCGCGCAGATCCAGGGCGCCCTGGTGGCCCGAGACATCCCGGTCGAGGTCGTCGGCCTCTCCGGGCTCCTGCACCTGCCCGAGGTCGCCGACCTCGTCGCCGTCTGCGAAGTGCTGCAGGACCCGGGGGCGAACGCCTCGCTGGTCCGGCTGCTGACCGGGCCCCGCTGGCGGATCGGCCCCCGCGACCTGGCGCTGCTCGGCCGCCGGGCCCGGCTGCTCGTGCAGCACACGCGCGTGGAGGACGATTCCGCCGACGCGGACCAGCGCCTCGCGGCGGCCGTGGAGGGCGTCGACCCGGCCGAGGTGATCTCCCTCGCCGACGCGCTCGACACCTTCCTGGAGTCGGAAGGACCACAGGACCGGCTGCCGTTCTCGGCGGACGCGCGGGTGCGTTTCGCCCGCCTCGCCGCCGAGCTGCGCGACCTGCGCCGCTGCCTCGCCGACCCGCTCATGGACGTACTGCACCGCGTCCTTGCCACCACCGGTCTCGACGTCGAACTGTCCGCGTCGCCGCACGCCCTGGCGGCCCGCCGCCGCGAGACCCTCGCCAACTTCCTCGACGTCGCCGCGTCCTTCGCGGCGAACGACTCCTCGGCGTCCCTGCTGGCCTTCCTCGGCTTCCTGCGCACCGCCGCGCAGTACGAGAAGGGCCTGGACAACGCGCTCCCGGGCGGCGAGAACACCGTCAAGGTGCTCACCGCGCACAAGTCCAAGGGCCTGGAGTGGGACGTGGTCGTGGTGCCGGGGCTCGTCACCGGGACGTTCCCGTCCACCCAGGGGCGCGAGAAGTGGACGGCACGCGCGAAGGTGCTGCCGCACGAGCTGCGCGGCGACGCGGCCACCCTGCCCGATGTCACCGACTGGGACAGCCGCGGCCTGAAGGCCTTCCACGAGGAGATGAAGGAACACCAGCGGACCGAGGAACTCCGCCTGGGGTACGTCACGTTCACCCGCCCCCGCTCCCTGCTCCTGGGCTCCGGCCACTGGTGGGGACCCTCGCAGAAGAAGGCCCGCGGCCCCTCCGACTTCCTGCTCGCCCTGCACGACCACTGCGCCGCGGGACACGGCGAGACCGAAGTGTGGGCGGACGCGCCGGAGCCGGACGAGGAGAACCCCGCGCTGCGCGAGGAGAGCGCGGACATCGCCTGGCCGCTGCCGCTCGACGCCGCCGCGACGGCCCGCCGCCGCGCCGCCGCCGAGACCGTGCTGGCCCGCCTGGACGCCCTGACCGGGGCCGCGGCCGGCCCGACGCCCGGCGGCGCTGGGGTGACCGACCCGCAGGACGACGCGTACGACCCGGAATGGCCCCCGCCGCCGGACGAGGACGAGCCGTACGACGAGCCGTACGACGAGGGCGAGCCGTACGACGAGGGCGAGTTCGCGCCCGCCGATGACGACCCGGCCGCCTGGGACACCTGGACGCGCGCCCGCCCCGGCATCCCGCACCAGCACCCGGAACCCGCACCGCGCGTGCACCCGGAACCCACACCGCGCGTGCGCCCCGAACCCGCACGGCACCAGCGCACCGAACCCGCACCGCGCGTGCGGCGGGCGCCCGCGCCGCGGCTCACCCCTGAGGAGGACCGCACGGTGGCCTCCTGGGACAAGGACTTGGAGGCCCTGACGGCAGAGCTGCACCGCGCGCGTGAGTCCGTCAGGGACGTGCCCATGCCCCTCTCGCTCACCGCGTCCGAGGTGCTGCGCATGGCCGCCGACCCGGACGGCTTCGCCCAGGAGCTGGCCCGCCCCATGCCGCGCCCGCCGCAGCCCGCCGCCCGCCGCGGCACCCGTTTCCACGCCTGGGTCGAGTCCCGCTTCGAAGCGCTCGAACTGCCGATGCTCGACCCGGAGGACCTCCCGGGCGCCGACGCCGAGATCGCCGACGAGCGGGACCTGGAGGCCCTCAAGGAGGCCTTCGAGCACACCGCGTACGCCCACCGCACCCCGTACTGCGTCGAGGCGCCCTTCCAACTGGCCATCGCGGGCCGGGTGATCAGGGGCCGGATCGACGCGGTGTATCGCACGGACGGCTCGGGTCCTGGCGACGGGGCGGCCTCCTCGTACGAGATCGTCGACTGGAAGACCGGCCGCGGCGGCGTCGCGGACCCGCTGCAGCTGGCGATCTACCGGCTCGCCTGGGCCGAGCAGCACGGGCTGCCGGTGGAGGCGGTGCGCGCCGCGTTCGTCTTCGTACGGACGGGCAAGACCACGTACCCGGAGCGACTGCCGGGCCGGGCCGAGCTGGAGCGGCTGCTCGGCGCCCGGCCTGGACCGGAGCGCGCGAGCGCCGCGACCGCGCACGGCGGCGGAAACACGGCGCACGCGCGCGATGCGGCCGCGCCCGGAGGCGCACGTTCCGGTCCGAGGGGGGACGCCGACCGGACGTCATCGGCGTCGGGCTAGGCTCAAGAGCATGAGCGACACCCCGGACAGCGCCGTCCGCGCGTACATCGAAGAGCACCGCAGCGCCTTCCTCGACGACCTCGTCGAGTGGCTGCGCATCCCGTCCGTCTCGGCCCAGCCCGAGCACGCCGACGACGTACGCCGCAGCGCCGACTGGCTGGCCGGCAAGCTCAAGCAGACCGGGTTCCCGACCACCGAGGTGTGGGAGACCGACGGCGCCCCCGCGGTGTTCGCCGAGTGGCCCGCCGCTGAACCGGACGCGCCGACCGTCCTCGTCTACGGCCACCACGACGTCCAGCCCGCGGCCCGCGAGGACGGCTGGCACACCGAGCCCTTCGAGCCCGTCGTACGCGAAAACCGGCTCCACGCGCGTGGTGCCGCCGACGACAAGGGCCAGGTCTTCTTCCACACCCTGGGCGTACGCGCCCACCTCGCCGCCACTGGACGCGACACCCCGGCCGTGCACCTGAAGCTCCTGATCGAGGGCGAGGAGGAGTCCGGTTCGCCGCACTTCCGCACTCTGGTCGAGCGGAACGCCGAGCGGCTCGCCGCCGACGCGGTGATCGTCTCCGACACCGGCATGTGGTCCGAGACGACGCCCACGGTGTGCACCGGCATGCGGGGCCTCGTCGAGTGCGAGATCGCCTTCTCGGGCCCCGACCAGGACATCCACTCCGGCTCGTTCGGCGGCGCCGTGCCCAACCCGGCGGCGGCCGCGGCCCGACTGGTCACCGCGCTGCACGACGAGCACGCGCGCGTGGCGATCCCCGGCTTCTACGACGGCATCGTCCCGCTCACCGACCAGGAGCGTGAACTCTTCGCCGAGCTGCCCTTCGACGAGCGGGAGTGGCTGCGTACGGCCAAGTCGCACGCGGCGCACGGCGAGGCCGGCTACTCCACCCTGGAGCGCATCTGGGCCCGTCCCACCGCCGAGGTCAACGGCATGGGCGGCGGGTACCAGGGCGCGGGCGGCAAGACGATCATCCCCACGTCGGCCTTCCTGAAGCTCTCCTTCCGGCTGGTCGCGGGACAGCGCCCGGACCGGATCGAGCAGGGCGTACGCGACTGGGTCGCCGAGCAAGTCCCCGCCGGGATCCGGCACACGCTCACGTTTTCCGGCGCCACGCGCCCGTGCCTGACGCCGCTCGACCACCCCGCGCTGCAGTCGGTGTCCCGCGCCATGGGCCGTGCTTTCGAGCAGAAGATCCGCTTCACGCGCGAGGGCGGCTCGGGCCCCGCCGCCGACCTCCAGGACGTGCTGAGCGCACCCGTGCTCTTCCTCGGCATCTCCGTACCGTCCGACGGCTGGCACGCGCCCAACGAGAAGGTCGAACTGGACCTGCTCCTCAAGGGCGTGGAAACCACCGCCTACCTGTGGGGCGACCTCGCCGACACCTGGCAGCCGGCACCGGGAGGCCCCGCCGCGCCCTGACCCCCGCCC
>NZ_JAAAHS010000569.1 GCF_009908195.1 Streptomyces boluensis | reverse complement strand
CACCACCAGCGGCGGAATCATCCGCACAACCTGCCCCTGCGTACCGCACGTCAACAGCAACAACCCCCGCTCAACCGCCGCAGCATGCACCCGCCCCGCCGTCGCACCGTCAGGCTCACCATCCGCGCCGGTGAACTCCGTACCCGCCATGAGCCCGAGCCCGCGTACGTCGCCGATGCCGGCGCGGCCCTCGCCCGCCGGGTACGCCGCCGCCACCTCCCGCAGCCCCGCGAACAGCTGAGCCCCCCGCGCCGCCGCGTTCTCGACGAGCTTCTCGTCCTGGATGACGTCGAGCGTCGCGATCGCCGCCGCGCACGCGACCGCGTTGCCGCCGTACGTACCGCCCTGGGAGCCGGGCCAGGCCTTCTCCATCAGCGCGGTCGGGGCCGCGATGGCGGACAGCGGGAAGCCGCTGGCCAGGCCCTTCGCGGTGACGACGATGTCGGGCCGTCCGTCGAAGTGGTCGTGGCCCCAGAACCGCCCGGTGCGGCCGAAGCCGGTCTGCACCTCGTCGAGGATGAGCAGGATCCCGTGCCGGTCGGCGCGCTCACGGAGCCCGCGCAGGAAGGCCGTGTTCGCCGGTACGTACCCGCCCTCGCCGAGCACCGGCTCCACGATGAACGCGGCCGTGTCGGCGGGCGCGGTCACCGTGGCGAGCAGCTGGTCCAGCTCACGCAGCGCGAACCGGGTCGCGGTCTCCTCGTCCCAGCCGTAGTGGAAGGCGTTCGGGAACGGCGCGAGGGCGACGCCGGGCATCAGCGGCCCGTACCCGGAACGGAACTTGGTGGCGGAGGTCGTCATCGACGCGGCCGCCATGGTGCGGCCGTGGAAGCCGCCCTGGAAGGCGACGATGTTGGGCCGTCCGGTGGCCTGTTTGGCGAGTCGCATCGCCGCCTCGACGGCCTCGCTGCCCGAATTGACGAAGAACAGCGAGTCGAGGCCCGCGGGCAGCACATCGCCGAGCCGCTCGGTCAGCGTGAGCAGCGGCTGGTGCATCACCGTCGTGTACTGCCCGTGCACCAGCCTGCCGACCTGCTCCTGCGCGGCGGCGACCACGCGCGGGTGGCAGTGGCCGGTGCTGGTGACACCGATTCCGGCGGTGAAGTCCAGGTGGGCACGGCCGGATTCGTCGTAGAGGTGGACACCCTCGCCGCGCACGGCCAGGACGGGCGTTGCCTGCTTCAGGACGGGGGACAGAGCACTCATGAGACCTACTCCTTGATCGCGGACGGGGCGTGGACGGGGCGTGGACGGCACGATCGTCGCTGTTCTCAGGACCGTTCTCAGGACTGTCGATTCATCGTAGGATTGTCAACAACCTGCACGCATGCAAGCATGCCATCCAGGCGCTGTCCATAGGCGAGTTGAGCAGGGAGTACGCGTGAGTACTTGGACGGAACACGAGCGGACCGTCGTCGATGCCGTGCCGGACGGACTCTTCATCGGCGGGAGCTGGCGGCCGGCCGCGTCCGGGGCCCGGTTCCCGGTCGAGGACCCGGCACTCGCCCGCGAGCTGCGCACCGTCGCGGACGCGGACGCCTCCGACGCCCGCGCGGCGGCGGAGGCGGCGGGCGCCGCGCAGGAGTCGTGGGCGGCGACGGCCCCGCGCGAGCGGAGCGAGATCCTGCGCCGGGCCTACGAGTTGATCCTGGAGCGGCAGGGCGACCTGGCGCTCCTGATGACCCTGGAGATGGGCAAGCCGCTGGCCGAGGCCAAGGGCGAGGTGGCGTACGCGGCGGAGTTCTTCCGCTGGTTCGCCGAGGAGGCCGTCCGGGTCGACGGTGGGTACCAGACCTCGCCCGACGGCAAGGACCGCTTCGTCGTGATGCGCCGCCCGGTCGGCCCGGTGCTGCTGATCACGCCGTGGAACTTCCCGCTCGCGATGGGTACCCGCAAGATCGGCCCGGCCGTGGCGGCGGGCTGCACCATGGTCGTCAAGCCCGCCGAGCAGACCCCGCTCTCGCTGCTCGCGCTCGCCGGGATCCTGCGCGAGGCGGGCCTGCCGGACGGGGTGCTCAACGTCCTGACGACCAGCCGCCCCGGCGAGGTGGTGGAGCCGCTGCTCCGTGGCGGCATCATCCGCAAGCTCTCCTTCACGGGCTCCACGGCGGTCGGCAGGCTGCTGATCGAGCAGAGCGCGGAGCACGTACTGCGCGTCTCCCTTGAGCTGGGCGGGAACGCCCCGTTCATCGTGTGCCAGGACGCCGACCTCGACCAGGCGGTGGAGGGCGCCCTCGCCGCGAAGATGCGGAACATGGGCGAGGCCTGCACCGCCGCCAACCGGATGTACGTCCACGAGAGCGTCGCCGGTGCCTTCGCCGAGCGCCTCGCCGCCCGGATGGGCACCCTCACCGTCGGCCGTGGCACCGAACCCGGTGTGGACGTCGGCCCGCTCATCGACGAGGCGGGGCGCGGCAAGGTCGACGAACTGGTCGAGGACGCGGTGGGGCGCGGCGCGAAGACCCTGGTCGGCGGTGAACACGCGCCCGGCGACGGGTACTTCTACCGGCCGACGGTCCTCACCGGGGTGCCCGCCGACGCGGCCATGCTGCACCAGGAGATCTTCGGCCCGGTCGCGCCGGTGCTCACGTTCGCCGACGAGGACGAGGCTGTCGCGGCCGCCAACGACACTCCGTACGGCCTGGTGAGTTACGTGTACACGCAGAACCTGCAGCGGGCGTTCCGGATCAGTGAGCGCCTGGACACCGGCATGGTCGGCCTGAACAAGGGCGTGGTCTCCAACCCGGCCGCCCCGTTCGGCGGGGTCAAGCAGTCCGGGCTCGGCCGCGAGGGCGGCAGCGTAGGCATCGACGAGTTCCTGGAGACGCGCTATCTCGCGATGCCGCTGAGCTGAGCTGAGCCGCACGGGGCAGCCGGGGCCCGGCTGCCCCTCTGCCCGCCCGTCCGCACCCACGCCACCGCATCGGAGAGTCCGCCCATGGCCCGCCACATCGAGGTCTCGCTGCCCAAGCGCGGCGTCACCTGCACCGCCCTGCTCCTCGACGACAAGGCCCCGATCACCTGCGAGGCGGTGTGGAACGCGCTGCCGCTGGGCGGCGACGTCTACCACGCCAAGTACGCGCGCAACGAGATCTACACCCTGGTCCCGCCGTTCGCCCCGCAGGAACCCCCGCTGGAGAACCCCACGATCACCCCCATCCCGGGCGACCTCTGCTACTTCACGTTCACCGACACGCAGTTGAACACCTCCTCGTACGGCTACGAGGCGGCGGCCGAGCAGAGCGGTGCCGAGGCCGCGCACAGCAACCGCGCGACCGTCGTCGACCTGGCGTTGTTCTACGAGCGCAACAACCTGCTGATCAACGGCGACCAGGGCTGGGTGCCCGGCATCGTCTGGGGCTCGGTCGTCGACGGCCTCGACCGGATGGCGGAGGCCTGCCAGGACCTGTGGCGGGCGGGCGCGCTCGGCGAGTCGCTGCAGTTCCGCAGGGCCTGAGCGACGGCTCCCCGCATACGC
>NZ_JAAAHS010000568.1 GCF_009908195.1 Streptomyces boluensis | reverse complement strand
GGCCGTGATGATCGGCGGCCTGTCCATCGCGAACGTCCTCGGCGTGCCCGCGGGCGCCTTCCTCGGTGAGCACTTCGGCTGGCGCTCCGCGTTCTGGGCGGTCGGCGCGGCATCCGCCGTCGCGCTCGTCGGCGTCGCCACGCTGATCCCGCGCATCCCGGTACCCGCCGAGAAGCCGCAGCTCCGCCGCGAGCTGGTGATCTACCGGGACCCGCAGGTGTGGGTGCAGATCGCGCTGATCACGCTCGCGGGCGGCGGGGTGTTCTGCGCGTTCAGCTATCTCGCGCCGCTGCTCACGGACGTGTCCGGACTCGCGTCCGGCTGGGTGCCGATGGTGCTCGGCCTTTTCGGCATCGGCGCGCTCGTGGGGACGGTGATCGGCGGGCGGATCGCCGACGCGCACCTCTTCGGCGTGCTGTTCAGCGGCATCGTCGCGTCGACGGTGTTCCTCGTCGCCCTCGGCCTGTTCGCGGGCGTCGCCGCGGTGGCGGTCGCCCTGGCGTTCCTGATCGGGTTCTCCGCGTTCTACACGGCGCCCGCCATGAACGCCCGCATGTTCAACGTCGCGGGCGCCGCCCCGACCCTCGCCGGCGCCACCGCCACGGCGGCCTTCAACCTCGGCAACACCAGCGGCCCCTGGCTCGGCGGCCTCGTCATCGACGCGAACCTCGGCTACACGTCTCCGGCGTGGGCGGGGGCGGGGATGACAGTGCTTGGCCTTGGAGCGGTGGGGCTCGCGCTGCGGATGCAGCGGGGCCGTTCGGTCACCGTCGCGGGCGGCGGGGTCACACCCCGGACCCCCGCGGCCCAGGACTCCCCTTCCGCCACCGCAGCCCCGCCCGCGTAAGCAGCCGCACAACCTCCCGCGAGGACACCTCCACCGCCCCCGCGGACACCGCATCCGCGTACCGATGCGACGGCACGTCGTAGTGGTCCCGCTCGAACGCCCGCCGAGGACACCCCACCTTCTCGGCGAACGCGTGCAACTCGTCGTACGACACATCGCTGACCATGTGCGACCAGAGCCGCCCGTGACCCGGCCAGGTCGGCGGATCGATGTACACGGTCACTGAAGAACCGAGCCCAGCGACCCGACCGCGGCGACCACCACACCCGCCTTGCCGCACACCCAGTGCGGGTCGGTGCCCAGCTCCGGTTCCACGTCGAGCGCGTGCGGGTCGCCCGAGCCGCACGCGGGGCAGAGCGGCCAGCGGCCGTACTTCTCCAGGAGCGCGTCCTGCACGTCCTGCGCGATCAGGCCCGCCACGAACTCGGCGCCATCGGGCCACTGTTCGACCCACCACCGGCGGTGGGAGACGGAGTCCTCGACGAGCGAGACGACATCGGCCTCGGCGACATCGCCTGCGATGAGGTCCGCGAGGACGAGCGCGCGGGCCGCGTGCAGCGACTGCTCCAGGTGGCTGGTGGGGTCCGGGGCATCCATGCGTCCATTGTGCGCCCCACCCCCGGCAGGTCCGAAAGGCCCGGACGTACGCAGGTCCGAAAGGCCCCGACGTACTGGTGACTCATGGCCTCTTGACGCCCCAGGGTGCCGAAAATATCTTTCAGAGTGTGAGCAATGACGTGAAGGAAATTTTCACCGGCGGAGCACCGCCCGCCCCCGCGGCCCTCGCCGCGAAGGTGCGCACCCTCGGACCGTCCATGACCCGCTCGATGCAGCGTGTCGCCGAGGCGGTGGCGGGCGACCCGGCCGGCTGCGCCGCCCTGACCGTCACCGGGCTCGCCGAGCTCACCGGCACCAGCGAGGCGACCGTCGTCCGCACGGCCCGCCTCCTCGGCTACCCGGGCTACCGCGACCTGCGCCTCGCCCTCGCGGGCCTCGCCGCCCAGCAGCAGTCGGGCCGGGCCCCGGCCGTCACCGCGGACATCGCCGTCGACGACCCGATAGCGGATGTCGTCGCCAAGCTCGCGTACGACGAGCAGCAGACCCTCGCCGACACCGCGGCCGGGCTCGACACCGCGCAGCTCGGCGCCGCCGTGTCCGCGCTCGCCGCCGCCCGCCGTATCGACATCTACGGCGTCGGCGCCTCCGCCCTGGTCGCCCAGGACCTGGCGCAGAAGCTGCTCCGCATCGGCCTCCTCGCGCACGCCATGGGCGACCCGCACCTGTCCGTGACCAACGCGGTGCTGCTCCGCTCCAAGGACGTCGCCGTGGCGATCACCCACTCCGGCTCCACCGGCGACGTCATAGAGCCGCTGCGGGTCGCCTTCGAGCACGGCGCGACCACCATCGCGATCACCGGCCGCCCGAACGGCCCGGTCTCGCAGTACGCCGACCACATCCTGACCACGTCGACGGCCCGCGAGAGCGAGCTGCGCCCGGCCGCCATGTCGTCGCGTACGTCCCAACTCCTCGTCGTGGACTGCCTGTTCGTCGGCGTCGCGCAGCGTACGTACGAGACGGCGGCGCCCGCACTCGCCGCGTCGTACGAGGCCCTTGCACACCGGCACAGTCCGCGCAGCAGATGAGTGCGTCCCCTCACTCCCCCTCCGCACCCGTCCCGCACACGAAAGAGCCGCCTCTCCCATGACCTCCACCACCTCCGGCAACTACGGCGCGCTGCGCGCACAGTTGGACACCCTCACCACGGAGGCGTTCCGGCCCGAGCTGGCCGAGATCGACCGCCTCTCGACGCTGGAGATCGCGCGCACCATGAACGGCGAGGACGCCACCGTCCCCACCGCGGTCGCCGAGCAGCTGCCGCGGATCGCCGCCGCCATCGACGCCACCGCTGAGCGCATGGCCCGCGGCGGCCGGCTGATCTACCTCGGCGCGGGTACGGCCGGGCGGCTCGGTGTCCTGGACGCCAGCGAGTGCCCGCCCACCTTCAACACCGACCCCGGCGAAGTGGTCGGCCTGATCGCGGGCGGCCCGTCCGCGATGGTCACCGCCGTCGAGGGCGCCGAGGACTCCAAGGAGCTGGCCCGCGAGGACCTGACCGGCCTGGGCCTGACCGCCGACGACACGGTGGTCGGCATCTCCGCCTCGGGCCGCACGCCGTACGCCATCGGCGCCGTCGAACACGCCCGCGCCGAGGGGGCGCTGACCATCGGCCTGTCCTGCAACGCGGAAAGCGCGCTCGCGGCGGCCGCCGAGCACGGCATCGAGGTCGTCACCGGCCCCGAACTCCTCACCGGATCCACCCGGTTGAAGGCGGGCACGGCCCAGAAGCTCGTCCTCAACATGCTGTCGACGATCACGATGATCCGGCTCGGCAAGACGTACGGAAACCTGATGGTGGACGTCCGCGCCTCCAACGAGAAGCTGCGGGCCCGCTCCCGCCGCATCGTCGCGCTGGCCACCGACGCGCCCGACGAGGCCATCGAGTCCGCGCTCACCGCCGCCGACGGCGAGGTGAAGACGGCGATCCTGATGATCCTCGCGCAGGTCGACGCCGGCACCGCGAACACCCTCCTGACCGGCTCGAAGGGCCACCTCCGGGCAGCCCTCACCGCCGCCTCCCCCAC
>NZ_JAAAHS010000567.1 GCF_009908195.1 Streptomyces boluensis | reverse complement strand
CGGCGGAGCCCTGGGGCGTGCGGGGGCCCGCCCGGAGGTCGTCGTCGCGGGCGTCGCCGCTGGACACCCCCACGTATATGGCCGCGGAGATCAGCACTACGACGGCCACGAGGGCAGCCAGCAGGGCATAACCGTTACGCCTGGTCATGCGGCCTTTTTCTCCTCGGGCAGGGGAGCCCGTGGCTCCAGTTCGACAATCCCATTTTGGTACATGGGTCCGGAGGGCGCGCACGGCACCCCCTCCGCCCGAACAGACGCCGGGAACTCGTGCTCCGTTCCAGGAGTAGGTCACGTAGGGACAATGAATGGGGGAAAGGGTGGACGGTGGAGCGGATGGAACGCGGGAAAGCGGAAGAACCGGGTGAAGCGGGTGAAGCGGCCATGAGGCAGCATTCCCCAGCGAACAGTCACTCATCCGGCGCTACGACGATGACCGAGGGTGCTTCGGTGCCGACCGAGGGTGCTGCGGCCGCTGCGGCCGTTGCCGGGCCCGGCAACGGCCCCGGTCTCGCCTACAGCGCCGCCGACGAGGAGAAACGCCGCGGCGTGCGCCGGATGAAGACAACGGCGACCGGCCTGCTGCTCCTCGTCGCGCTCGTCTACGTACTCGCGAAGTGGGCGCAGAGCTCCGGCGCGGGCGCCTGGACCGGCTATGTCGCGGCGGCCGCCGAGGCCGGCATGGTCGGCGCGCTCGCGGACTGGTTCGCGGTCACCGCGCTGTTCCGGCGCCCGCTCGGCCTGCCCATCCCGCACACGGCGATCATCCCGACGAAGAAGGACCAACTGGGCGTATCGCTCGGCGAGTTCGTCGGTGAGAACTTCCTCTCCGCCGATGTCGTACGCCGCCGCCTGCGCGCCGTCGGCCTGGGCTCCCGGCTCGGCGCCTGGCTGGCCGAGCCCGATCACGCCGACCGGGTCACCGCCGAGCTGTCCACCGCGCTGCGCGGCGCCCTCACGGTGCTCCGTGACTCCGACGTACAGGCCGTCGTGGGCGAGGCCATCACGCGCCGCGCGGACGCCGTGGAGATCGCCCCGGGGCTCGGCAAGACCCTCGACAACGTCGTCTCGGACGGCGGCCACCACCGGGTCGTCGACCTGGTGTGCGTGCGCGCCCACGACTGGCTGGTCGAGCACGCCGACTCCGTGATGGACGCGGTGGAGGGCGGCGCCCCCGGCTGGACGCCGCGCTTCGTGGACCGCAAGGTCGGTGAGCGGGTCTACCGGGAGCTGCTGCGCTTCGTCACCGAGATGCGGGACATGCCCGAGCATCCGGCACGCGGTGCCATCGACCGCTTCCTCACCGACTTCGCCGCCGACCTGCAGTCCGACGGTGACACCCGGGCCCGCGTGGAGCGGCTCAAGAGCGAGATCCTGGGCCGGAGCGAGGTGCAGGACGTGATCGCCTCCGCCTGGTCCTCGGTACGCGCGATGATCGTCTCCGCCGCCGAGGACGAGCGCAGCGAACTCCGCCTGCGGGTACGGGCCGCGCTGCTCTCGCTGGGCGCCCGGCTCTCCACGGACCCGGTCCTGCGGCGCAAGGTCGACGGCTGGGTGGAGGGCGCGGCGGTGTACGTGGTCACCACGTACCGCTCCGAGATCACCTCCCTGATCACCGACACCGTGGCCGGCTGGGACGCCGAGCACACCTCGAAGAAGATCGAGGCGCACATCGGCCGCGACCTGCAGTTCATCCGCATCAACGGCACGGTCGTCGGCTCCCTCGCGGGCCTGGCGATCTACGCGGTGTCGCGGGCGCTGGGGGCGTGAGGGTGGCTGCGCCTGATGCGCGGGGGGTGCGCGGGTCTGCTCCCGCCCGGGTGGCCGCGTCTGCTCCGCACGGGGTGGCCGGGGCCGCGTCGCCGCACCGGGTGGCCGTTCTCGTACGCGACGGGGTGCTGCCGATGGAACTCGGCCTGGTGCACCAGCTGTTCGGCGCCGCCAGGTCGGTGCGCGGTGAGCCGCTCTACTCGGTGGTGACCTGCGCGCCGGTCCCCGGCATGATCCGTACGGACGCCGACTTCCCGATCCGCGCGGACCACGGCCCGGAGGCCCTTGAGCACGCGGACACGGTCCTGGTGCCCGCCTCACACGAGGAGGACGAGTCGTACGAGGACGGCCTGCCGCCCGCCCTCACCGCCGCGCTCGACCGGATCCCGCCCGGCGCGCGCATCGCCTCGATCTGCACCGGCGCGTTCGTACTCGCCGCCCATGGCCTCCTCGGCGGCCGCCGCGCCACCACGCACTGGCTCTCCACGGACCACTTCGCCCGTACGTACCCCACGGTCCGGGTCGAGCCGGAGGTCCTGTACGTGGACGAGGGCCGGGTCCTCACCTCGGCGGGCGAGGCCGCGGGCATCGACCTGTGCCTGCACATGATCCGCCGAGACTTCGGCGCGGCCGTCGCCGCCGACGTGGCCCGCCGCACGGTGGTCCCGCCGCACCGCGAGGGCGGCCAGGCCCAGTACATCCCGCGCCCCGTCGCCGAACCGGACTCCGCGTCCACGTCCGCGTCCCGCGCCTGGGCCCTGACCCGGCTCGAACAGCCGCTCACGCTGGGGGAGTTGGCGGACCGCGAGTCGATGAGCGTACGCACCTTCAGTCGCCGTTTCCGTGCCGAGTCCGGCATGACCCCGATGCAGTGGCTCGCCCAGCAACGCCTCGCGCGTGCCCGGCAGTTGCTGGAGGGGACCGACCACACGGTGGACCGCGTCGCCGCCGAGTCGGGCTTCGGCACGGCCGCGTCGCTGCGGCAGCACTTCCAGGCGGCGCTCGGGGTGTCACCTCGGGCGTACAGGGTGACTTTTCGGGGGCCTGGGGGTTCCTCGGAGGTGGACCGGCGCGACACGCCCGGGAGTCGGCCGAAGTTTGGCCGCGGGCCGGGGTGATCGGGGACAGTGTGATCCGGTAGCGAGTGAGGTGCTCATCTGGCAAGTGAGGTGCTCATCTCCCTTTCACGCAGGGCCAGTTGAAGATCACGTAGGTACCGTTCCGTACCCCCACAACCCACCCCGCACCATCACACACAACGGAAACGACTTAGATTGGGACACAGCGGAACCGCCGTCGCCGCAGTAACGGTCGTCGGCCGGTGGCCGCGCCGCAGAGTGGGCGCACGCCCGGCCGCCGTAGAGCAGTGGGAGATGTACAGGTGATCTGTTACGGAGCGACCGTCCTCGACCTCGCGGAAGACCTGGTGGACGCGTACGCGGAGGTGTTCTCCGCGCCCCCGTGGAACGAGGACGAGGAAACCATTCAGCGGTTCCACTACCGCCTCCGCAGCGCCGCGGGCCGCCCCGGCTTCCGCGCCGTACTGTCCCAGTCCCGCACCGGCATCGACGGCTTCGCCATCGCCTGGCTCACCCCCAAGTCCCTCCCGGACACCCCGACCTACGCGAAGGTCGCGGCCCAGCTGGGCCGCGACCGAGTGGCGGAACTCCTGGTCGGCGCCCTGGAGTTGGACGAACTGGCGGTACGCCGGCACGCCCGCCCTCAGGGCCTGGGCCGC
>NZ_JAAAHS010000566.1 GCF_009908195.1 Streptomyces boluensis | reverse complement strand
GTCCCGTACGGGGCGGGGAGGGAGGCGGGTGCCGGTCGGGTCAGCCGGTGCAGCCCTGCTGGCCGGTGCCGAGCGTCGCGCAGGCCTTCGCCGCCGCCTCGTTCTTCACGGCCACCATCGGGGTGTACGCGTCCCCGTCCGCGTCGACCTCACCGCTCTGCCCGCCCGCGCCCGAACCGGTGCCGGTGCCGGTGCCGGTGCCGGTGATCCGCACCGTGTCGCCGGGCTGCGCCCCGTTGATCCGGGCCCAGGCGGCGCCGCAGCTCTTGCTGTAGCGGACCTCGACGAGCGCGGTGCCGACGGTGACATCGGTCGACGTGGTCACCAACTCGCCGCCGCAGCCCATCTTCTCGGGGTCCTTGCCGGTGCAGTCCGCGCCCGCGCACTTCACCCCGGCGGGCAGCTTCGGCGCGCTGCTCGTGGGCGGCGCGGACGGCTTCGCCTCCGGCTCGCCGCCGGGCCCGAAGCCGGTCAGCCAGAGCGCGCCCGCAAGCACCGCGAGCACACCGACGACGCCCACGAGGACAAGGGTCACCTTCCGCCCCTTCCGCCCGCGCGGCGGTACGGCGTCCAGCGGGGAGAGGGGCGGCCCCGGCGGCGGGCCCTGCGGTCCTGGCGACGCGGCGACACCACCCCGCGCGCCGCCGGGCGCCTGCGAGGCGTCCGGGTACGCGGATGGCGCGGGCGCCGCCGTACGCCCGCGCGCCGCCCCGGACTTGGTCCTGGTGTCGGCGCGCACGGTGCCCGACTCGCCCAGGGCGGCGCGCGCCTGGGAGATGCGTATCGCCTCCATGGTCATGTCGTGCCGCATCTCGGAGCGGCTCCAGGCGCGCTCCGCGAGCTCCCACATGGTCGTGAGGTGCAGCGGATTGGTGCCGGTGACCTCGGCCAGGGCGACGATCGCGCCCTTCGGCGCGAGCAGCCGGCCGTTCAGATACCGCTCCCACGACGTCTTGCTGTACCCGGTGCGGTCCGCCAGCGCCGCGATGCTCAGTCCGCTGCGGTCCACGAGCCTGCGCAACTGGCTCGCGAACTCGCGCACCTGCGGATCGAGTTCATCCGGTAGCGCCCTCCAACGAGGCATTGCCTCCCCCTTGTCCCCCCGTATCCGATTCCGCCGACCCCCGCGCGCGATGCGTCCGCCCTGCCCGTGATCCGCCTCTGCAGCAGGGATGTCCGTGGCCGGAAGGTCAGTTCCCGCCATGGGGGCGGACAGATGCACCGGTGACCCAGCGCGCGCCCCTTTGCGCGCCCATGAGTACGCGGCCAGTGTCCCACCGCCACGGGGATCCGCCTCTGGGAACCCCGTCATTACGTACTCGTGAAGATCGTTGCCGCCCGCGCACACCGTGTCGGAACGGTCACTTCCGCGTCACAGGCACCGGTCGGCTCTTGAACCACGGTTGTCGCGTCCATGACTCTGTAGTCCGAGCGCGAACACGCCTTCGGGACACCGCCTCACCTGCGGCAGGCCTCTCGGCCCACCGCATCACGGACTGACGGCGCCCGTCCTCCCTCGGGGGAGAGGACGGGCGCTGTCTCCGTTCTCGTACGCCTCTCGTACGTCAGGAATCGGCCACCTTGGGCTTCGCTGTCGCCGTCGCGCGGAAGCAGAACTTCCGGGAGGCCCGGACCAGGCAGGCCTCGACCTCCCGGTGGTCGCCGCGGCCCGCCGCCGCCATCGGCGTCGACAGGGACGCCTCCGCGTCGAACCGGTCCCGTACCTCGGTCTGTTGGGGTCCGATCCCCGGTGCCGTGATCTCGATACGGTCGCCCGCCCGGCCCCGGTCGATCCGGGCCCACACCGTCCCGCACACCGAGGAGCGGCGCACCTTCACCACCGTGCCGTGGGCGAAGCGCCGTTCGGCCAGCGTGCTCGGCTGCAGGGCGGCGCCCGAACAGCGCGTCGCCTCCGGGTCCTTGCCGGTGCAGCTGTCACCGGAACACCCCGGTCCGGGCGCCGCTCCACGTGCCGGGCGCTTGCCCTCCGCCGTACTGCCGCTGCCGTCCACGCCCCACAGGAGCAGCACCACCCCGGCGGCGACCACGGCGAGCCCGCCGGCCACCCCGGCGAGAAACCCGGCCGACCGCGACCGCCGGGGCGCCGCGACCTGTTCCGGGGCCTCCCGTGACGGAGCAGGCGGGGGCGGAGGGGGAGGCGAAGGCGGCGACGGCGAGCGGCTCGTGGCCCGGCCGCTCCAGGTCGCCTCGGCCAACTCCCAGAGCGCGAGCGGCCGTTGCGGAGGCGCGCCCGCGAGCCGGCACAGCTGCTCGACGGCCTGCCGGGGCGGCAGCGCCTTGCCGTTGAGATAGCGCTCCCAGGACGACTTGCTGTACGGCGTCCGCTCCGCGAGCGCCGCCAGGCTGAGCCCGGTCGCGGAGCGCAGCCCGCGCAGCGCCTCCGCGAGCCGAGCGCACTCCACGGCCCGCCCGGCCGCAGCGCCGGTGCGGCTCGCGTCCCCACTCCCCCGCCGGTCCTCCCGTCGGTCCTCCCGTTCCGTCACGTCCGCAGCACCTTCCAGGTGTCCGGGCCGACCTTCCCGTCGACCGCGATGTGCCCCGCGTCCTGGAGCCGTTTCACCGCGCGCTCGGTGGCGTTGCCGAAGGCGCCGTCGGCCACGCCCGGCGCCTCGCCGTGGTGGCGCAGCAGGCACTGGGCCTCCACCACGGACCAGCGCGTCGACGTCCGCTCGATCATCTCGGTCCGGGTACGGCTGTAGCCCGCGTAGAGCCGGCCGTCCTCGTCCCGCCGCACGGCGCAGTCGTACGCCTTGTCCGGCCGGTAGTCGAACTCCCCGTACTCCGGGTGCGGTTCACCGGTGTACGGCCGGTACGGATCGGCCTTCGCGTCGTCGCCGGCGCCGCCCGACCAGGGCCGGAGCAGGGCGAAGAGGCCCAGCATCAGGAGCGCCGTGGCGAGGCTCGACACGGCCATCGCCACCCACGGCAACCGCCGCACCCACACACCCCCGGTGCCACCGGAGTCGTCGGTGCCACCCGCGTTGTCGGCGTCGTCGGCGTCGTCAGCACCTCGCGGCGGCTCCCCCGTGTCCCGGCTCGCCCCCCACGCCGCCTCCGCGACCTCGCGCAGCGCGAGCAGCCGCGCCGCGTCGGTCCCGCAGGTCCGCGCCAGGGCCTCGACCGCCGCCGCCGAGGGCAGCGAACGGCCGTTGAGATAGCGCTCCCAGGACGATCTGCCGTACCCCGTCCGCGTGGCGATCGTCGCCACCGAGAGGCCGCTGCGGTCCTTGAGCCTGCGTAACTGCACGACGAACTGCCGGACCCGCTGGTCCTGCGAGTCGGGCAGTTCCTTCCACCGAGACATGTCCCACCCCCACGTCCTGGAAGCCCCCGCCAAAAGCCCCTGCCGGAAGCCTGCTGAAAGCCCCTGCCGGAAGTCCCTGAGGACAGCCCCCGAATGATCCCTGCTGGAAAGATGCCCAGCTCTGCCCGCCCGGTTCCGGGCATCGGAGGCACCGCGAACCGGAACGAGCCACCCCGCGCCCCGCACGCGCCCCCGCACT
>NZ_JAAAHS010000565.1 GCF_009908195.1 Streptomyces boluensis | reverse complement strand
CTCCGATCCCCCTCCGCCACCACCCGATGGCTGATCGACGCCGGATGCTGGATCAGAGTGTCGACGCTGCCGAGGCTCACCGCCGGGGTGATCAGCCGCACCCCGGCGATCACCTCGTGCGGTGCGCCGGTCACCTCGAAGGACACCATCGCGCCGCCGATCCGCGGATAGTGCACCCGGCTCACGCGCGGGTCGGCGGCGAGGCGCCGGGCGAGTTCCGCGGCGGTCGCGGAGGCGGCCCGCATCCGTACCGGCAGGGTGGCCAGACCCCGGTGCAGCAGGTAGCCGGCGAGCGGGTGCAGCACCCCGCCGGTCGCGAACCGCACCTGTCGCAGCGAGCGGGCGAACTCCTCGTCGCAGGCCACGATCCCGCCGAGCACGTCACCGTGGCCGCCGAGGTACTTGGTGGCGCTGTGCAGGACGAGCCGGGCGCCGCTCTGAGCGGGTCGCTGCAGTACGGGGGTGGCGAAGGTGTTGTCGACGAGCAGCGGCACGGTCCCGCAGGCGTGCGCGACGGCGCGCAGGTCGAGTTCGGCGAGCGTCGGGTTGGCGGGCGACTCGACAAGCACCAGGCCGGTGTCGGGCCGGATGGCGTCCGCGATCCCCGCCGGGTCGACCCAGGTGACCTCGGAGCCGAGCAGCCCGGCCGTGAGCAGATGGTCGCTGCACCCGTACAGCGGGCGGACCGCGACGACATGGCGGAGACCGGCGGCGACCCGGACGAGCAGCACCGCCGTGAGCGCGGCCATGCCGCTGGCGAACGCGACGGCGCTCTCGGTCCCTTCGAGCCGGGCGAGACCCGTCTCGAACCTCCCGACCGTGGGATTGCCGAGCCGCGCGTACACCGGCGGCCCCTCGTCGAGCACCCCGGTCGCGGCGAACGCATCCACGCGCGCCGCCTCCGCCCTGCTGTCGTACGAGGGGTAGGTCGTGGACAGGTCGAGCGGCGGGGCGTGCAGGCCGAGTCCCGCGAGGTCCTCGCGGCCGGCGTGCACGGCCTCGGTGGTCAGCGCCCGGCGGGCCGTGCCCGGGTAGCGGCCTTCGGGGGTCTCCCGGTGGCCGCAGGCGATGTCCGTGGCGTCGATGTCCGAAGCGTCGATGTCCGAGGCGTCGATGTCCCTGGTGGAGTCCATGCGCAGAGCCTGAACACCGGCCGGGGTCAGGGGGTGAAATCCCGTGCTACGTTCGGCCGATGGCCGAATCAGTCGTACTGGACCCGGTGGACCTGGACATTCTGCGGCTGCTGCAGAACGACGCCCGGACCACGTACCGCGATCTCGCCGCGCAGGTCGGCGTGGCCGCGTCCACCTGCCTCGACCGGGTGGCCAGGCTGCGCCGCGCGGGCGTGATCCTCGGGCATGAGCTGCGGCTCGACCCGGCCCGCCTCGGTCGTGGGCTGCAGGCCCTGCTCTCGGTGCAGTTGCGGCCGCACCGCCGGGAGATCGTCGGCCCGTTCGTGGACCGCGTCCGGGCGCTGCCCGACACCCTCGCCCTGTTCCATCTGGCCGGTCCCGACGACTACTTGATCCATGTCGCGGTCGCGGACACGGCCGACCTCCAGCGCCTGGTACTCGACGAGTTCACGTCCCGGCGCGAGGTGGCGCGGGTGGAGACCCGGCTGATCTTCCAACGCTGGGAGTGCGGCCCGGTGCTGCCGCCCGGAGCGAAAACCCCCGCCCTACCTGACGATCCCGGCACAGTCACGGAAATGTAGCCAAGAGCAGACAGGGCACGCGCACAGCAGAAACGAATGACGCGACGCGGTCCGTCGTACGAGGATGGCCGTATGCCAGACACCACGCGGACCCCACTGCCCCGCCAGGTCGCCGACGCGTATGTCGACGACCTGATCGCCCTCGACCCGATCACCGGCACCTTCCTCGGGGTGAGGGAGTGCTCGAACGCGCTGCCCGACCTCTCCCCCGCAGGCGCGCAGGCGCTCGCGGATCTCGCCCGTGCCACCCTCGACCGGCTCACGGAGGCCGAGCGCGCGCCGGGCGGCGACAGCGACGTGGAGCGGCGCTGCGCCCGGCTGCTGCGGGAGCGGCTGACGGCGGAGCTGGCGGTGCACGACGCCGACGAACATCTGCGCGCCGTCAGCAATCTGCACTCGCCGGCGCACTCGGTGCGCCAGGTGTTCACGGTCACCCCGGCGGACTCCGAGGAGGACTGGGCGGCCGTCGCCGAGCGGCTGCGCGCGGTGCCCACCGCGTTCGAGGGGTACCGCGCGTCTCTCGCCCTCGGTCTGGAGCGCAAGCTGCACGGCGGGCCGCGCGCCACCGAGACGTTCATCGGGCAGCTCGCCGAGTGGTCCGGGGAGGACGGCGGAACCGCCTGGTTCGAGCAGTTCGCCGCGTCCGGCCCCGCGTCGCTGCGCGCCGAGCTGGATTCGGCGGCCGCCGCCGCCACCGCGGCCGTGGCCGCGCTCCGGGACTGGATGCGCGAGGAGTACGCACCGGCGGTCGCCGGCGCCACCGACACCGTGGGCCGCGAGCGGTACGCCCGCTGGTCCCGGTACTTCAACGGCACCGACCTGGACCTCGACGAGGCGTACGCGTACGGCTGGTCCGAGTACCACCGCATTCTCGGCGAGATGCGGGCCGAGGCCGAGAAGGTGCTGCCCGGCGCGAGCAGCCCGTGGGAGGCGCTCAAGCACCTGGACGAGCACGGCGAGCACATCGAGGGCGTCGACGAGGTGCAGCGCTGGCTGCAGAGCGTCATGGACGAGGCCATCGACGCGCTGGACGGCACCCACTTCGAACTGGCCGCGCCGGTACGGAAGGTGGAGTCCCGGATCGCCCCGCCCGGCAGCGCCGCCGCCCCGTACTACACCCCGCCGTCGGAGGACTTCTCCCGCCCCGGCTGCACCTGGCTGCCGACGATGGGCGAGACCCGCTTTCCCGTGTACGACCTGGTGTCCACCTGGTACCACGAGGGGGTGCCCGGCCACCATCTGCAGCTCGCGCAGTGGGTGCACGTCCGGGAGGACCTGTCCCGGTACCAGGCCTCGGTCGGCATGGTCAGCGCCAACGCCGAGGGCTGGGCGCTGTACGCGGAGCGGCTGATGGACGAGCTGGGCTTCCTCACGGACGCGGAGCGCCGGCTCGGGTATCTGGACGCGCAGATGATGCGCGCGGCCCGGGTGATCGTGGACATCGGCATGCACCTGGAGCTGGAGATCCCGGAGCACTCGCCGTTCCACCCCGGCGAGCGCTGGACGCCGGAGCTCGCGCAGGAGTTCTTCGGGATGCACAGCGGACGGCCCGCTGACTTCGTGGAGAGCGAGCTGACCCGCTACCTGTCGATGCCGGGCCAGGCCATCGGCTACAAACTGGGGGAACGCGCCTGGCTGCTGGGCCGGGAGAACGCCCGCAAGGCGCACGGCGACGCCTTCGACGCCAAGGCCTGGCACATGGCGGCCCTGTCGCAGGGTTCACTCGGCCTGGACGACCTGGTGGACGAACTGTCCAAGCTCTGAGGGCAGTTGGGGTGGTGGGCAGGGCGCGGCCCCGGGCTCCGTACCCGCCACCCCACCAC
>NZ_JAAAHS010000564.1 GCF_009908195.1 Streptomyces boluensis | reverse complement strand
CCCCCCAGGCCCCGGCGCCGCAGCGGCCCGCCGTACAGCAGGCCCCGGCGCCCGCCCAGCAGGCGCCCGCGCCGCAGCGGACCGCGCCCCCCGCGCCGGAGCCGCCGCCGGTCTCGATCGAGGACGACGTACCGGAGGCCGACGACCCGGACCTCGACGACTCGGCGCTCTCCGGGCACGACCTGATCGTGCGCGAACTGGGGGCGACGGTGGTCGAGGAGTTCACGAACGAATAACGGGCGCAGCGCGCACGGGCGCGCGTAGGTGGGGGACAGGCGTCCCGCGCGGACCGGCCGCACCACGCGCGTGCCGGAGTCGAACGGGCCGCCGGGCAGCGGCAGATCGGGCCGCGCGGGGCACCGGAGCGTCCGTCCCCCAGCCCCGTCCACGTAGAGGAACCTACGAACACAGGCGGCCTCCGCCCCCGTCGCCCCGTACAAAGGCACCGGGCCGTTCCGGCTAGGCTGCACGTGTGAAGGTCCTCGTCATCGGCAGCGGCGCCCGCGAACACGCCCTGTGCCGCTCACTGTCCCTCGACCCCGCGGTCACCGCCCTGCACTGCGCTCCCGGCAACGCCGGTATCGCGGAGGTCGCTGAGCTGCACGCGGTCGACGCCCTCGACGGCACCGCCGTGGCCGAGCTGGCCACCGGGCTCGGTGCCGACCTCGTCGTGGTCGGCCCGGAGGCACCCCTCGTCGCGGGGGTCGCCGACGCGGTGCGCGCGGCGGGCATCGCCTGCTTCGGCCCGTCCGGTCAGGCCGCGCAGCTGGAGGGCTCCAAGGCGTTCGCCAAGGACGTGATGGCCGCCGCCGGTGTGCCCACGGCCCGCTCGTACGTCTGCGCCACCCCGGCCGAGGTGGACGCGGCGCTCGACGCGTTCGGCCCCCCCTATGTCGTCAAGGACGACGGCCTGGCCGCGGGCAAGGGCGTCGTCGTGACCGACGACCTGGCGGCGGCGCGGGACCACGCGAACGCCTGTGAGCGCGTGGTGATCGAGGAGTTCCTGGATGGCCCCGAGGTCTCCCTCTTCGCGATCACCGACGGCGTGACGGTGCTGCCGCTCACCCCCGCGCAGGACTTCAAGCGCGCCCTCGACGGCGACGAAGGCCCCAACACCGGTGGCATGGGCGCCTATTCGCCGCTCCCCTGGGCCGACCCGAAGCTGGTCGACGAGGTCATGGAGAGTGTTCTCCAGCCCACGGTCGACGAGCTGCGGCGCCGCGGAACGCCGTTCTCCGGACTGCTGTACGCGGGCCTCGCGATCACCAGCCGCGGTGTGCGGGTGATCGAGTTCAACGCCCGCTTCGGCGACCCCGAGACCCAGGTCGTCCTGGCCCGCCTCAAGACCCCGCTGGCCGGCGTACTGCTGCACGCCGCGCAGGGCACCCTCGCCGATGAGCCCCCGCTGAACTGGAGCGACGACGCCGCGGTCACCGTGGTCGTGGCCTCCCACAACTACCCCGGCACCCCGCGCACCGGCGACCCCATCGCGGGCCTCGACGAGGTGGCCGCCGAGGACGCCCCGCACGCGTACGTACTGCACGCGGGCACCGCGCGGGACGGCGACGCGGTCGTCAGCGCGGGCGGCCGGGTGCTGTCCGTGACCGCGAGCGGCGGCGACCTGACCGAGGCGCGGGAGCGGGCGTACGCGGCCGTCGCCCGGATCCGCCTCGACGGCGGCCAGCACCGCACGGACATCGCCGCGAAGGCCGCCGCGGAAGCCCCGACCGGCAGCTGATCCCGCCGGCGCCGACCCCGGCGGCCGACCGCTACACACGATTCGAACTGCGCAGGGACCACTACGACGGTCCCTGCGCAGTTCGCGTCCGCCCGCAGTGCGCTCCCCCTGACCCCCTGGCGCGCCCCGGCACCCCGCGCACGCCCCCCCCGACCAGGGCGTACCCCCGGTAGCCGGCTCAGCCCTGAGGGCGGCGCGGATCTGACGCCTGATCGGGGCCGTGATCGTCACCCACCTTTACCCAAAGCCATTCCATCGAGTGACCGCTGGCCCATCCGGCTGACGTGCCCCGAGGCCCCAACTAGGGTGCGGCGCAAGCATTCCGGCACTTGGCCCACCGGCATTGCGATGTCAGAGGTGGGTGCCACAGTGGGGGAGTGAGCAAAGCCGTCGCAGGGCAGAGGGGGTGACATCCGGCCGTGTCCGGAACAGTGGAAGGCGAGGCAGGCGTGCTGTCCGCGCGTATGCGCGCGCTGGCGGTGCTGAGGGTGCGCAGCCGGGCGATCGCGGTCGCGCTGCTGCCGGCGGCGGTGGCCGTGGTGCTGCTGGTCGGCGGCGCCACCGGCCGTATCGGCGGCGGGAGTTGGGACGTCGTGCGCTGGATCGTGACCGGCGCCGCGCTGCTCGTACTGCTCGCCGCGGCGGGCGTCGCCCTGGTCATCGCCCGCGCGCGGCCCGCGCTCAGTCCTACGGTGGCCGTCGCCGAGGAGTCCGCCCCTGATCTGTACCGCCTGGTGCGGGATCTCGCGGACCGCCTCGATGTGCCCGCGCCCTCGGCGATAGCGCTCACGCCCGACTGCGACAGCTGGCTGGAGGACCGCGCCCACCCGGCGCACGGCCCGCCCCGTACTGCCGGAGCGCCGCGGTCCGGCCGTGCCGCGTCCGGTGTCGCCGGTCCGGCCGAGCCCGCCGCGGTCACCGCGCCCGTCCTCGTCATCGGCTCGCCCTTCCTGTGGTGGATGCGGGTCGGCGAACTCCGCGCGGTGCTCGCCCCCGTGGTCGCCGGTACGGGACCTTCCGCCCACCCCGACATAGCGGCGGCCCGCCGGTTCGTACGCGGCCTCGACGCCGCGGTGGCCGTGTCCTCGCGCCCCGGACGCGGTTCGCTGCCCCGCGTGGTGCTCGCCGGGGTCGGCTGGGTCTCCCGGCTGATGCTGCGCGCCTGCCGTGGGCACGCCGCCGAGATGGAGCGCGGCGTCGCGACCGCCGCCGCAGAGCGCGCCAAGACGGTGGACTACGGCCTGCGGATCGTCGCCCAGGAGCAGGTGGGCCTGGCGTACGCGGGCTGGGACCGGCTGCTGACCCGGGTCGCGCTGCCGGCCTGGCGGATGGGCCGCTGGCCGGACCGCCTGGACGCCGGGGTGGTCTCCGCGCTGACCGAGCTGTCCCGGCGCGACCGGCTCGCGGAGGGCTTCGCGTCCCGGCTCGGCGAGCGCCCGGCCTGCGACCTCCTGGAGGAGCCCGGCGTGGTCGACGAGGCGACCTCGCTGCTCGCCGCCCGGCTGTTCCACGGCGGCCCCGCCGAGGTCGGCCCCGACTGGGCGCCGGTCGGCTGGCAGGAGTATCCGGAGGAGGTCGTCGACCGGAAGTGGCGCGCGGACGCCGCCCGCCTGCACCGCGTCCTGGACGACCTGGGCGTCCGCACCTCGGGCACGGCGTCGAACGATCCGGAACCCCCCACGCTGGCCCGGATCATGACCCACCTGTCCACGGACGAAGCCCCGCCGCACGGCGAAGCGGCAGTCCACGAAACCGCGGCCCACGAAACCGAGGCCCACGAAACCGAGGCCTACGCGGACGGGGAGCACGCGGCGGACCCCCACGACCCCGTGG
>NZ_JAAAHS010000563.1 GCF_009908195.1 Streptomyces boluensis | reverse complement strand
CCCGAGTGCCGAACCCGCCCCCGACCGCGCCCCGTTCAAGATCGTGGCCGTCACCTCCTGTCCGACCGGCATCGCCCACACGTACATGGCCGCCGAGTCCCTGGAGAACGCCGGTCGTGACGCCGGGGTCGAAGTCGTCGTGGAGACCCAGGGTTCGGCCGGCTTCACCCGGCTCGACCCGGACGTGATCGCCGCCGCCGATGGCGTGATCTTCGCCCATGACGTGCCCGTACGGGACAGGGAGCGGTTCGCCGGGAAGCCCACCGTCGACGTGGGCGTCAAGGCCGGCGTCAACCGTCCCGCCGAGCTGATCGCCGAGGTGCGCGGCAAGGCCGAGCGCGGCGAGACCACTGCCGGCGCCGCCGCCACTCCGGTCGAGGGCGCGGGCGACGCGGGTGACGGCTACGGCACCAAGCTGCGCAAGTGGCTGATGTCCGGCGTCAGTTACATGGTTCCGTTCGTCGCCGCCGGCGGCCTCCTCATCGCCCTCGGATTCGCCATCGGCGGCTACGAGATCAACGAGGCCAAGTCGGTCGCCGAGCACTTCGTCTGGACCGAGTCCGCGAGCTGGGCGGCGCTGCTCTTTCAGGTCGGCGGGCTCGCGTTCGCCTTCCTGGTGCCGGTACTCGCGGGCTACATCGCGTACGGCATGGCCGACCGGCCCGGTCTCGTACCGGGATTCGTCGGCGGCTCGGTGGCCGTCACCATCGACGCGGGCTTCCTCGGCGGACTCGCCGCCGGTCTGATCGCCGGCGCCACGGTCATGGCCATCCAGAAGGTGCGGATACCCGCTGTGCTGCGCGGGATCATGCCGGTGGTGGTGATTCCGCTGATCTCCTCGGCGGTGGTCGGCTTCCTGATGTTCCTGGTGGTCGGCAAGCCGATCGCGTCCCTGCAGAGCGCGCTCACCGGCTGGCTCGAGTCCCTCACCGGCGCCAACGCGATCATCCTCGGCGTCATCCTCGGCCTGATGATGTGCTTCGACCTGGGCGGCCCGCTCAACAAGGTCGCGTACGCCTTCGCCGTCGGCGGCCTCGGCGCGGGCGCCACCGAGGGCAACCTCAAGGTCATGGCCGCGGTGATGGCGGCCGGTATGGTGCCGCCGCTCGGCATGGCCCTGGCCACCACCGTGCGCGGCAAGTTGTTCACCAAGGCCGAGCGCGAGAACGGCAAGGCCGCCTGGGTACTCGGCGCCTCCTTCATCACCGAAGGCGCCATTCCGTTCGCGGCGGCCGACCCGCTGCGCGTCATCCCCGCCTCGATGGCGGGCGGCGCGGTCACCGGCGCCCTGTCGATGAGCTTCGGCGCGACTCTGCAGGCCCCGCACGGTGGCGCCTTCGTGGTCCCGCTGATCGGCCAGCCGCTGCTGTACCTGGTGGCGATCGTCGCCGGTACGTGTGTCTCGGCGGGCATGGTCGTGCTGCTCAAGGGGATGCGCAAGCAGGGCCCCGAGCAGAGCCCGGCCCCGGCCCCGGTTGCGACGGAGGCGGCGGCGACGCAGGGAGCGCAAGGAGCTCAGGGAGCTCAGGGAACGGAAGCGGTGAAGGAGCCGGTCGCGGCGGCCTGAACGCACCCGCCTGAACGCACTCGCCCGTACGACATCGCTCCGCGAGCGCTGCGATATAGCTCACTTCGGGACCTAAGTCCCGTTGTGGGCCTGTCGTAGTTCCTGGTCCGTGTTGTCTACTGGCCCGCATGTTCGATCAGATCTCGTTCCCCCAGCAGATCGGTCTGTCCGTGCTCGCCGTGGCGGGCGCCGTGTGGGCCGTCGGTCTGGTGCGGATGCTGCGCAGGGACCGGTCCGAGGTGACGGTCTGGCGCGGGGCGCAGTCGCTGTACGCCATGCCCCGGCAGCGCTCGCACCCCGCCGACACCGTGGAGCTCTCGGCCGCCGAACGGGACGCCTTCATCGGTCTCGTACGACAGCTGACCGACGGGCGTCCCTGAGGATGGGCGTCCCTGAGGATGTCCAGGACGGAGCCGTCCCTGAGGATGCTCAGGATGTGGCCGTCCTGAGGAACTTCAGGACGTACGGGACGCCCGCCGCTCCATCGCCGCGCGTGCCGTGGCCTCGCTGACGTACACCTCGCACATGTGCCGGCGGTCCGGCGTCGCCGTGTGCTCGACCTCCCACAGGCTGATCTCGCTGCCGTCGCCGAGCAGGAACGCATGCTCGTACAGGGCGAAGCAGAGCCCCGTCGTGCTCGTCCGGCACGGGTTCCCGAAGGCCTGCGTGATCTGGTGCGCGACCGCGGAGCACAGCAGCGCCGCCGTCTCGCCGCCCGGCCGGTCGCCGTTCTCCGCGCGGCGCAGCAGCCGCCTGGCGTGGTCCGCCGAGTCGTCCGGAGCGTACGAACGCTGCAGCGGGGCCGGGGCCACGATCAGCCGGACGGTGTCGAGCATCGAGGGCTCGCAGCCGGGAACCCGGCCGTCCGTCGTGTCCGCGCAGCCGGGTCCGCAGCCGGTGCTCGGGAGCAGCCGGGACGCGGCGATCCTCGCCTCGCCCTCCTCCACGTACAGCTCGTGGCAGATCTCCGTGCGCTGCACGCCACCCGGACCGGTGTTGTGCCGCAACTCCCAGAGCGTCAGGGCCTGGCCGTCGGCGAGCAGGAACGTGTGCCGGTGCGTCTCGCGGTACAGCCCGGCGCTGTGGTGCGCCGAGCGCAGCGAACTGTCGAACGCGAGCGCCGTCTCGAGGCGGGCTATCGTCTCGTCGGGCAGCTCGAAGGAGTTCAGGGCCTGTCCGAGGAGTCCTTCGAGGTGCTCCTCGGGTGTCTCGGGCGTCTTCGGCGTCTCGTACGGAACGCTCAAGGCATACTCCCGGCGTCACTCGCGTCGCTGCATGTCACCTTGTGACCGCTCACCGTAGCCCCTGGGCGGAACATCATGTCCGGGGTTCGGGAAAACGTACGAGCCCCCCTTGGAAGTTCCCGCACTCACTCAGGCGTACAGCTCTCCGTACGCGGGGAACACCCCGCCCGGTCCGTCCACCGACTCCGCGGCCATGACCGCCCGGACGATCGCCCGGGTCACCGTGTCCGCGCCCGCCGCGAGGATCGCGTTCACCACCGCGAGCTGCTCCAACTCGCTCTCGGGCAGCGCCTGTTCACCCGTCACCAGCGTGAAGACCGTGTCGCCGTCATGGAGCAGATGTACGGGGCGGATCGCGCGGGCGAAGCCGTCGTGGCTGGTGCCCGCGAGCTTCTGCGCCTGCGCCCGGCTGAGCGTGGCGTCCGTGGCGACGACGGCGAGGGTCGTGTTCAGCGGGCTCTGCGGGCCGGCGGCGCGTTGGGGTGCGGTACGGGGCGCGCTGCCGGTCGCGCGCTCCGGGGGCGGCGTGCGTCCCGGTTCACCCCCGACCCTGCGGCGCTCCGACTCGGCCTGCGCTTCGGCGAGTTGGGCTTGGGCGCGGGCGTGGGTTTCGGGGGTGGGTGCGGGTGCGGGTGCGGGCTCCGTGTGCTCCTGTCTGCGGCCCTCCTCTACCTGGTCCTCCTGGTCCTCCTGGTCCTCGAAGTACCGCCCGTACAGCGTTCCGGAGCGTGGATCCGTCACCGAGCCGACCGCGTTCACCACGACCAGCGCGCCGACCGTGTGGCCTGACTCCAGG
>NZ_JAAAHS010000562.1 GCF_009908195.1 Streptomyces boluensis | reverse complement strand
CGGCCGAGCTGGGTGAGCACCGCGCGGGGGCGGTTGGTGATGATGGCGTCGATGCCGAGGCGGGCGCAGAGTTCCACGTCCTCCGGCTCGTTCACGGTCCACACATGCACCTGGTTTCCGGCACGCTTGAGTTTCTCGATGTACGCCGGGTTGTTGCGGACGATGCGGATTCCCGGGCCCGCGATGCCGATGCCGCGCGGGAGCCGGCCGTCGCGGTAGCGGGGCGAGACGAACTGCATCAGGTAGACCGTCGGGAGCGTCGGCGCGGCGGCACGCACGCGGTGCAGCGAACGTGCCGAGAAGCTCATGATCCGTACCGGGGAAGGTCCTTCGGCGGGCGGCGCGTCCAGGCCGAACCGCTTGAGCAGGAGCAGCAGCCGCTCCTCGACCTGGCCCGCCCAGCGGGTCGGGTGTTTGGTCTCGATGGCCAGCTCGACGGGGCGGCCCGCGTCCGCGACGAGTTCGAGGAGCCTCTCGAGGGTGAGTACCGAGGTGTCGGCCCGGTCGGGGTGCTCGGTCCAGTCCGGGGACTCGGCGGGTTCCTCGGCGTCCGCGCGTACCTTCCAGGAGCCGAAGTCGAGAGCGGCCAGGTCGGCGAGTTCGAGGGCCGAGACGGCGCCGCGACCGTTTGACGTACGGTTGACGCGGCGGTCGTGGACACACACGAGGTGGCCGTCCGCGGTGAGGCGGACGTCGCATTCCAGAGCGTCGGCGCCGTCCTCGATGGCCTTCTTGTAGGCGGCGAGCGTGTGCTCCGGTGCGTCGTCGGACGCACCCCGGTGGGCAACGACCTGAGGGGCCCCGGCGGAGGACCGGAAGGGGCCCGCGGAAGGTGTCTGTGGTGCGGAAGTCACCGCGTCATGGTGTCACTCGCACGGTCGCGCGCGTGGACCGCGCCGGAACCTCGCGGAGACTCGGCGCATTCCTCGCGGTGACTCAGCGGATGCGTCCGTTTCGTCCGAGATAAAGGATGGCGGCAAGACACACAGGTGCGGCTTATGGTGCCCTGACGTCCCATGGGAAAAGCTGAAACCACACAGTGGGAAAAGCTGAACCGCACAGTGGGAAAGCTGAACCGCACA
The DNA here is from genome assembly GCF_009908195.1 of Streptomyces boluensis. GTDB lineage: Bacteria > Actinomycetota > Actinomycetes > Streptomycetales > Streptomycetaceae > Streptomyces > Streptomyces boluensis. The sequence goes on along the minus strand of NZ_JAAAHS010000562.1, from coordinate 2,537 downwards.
ACTGCACAGAACGCACAGCTGCACAGACCGTACGACTGCACAGCTGGGCCATGACGACATGGCGCCGTGGATCGAGGAGAGAGAGCCGTGAGCACAGAGAACGAGGGCAACGAGGTAACACCCGGCCCGTCCGTACCTCCTGCGCCTCCGGCAGCCGCTCCCGACGCGACTCCCGGTACGGGCGAGGTTCCTGGTGCGGGCGAGGTCTCTGGTGCGGCCGGGGGCCATGGTGCTGAGCACGCGGGCGTGCCCGGCGGTTCGGCCGAGCAGCACACCGCACCGCTGCCGCCCGTGCCTCCGGGCCCGGCGGCGCCGGGTGCCGCGCCCGCGGGTGGCGGCGGCTGGCCGCCGCAGCCGCCTGCCGTACCGGCGTACGCGCACGGCACCGGTGGACACGAGTGGGGCGCGGCCTACCAGCCGCCGCCGCAGCAGGGCTCCGGCAAGGGCCGGGGCGGACTGGTCGCGGGCGTCCTGGTGGCGGCGCTGGTCGCGGGCGGTATCGGCGGCGGCGTCGGGTACTGGGCGGCGGAGCGCAACGACACCGCGGTGGACTCGACCACCGTCTCGGCCTCCGACACCCCGGCCGACCTGAAGCGCGAGCCGGGCACCGTGGCGAACATCGCCGGCAAGGCGCTGCCCAGCGTCGTCACCATCGACGCGCAGGGCGGCGGCGCGCAGGGCGAGGGAGAGGGCGGCACGGGCACCGGCTTCGTATACGACAAGCAGGGCCACATCCTCACCAACAACCATGTGGTGGCGTCGGCGGCGGACGGCGGGCGGATCGCGGCGACGTTCTCGAACGGCAAGAAGTACGCGGCGGAGATCGTCGGCAAGGCACAGGGCTACGACGTGGCGGTGCTGAAGCTGAAGAACGCCGACGGGCTCGCCCCGCTGCCGCTCGGTGACTCCGAGAAGGTGGCGGTCGGCGACTCGACCATCGCGATCGGCGCGCCCTTCGGTCTGTCCAACACCGTGACGACCGGCATCGTCAGCGCCAAGAACCGCCCGGTGGCCTCCGGCGACGGTACGGGTTCCAAGAACTCGTACATGAGCGCGCTGCAGACCGACGCGTCCATCAACCCCGGCAACTCGGGTGGTCCGCTGCTCGACGCGCGGGGTGCGGTGATCGGCATCAACTCCGCGATCAAGCCGGCGGAGAGCGGGGGCGGGCTCGGCGGCGGTCAGGGCGGCTCCATCGGCCTGGGCTTCGCCATCCCGATCAACCAGGTGAAGACCGTCGCCGACCAGTTGATCAAGACCGGCAAGGCGGTCTACCCGATGATCGGCGCCTCGGTCTCCCTGGACCAGAGCACCAGTGACGGGGCGCGCATCTCCGAGCAGGGCGTGGGCGGTTCGGCGCCGGTCACGCAGGGCGGTCCTGCGGACAAGGCGGGTCTGAAGCCGGGCGATCTGATCACGCGGCTCGACGACCGGCCGATCGACAGTGGCCCCACCCTGATCAGCGAGATCTGGACGCACAAGCCGGGCGACACGGTGAAGTTGACGTTCGTACGGGGCGGGGACGAGCGGACCGTCGACGTGGTCCTGGGGAGCAAGGGCGAGGACTGAAGGTCCCGCGCACCCACCCTGTCCCCGGAGGCCGGTAGGCTGTAGCCCGCTCCGCAGCGGGTCGGCGGGGCGAGGGTGGGTTGCCCGAGCGGCCTAAGGGAACGGTCTTGAAAACCGTCGTGGCGAGAGTCACCGTGGGTTCAAATCCCACACCCACCGCAGCGTGGCTTCAGCGGCCAGGTGAGAAGGGGTGCAGCCAACTCGGCTGCGCCCCTTCCGCGTTGGTCCCTCTTGCGCGTCGGGCACCGTTCCGGGTGGGGACCCGATAACCGATGGAGGTCGACGGATGAGCGCACGGTACGTCGGCCGGCACACCGGGCGTCGTCGCACCGGCGGCGGTACGGAGGGGGAGCCGGGCGGCCCCGTGCGCCGCCCTGAGAGCGCGCCGCGCTCCGAACGTGCGCCGCTGCCCGAGCGTGCGCCGCTCCCCGAGCCCGAAGCCTCCGAGCCCGCCCCGCAGGAACCCGCACCGAAGGACCTCGCCCCGCAGGACCCCTCACCGCAACACCCCCCGCACCCTCCTTCCCCCGTCGGACTGGGTCGGCTCATGACGGTTCTGCTCTGGGTGGTGGGGCTTGTCTCTGTGGCGGTGATCGGGCTGCTCGTAGTCGGGGTCGTGGACTTCATGGACGACCTGGAGCATCCGTACGAGAACGGGTTCTCCGACTGGCAGTGCCCCGCGGACGAGGTTCCCTGCCGGCCCTGAGCCCTTGTCAGCCGGTCGCGCCCGCGGTTCCGCTCCGTCCCGACACCACCCGGGCCGCCGAAGCGATCGTCGTGCGGGCCTCGTGAGGGGTGAGGCCTGTGCGGGTGGCCGCGGTGGTGAGGCGGGGGGCGAGGGTGTCGCCGATGCCGTTCTCGTACGCGCGGCAGGCGGCCCAGAAGAGGCGGGTGTTGCGTTGGCCGACGTGGGCGCCGAGGACGAACTGGACCAGGCCCTCCCCCTGCGCGGCGCTCGGCGTGCCCGG
>NZ_JAAAHS010000561.1 GCF_009908195.1 Streptomyces boluensis | reverse complement strand
CGTCATGAGAGGTCAGCTCGATTCGCGCGAGAGGCGTCTGGGGAACGTGCTCAGTCGCGCGCCGACCGAAGGCCGTGCAGAGAAGTGAACGGCTTTAGCGGGCCGGCGCGTTCAGCGCGCGGCAACACACCCGGTCGAAGTCGTGGTGCTGACGGGACGGCCAGAACGGCTCGAGGTCGTGGCGACCCGGCGTGGTGTTCTGGAAGCTGGCCATGCCCCCATTGAAGCAGATGGCCTTCAAGGTCAGCAGGGGCCGCCCACAGGGTGGACGGGAACTCGACCGGAACACGAACAGCCGCCGCAGCAACCCAAGAAGCGCCCGTTGTGTGTCAACGGGCGCTTCTTCAAGAAGAGGCTGATTCAGCGGGATGAGAGAAACTCATCCAGCAAAATAGGAACAATAGGGGCGGTTCAGACCTGGCCGGCCTTCTCCAGGGCCGCGCAGCACGTGTCCACGATGAGCCGGGTCACCACGTACGGGTCGACGTTGGCGTTCGGGCGGCGGTCCTCGATGTAGCCCTTGCCGTCCTGCTCGACCTGCCACGGGATACGCACCGAGGCGCCACGGTCGGAGACGCCGTAGCTGTACTCGTTCCAGGGGGCGGTCTCGTGCAGACCGGTCAGACGGTCGTCGATGCCCGCGCCGTAGTTCTTGACGTGGTCCATCGGCTTGGAGCCCTCGCCGAGCGACTCGCACGCGGTGATGATCGCGGCGTAGCCCTCGCGCATCGCCTTCGTGGAGAAGTTGGTGTGCGCGCCCGCGCCGTTCCAGTCGCCCTTGACCGGCTTCGGGTCGAGCGTCGCGGAGACGTCGAAGTCCTCGGCGGTGCGGTACAGCAGCCAACGGGCGATCCACAGCTGGTCGGAGACCTCGAGCGGCGCGAGCGGGCCGACCTGGAACTCCCACTGGCCCGGCATGACCTCGGCGTTGATGCCGGAGATGCCCAGACCGGCCTTCAGGCAGTTCTCCAGGTGCGCCTCGACCACGTCACGGCCGAAGATCTCGTCCGAGCCGACACCGCAGTAGTAGCCGCCCTGCGCCGCCGGGAAGCCGCCCTCGGGGAAGCCGAGCGGACGCGCACCCTTGAAGAAGGTGTACTCCTGCTCGATGCCGAAGATCGACTCCTGCGCGGCGAACCGCTCCTCGACCTCGCGCAGCGCGGCACGCGTGTTGGAGGCGTGCGGCGTCATGTCCGTGTTCAGGACCTCGCACAGGACCAGGATGTCGTCGCCGCCCCGGATCGGGTCAGGGCAGGTGAAAACCGGCTTCAGTACGCGATCGGAGGCGTGCCCCTCGGCCTGGTTGGTGCTGGAACCGTCGAAGCCCCAGATCGGCAGCGCGTCCACGCCCGCCGGCGCACCGGTCATGATCTTCGTCTTGGAGCGCAGCTTCGCGGTCGGCTGCGTACCGTCGATCCAGATGTATTCGGCCTTGAAGCTCACGGGGCGCCATCCTTTGCGGGCTGTGCGTGCGGTGCGGGTGGTGTCGCGGCGGTGATGTCGCGCTGTGCCCGCAGCCTCGCAAGTCTCGATTTCCCGTCCGTTGCCCGACTGTGAACCCCGTGTAACGCGGTCCTTGCCGCCGCCCCGCTGGTCACGTGCGTCGTATACGCGATTGACTGGCCCGCATGTCCACCGCACCGAAGCCCCGCCCGCACTCGTCCTCCGCGCCGCTGCGCGTCGGCCTCCTCGGCACCGGCTCCTGGGCGCGGCGCGTACACGGCCCCGCCCTGGCCGCGCACCCTGAGGTGCGGCTCGTCGGGGTGTGGGGGCGCCGTCCCGAGGCGGCCGCCGAGCTCGCCGAAAACCTCGGCACGCGCGCGTACGACGACGCGGACGCCCTCATCGCCGATGTGGACGCGGTGGCGGTCGCGCTGCCGCCCGACATTCAGGCGGGCCTCGCGGTGCGCGCCGCGCGGGCCGGGCGGCACCTGCTCCTCGACAAGCCGGTGGCGACGACCGTGGCGGCGGCCCGCGAACTCGCGGACGCGGCCGCCGAGGTCGCCTCCGTCGTCTTCTTCACCCTGCGCTTCTCCACGGCCACCGCGCCGTGGATCGCCGAACAGGCCGACGCCGAGGGCTGGTTCACGGGCCGCGCCGAGTGGCTCGGCAGCATCTACGCGCCGGGTACGGAGAAGCCGTACGAGGCGTCGCCCTGGCGGCACGAGAAGGGCGCGCTGTGGGACGTGGGCCCGCACGCCCTGTCGGTGCTGCTGCCCGCCCTCGGTGACGTGACCGAGGTGTCGGCGGCGCGCGGCCCTGAGGACACCGCGCACCTGCTGCTCCGGCACGCCTCCGGGGCGTCCTCGGTGGCCACGCTGAGCCTGACGGCGCCGGACGCGGCGGGTGGCGTCACGGTCGAACTGCGCGGCGCGGGCGGCGTCGCGACGCTCCCGAAGGTCTGGGGCGACGGCCCGCTCGACGCGTACGCCAACGCCATCAGCGCGCTCCTGACGGCGGCCCGTACGGGCGTCCCGCACGCGTGCGACGTGCGCCTCGGACTGCGCGTCACGGAGATCCTGGCCCAGGCGGAACGCTCACTGCACGACGGCGAGCGGGTCACCACCTGACCGTCCGAGCGGGGCACCGCCTGACCGTCTGAAAAGCGGGCCACCACCACGCGTGTACAGCCGGAAACGGACACAGAGGGCGCCGGATACGCAGCGGCGCGCGGGACGCACAGACAGCTCAGCGCCCGAGCGCGTCCCGTACCGCCTCGTCCGTGCGGGCCACCACAGCCGTGCCGTCGTCCGCCGTGATGATCGGGCGCTGGATCAGCTTCGGGTGCGCGGCGAGCGCGGCGATCCAGCGGTCGCGGGCGGCGGCCTCGCGCGGCCACGCCTCACGGTCCTTCAGGTTCAGCTCCTTGGCGTCCGCCTCCTGGGTGCGGGTGATGTCCCAGGGTTCGAGGCCGAGCCGGTCGAGGACGGCGCGGATCTCGTCCTCGCTCGGCACGTCGTCGAGGTAGCGGCGCACCGTGTAGTCGGCGCCTTCCTCGTCGAGCAGGTGCAGGGCGCTGCGGCACTTGGAACAGGCCGGATTGATCCAGATCTCCATGGCACAAGCGTAAGCCAGGACTCCGTTCACGGGCCTGCGCGCACTGCCCTCAACGCCCCTGTGGCCAGCGGCTTTTGTCAGTGGTGGGCAGTAGAATTGAAGCAGTGTTCGAGACCGGTTGGGCACTGCCGTGGAAGCGGTGTGTCCCACCCCCGACCACCCTGGAGGAAGTTCATGGCCGCTGTTCTGTCCGCTGTCCCGAAGCCCTTGCCGATCGACCTTCCGTACATGCCGCTGCTCAAGCAGCCGCTCCCCGCGGGCCGCCCGCGGGAGTGGTACATCATGCACAACCGCCGCCTGAAGGCCATGCGTCTCGCCATCGCCCTGCTCGACTCGGGCGTGCACCGCGCGGAGCAGGCGAACAACCGGAAGATACGCGCCACCGCCGAACTCATCGGCGTGCGCCCGCCGTCGGAGATCACCTGCCACATGGTCCGCGCCCTGATGCGGTACAGCCGCTGAGCGAAGACCACGGCCAGGGCCGGGTACGGGACCGCGCGCGTCGCGGCCCGTGCCCGGCCCCCGGCCTTTCAACTGCCGCTCGCGCCCGCCCTCTTGAAGTCCCCGGCC
>NZ_JAAAHS010000560.1 GCF_009908195.1 Streptomyces boluensis | reverse complement strand
ACCCTGCCCCCGGCCGACCCCGAGGAGCTGGCCGGACTCGTCGCGGACACGGTGCTCGACGGCGCCCGGTACGGCTCGTGCACGCTGCGCGCCGCGTCCGTACGCGGCGACTCGGCCCGGTACCGCGGCGAGCCGCGCCGCGACGCGCTGCTCACCGCGCGCTTCGGCAGCGGCGACAGCGGGCTCGTCCTGGTCGCCCTGGCCACCGGCGCGCGGGCCTCGGCGGGCGCGCACCTCGCCGCCGCCGAGGCCTGCCGGTGGATCGGCGCCGCGGTGGGCCGCAGCCACGTCCGGCTCGCCGACGACATCAGGGCGGCCCGGCGCGGCGACCTCAAGTCCGGGCTGCACCGGCTGACCGACCGCACCCTCGGCAAGCTCCGCGCGGCCGCCGCCGAACAGGGCCTGGAACCCGAGGAGTACAGCGCGACGACCCTGCGCTGCCTGCTGATCCCGGCCGATCCGCGGTGCCGTACGCGGGTGTTCTTCGGCGTCGGTGGCGGCGGTCTCTTCCGGCTCAGGGACGGCGGCTGGCAGGACATCGAACCGCAGGCCACGGAGGCCACGGGCGAGCCGGTGCCCGGCTTCGGCGGGGCCCTGCCGGACGCTCTGCTCGACGAATTGCCCGACGGCTTCCTCGACGAGCTGACCGAGGGCGACCGCCGCACCATGAACCTGGCCGTCACGACCCCGCCGAGCGAGCCGTTCCGCTTCCGTGCGTCGGTGGCCCGTCCGGGCGATCGGCTGTTGCTGTGCAGCGGCGGTCTCGCGGAACCCCTGCGCGGCGAACCGAAACTCGCCGGTCACCTCCTCCACCACTGGTCCGCCCCCGAGCCCCCTGGCCTCACGGAGTTCCTCGCGGATGTGCAGGTACGGGCGAAGGGGTACGCGGACGACCGCACGGCTTGTGCGATCTGGGAGGCGTGAGGGGGTTGCCCCTGCGGGGGGCTCTTTCCCCGCCCCGCCCCTTCCCGAATTTGTCCTGCCGGACGGGCCTCCTCAATCTCCCCCAGCTACCGCTGGGAGGTGCCCCCAGAGGGGCTAAAAAATAGCCCCTCCGGCGTTTGCGGGGAGGGGATCACAACAGGCGCGCCCAAGCCTCCCGTGAGTGGATGAACGCACCAGCCCCGCAGGAAGGTGCGAAGAAATGCCCAAGCAGAACGTCGCCGAGCAATTCGTCGACATCCTCGTCCGCGCGGGCGTGAAGCGCCTCTACGGAGTCGTGGGCGACAGCCTCAACCCGATCGTGGACGCGATCCGGCGTACCGGCGACATCGACTGGGTGCAGGTGCGGCACGAGGAGACCGCCGCCTTCGCCGCAGGCGCGGAAGCCCAGGTCACCGGAAAACTCACCGCCTGCGCGGGCTCCTGCGGACCGGGCAACCTGCACCTCATCAACGGCCTCTACGACGCGCACCGTTCGATGGCCCCGGTCCTCGCCCTCGCCTCGCACATCCCGTCCAGCGAGATCGGCCTCGGGTACTTCCAGGAGACCCACCCCGACCAGCTGTTCCGTGAGTGCAGCCACTACAGCGAGATGATCTGCAACCCGAAGCAGATGCCGCGGCTGCTGCAGACCGCGATCCAGCACGCCGTCGGCCAGGGCGGCGTCAGCGTCGTCACGCTCCCCGGCGACGTGGCGTCCGAGCCCGCCCCGGAGCGGGCCGTCGAACACGCCCTCGTCACCGCGCGGCCCACCGTCCGCCCGGGGGACACGGAGATCGACAAGCTGGTCGAGATGATCGACGCGGCGGACCGGGTCACCCTCTTCTGCGGCAGCGGCACGGCAGGCGCGCACCGGGAGGTCATGGAGTTCGCAGGGACCGTCAAGTCCCCGGTGGGGCACGCGCTGCGCGGGAAAGAGTGGATCCAGTACGACAACGAATTCGACGTCGGCATGAGCGGACTGCTCGGCTACGGCGCCGCGTACGAGGCCACCCACGAGTGCGATCTGCTGATCCTGCTCGGCACGGACTTCCCGTACAACGCGTTCCTGCCCGACGACGTGAAGATCGTGCAGGTCGACGTGCGGCCCGAACACCTCGGCCGGCGCTCGAAGTTGGACCTCGCGGTGTGGGGTGACGTACGCGAGACGCTGCGCTGTCTGACGCCGCGGGTGAAGCCGAAGCCGGACCGGCGGTTCCTCGACAAGATGCTGAAGAAGCACGCGGACGCGCTGGAAGGCGTGGTCAAGGCGTACACCCGCAAGGTCGAGAAGCACGTCCCGATCCACCCCGAGTACGTGGCGTCGGTGCTCGACGAACTGGCCGACGACGACGCGGTGTTCACCGTCGACACCGGCATGTGTAACGTGTGGGCGGCGCGTTATCTCTCGCCGAACGGCAAGCGCCGCATCATCGGCTCGTTCTCGCACGGCTCGATGGCGAACGCGCTGCCGCAGGCCATCGGCGCCCAGTTCACGGACCGCCGCCGCCAGGTCGTGTCGATGTCCGGCGACGGCGGCTTCTCCATGCTGATGGGCGACTTCCTCACCCTCGTCCAGCACGACCTGCCGGTGAAGGTCGTGCTGTTCAACAACTCCTCTCTGGGAATGGTCGAGTTGGAGATGCTGGTGGCCGGGCTGCCTTCGTACGGCACCGGCAACCGCAACCCGGACTTCGCGGCCGTCGCGCGGGCCTGCGGCGCGTACGGAGTGCGGGTGGAGAAGCCCAAGCAGCTCGCGGGTGCGCTGAAGGACGCGTTCAAGCACAAGGGCCCCGCGCTGGTCGACGTGGTCACCGACCCGAACGCGCTGTCCATCCCGCCGAAGATCAGCGCCGACATGGTGACCGGCTTCGCGCTCTCCGCGAGCAAGATCGTGCTGGACGGCGGGGTGGGCCGCATGGTCCAGCTCGCCCGCTCCAACCTGCGGAACGTGCCGCGGCCTTAGACCGTGTCCTAGGTGGTGGGGCCCGTCCGGAACGTCAGAGGGTGCCGGAGGAGGGCTTGTCGCCGGGCCGGTTACGGAAGATGCTGACGTGCCATTCGCCGCTCTCGCGGGTGACCGTCAGCGTCTCGCGTACGTCCCCGCCCTCGCGCGTCCGTGCGTGCAGCTTCGCGGAGCCGACGTCCGGGCCGAAGTCATGCTCCACGCGCACCTCTTGTACGCGCAGGCCCTTGCCGCCCCGCTCCTCGATGATCTCCTGCGCCTCTCGCCGGGCCCGGCGGTCCGAGGGGACGCCGCCGGCCTCGATCAAGGCCGCGGCGTCCCGCTCGTTGAGCGCCCGCACATACGCCTCCACGGATTTCCGCGCACCGGCGTCATCCGCGGAGCCCCTTTCCCGGGACGATCCCCCGTCCTCCCCGCAGCCCAAGAGCAACGCGGGGGTCACAACTACCGCGGCGATCAACAGGGTTCGGCGTCGTGGCATGTCAGCCTCCGCTCAGCCCCTCCGGCGTTTGCGGAGATTCAGGAAGAGGCGGGGAGGGGATAAGCGAACCGCAGCGTCAGGATCTGGAACGGCCGCAACCGCACCGCGAACCCGCCCTCGGTGGACTCCGCCGCGTGCAGGGGGCGTTCGAGGAGGTCGGTCACGTCGGCCCGGCTCACCGGGAAGGACGTGGTCAGGGTGGCCCGCGCCCGCCCGCCCCGCGACTCGTAGAGCCGTACGACGACATCCCCGCTGCGGTCCTCCGCGAGT
>NZ_JAAAHS010000056.1 GCF_009908195.1 Streptomyces boluensis | reverse complement strand
AGAGACAGGGGGCCACGAGTAGGTCGCGGCCCCCGTCTCCCTCCGCACTGTGCTCAGCGGCGTGCACGCGACCTCGCCTCGCGCGGCGGGCGGATGAACTGCAGCCGCAACGTGGCCGGCGCTTCGGCGATGCCGGGGCCGCCCGCGTCCACCCAGTCGAGCCTTGTCGGGACGTCACTTCACGGTCAGCTGGGTGGGTGTACACGCGGGAGTGCGTGAGCGCCGGTCCCGGCCGACCCGAGTGTGCAGGAATTGCACACTTGGGCACCGCCGTGCGGCGGGACCATGAGCCGCATGACGTCGGCATCCGCGCACCGCACGCATCCCGGCCGCGGCATCGGCACGGCCGAGCCACCCGCCCCTTCCGGCTCCGGCGCCCGCGCCGGAGGCCTCCCGGCCGGACTGGGCAGGCTCACCTGGCCGGAGGCCGGCCTCGATGGGCGCACGCTGCTCATCCCGGTCGGGTCGCTTGAGCAGCACGGCCCGCACCTGCCGCTCGACACGGACACCCGTATCGCGGCCGCGCTCGCCTCGGGGCTCGCCGCGCGGCGCCGGGACGTGGTGGTGGCGCCGGCGATCCCGTACGGATCGAGCGGTGAGCACCAGGACTTTCCCGGGACGGTCTCCGTCGGGCAGCGGGCCCTGGAGCTTTTCATCGTGGAACTGGTCCGGTCCTCTTCCCTCAGCTACGCGCGGACCGTGCTGGTGAACGGGCACGGCGGCAACGGCGAGACGCTGCGGCGGGCCGCACGCCAACTGCGCGGTGAGGGACGGGACATCGCGTTGTGGGCGCCGCACGAGCCGGACGGCGACGCACACGCGGGACGCACCGAGACGTCGCTGATGCTCGCCCTCTGCCCCGAACTCGTCCGACTCGAACTCGCCGCACCAGGCAGTACGGCACCCTTGGCCGCCCTGCTGCCGCAGCTGCGCGCCGAGGGCATGCGCGCGGTCACGGCCAACGGGGTGCTGGGTGATCCCACAGGCGCCAACTCGACTGAAGGACATGCCCTGTTCGAGACAATGCTGCAGCGGCTCGACCGTGCGGTGGCTCCCCCCGCGGTGGCTCCCCGCGCGACGGAGGGGCGTACGCGATGAGAGTGGCCGTGGTCACCGGTGCGGGCCGAGGAATGGGGGCCGCGATCACCCGTGCCCTCTCGGCGGACGGCTGGGCGGTCGTCGCCGTCGACGTCTGCGCGGACAACCCCGGGCTCGGCTACTCCCTCGCCGAGCCCGCCGATCTCGAGGCGACGGCCAAGAGCTGCGCGTTCCCGGACCTGGTCCGCACGGTGCGCGCGGACGTCCGCGACCAAGCGGCTCTCGACGGCGCGGTGGCGACCGCCGTCGACGCGTTCGGCGGCCTGGACGCGGCGGTCGCCGCCGCCGGGGTCATCGCGGGCGGCGGCCCGGCCTGGGAGACGCCGGACGACGCCTACGCCGCCCTGATGGACGTGAACGCCGGTGGAGTTCACCGCCTCGCCTCGGCCGCGGTGCCCGCGCTGCTGCGCCGCCCGGCCCCACGGGACGGCCGCTTCGTCGCCGTGGCCTCGGCGGCCGCCCACCGCGGCCTGCCCCGCCTCGCGGCGTACTGCGCCTCCAAGCACGCGTGCGCCGGATACGTCCGTGGCCTCGCCGCCGACCTGCGCGGCACCGGCATCACCGCCAACTCCGTCAGCCCCGGCTCCACGGAGACGGCGATGCTCACGGAGTCCGCCCGCATCTACGACCTGGACGGCCCCGACGACTTCGCCCACCAGGCCCTGCTTGAACGCCTGTTGGCCCCCGAGGAGATCGCGGAGACGATCCGCTGGCTGTGCTCCCCGTCGAGCAGCGGCCTGACGGGGAGCGTGCTGAGGGTGGACGGCGGGCTGACGACGTGAACGGTCCCGCGCGTCCTGGGGAGTCGATGCGGCTGCCCGCCGACTTTCAGATCGTCCTCGACCCCGGCGTGCGACGGCTCGACGAGGGGCGGGTGCTCCTTGGCGGATCGCCGCTGCGGATGGTGCGGCTGCGGACCGCCTCCGCCGTCCGGGAGTTGGCGTGCCTGGAGCGGGGCGAGGCCGTTGGCGCCGGTGCCCGGTCCGTGCTTGCCCGGCGCTTGCTGGATGCCGGGCTCGCCCAGCCGCGGCCCGGTCACGGTGAGCCCGCTGCCGGCGGCGGGCTCACCGTGGTGATCCCAGTGCGGGACCGGCCCGTCGCCCTGCGGCGCTGTCTCGCGGCGCTGGCCCGGGACCCGGCGTGCGACGAGGTTCTGGTCGTGGACGACGCCTCGGAGCGGCCCGAACTCACCGCGAAGGCCGCGGCGCAGTACGGCGCGCGGGTGCTCCGCCGCGACCGTCAGGGCGGTCCGGCGGCGGCGCGCAACACGGGGTTGCGTCGGTGCCGTACCCCCTTGGTCGCCTTCGTCGACTCGGACTGCGTACCGGGTCCGGGATGGCTCGACGCGCTGCTTCCGCACTTCCGGGACCCGGCCGTGGCCGCCGTCGCACCGCGCATCACCGGGCTGCCCGGACCGGGCGGCCCGCTCGTCGCCTACGAGGCGTGCCGTTCCTCGCTCGACCTGGGGCCGGCCGAGGGACGCGTGGCGCCCGGGACCCGTATCTCCTACGTGCCGTCGGCGGCGCTCCTCGTACGGAGGGAGGCGGCGGGCGGCGGCTTCGACGAGGAGTTGGACGTCGGGGAGGACGTCGACTTCGTGTGGCGGGTGCACCGGGCCGGCTGGACCGTCCGCTACGAGCCGGGTGCCACGGTCGCGCACGACCACCGCGTCCGGTTCGGGCCGTGGCTGGGGCGCCGCTTCGCCTACGGGACGTCGGCGGCGCCGCTGGCCCTGCGGCACCCCGGCGACGTACCGCCCGTCGCGGTCTCCGTCTGGAGCGCCGCCGCCTGGGTCCTCCTCGCGGCCGGGCGACCGGCGGCCGCGCTCGCGCTCACCACCGGCACGTCGGTGCTGCTCAGCCGCAAACTGGCAGTGGAGAAAGGGGCGTTGCCCGCCGCCGCGCGACTCGCCGGGCTCGGCACGCTGTACGCGGGGCGGAACCTGGCGAGCGGAATGACGCGCGCCTGGTGGCCCGTGTCCGCCGCGCTGGCCGTCCGCTCACGCCCCGTCAGACGAGCGCTGATCGCCGCCGTGGTGGGCCAGGCCGTGGACGACTGGGTGCGGCTGCGGCCGGGGCTCGACCCCGTCCGGTTCCTGGCCGCCCGGACGCTCGACGACGCGGCGTACGGCGCGGGGCTCTGGTGGGGCGCGCTCAGGTCGGGCAGCGTGCAGGCGCTGCTGCCCGACCTGTCAAGCCGGCCCCGGTCACGGACGAAACGGCACCCGGCACGGACGAAACGGCTCAGCGAGGCGCCATCCGCAGAGCCCCGTCGAGGCGGATGACTTCTCCGTTGAGCATCGGGTTCTGAGCGATGTGCCGTGCCAGCGCGCCGAATTCGGCCGGGTCGCCGAGGCGAGCCGGGTGCGGCACCTGCCCGCCGAGGGAGGCCCGTGCCTCCTCCGGAAGGCCCGCCAGCAGAGGCGTGTCGAACAGGCCCGGCGCGATCGAGACCACCCGGATCAGATGCGGGGCGAGATCGCGCGCCACCGGCAGCGTCAGACCGGCCACGCCGCCCTTTGACGCGGCGTACGCGGCCTGCCCCATCTGCCCTTCGTACGCGGCGATCGACGCCGTGGCGATGAGGACCCCCCGCTCTCCGTCCACCGGTTCGGCCTCGGCGATGCGGTGGGCGGCGAGCCGGAACACATTGAACGTGCCGACGAGGTTGACCTGGACCACGCGGGCGAAGGCGTCGAGGCCGAGCGGCTCGCCCCGCGACAGCACACGGCCGGGCGTCGCGACCCCGGCGCAGGACACGGCGGCACGCAACGGGGCCAGTTCGGACGCGGCGTCCACGGCGGACCGGACGGTGTCGGGGTCGGTCACGTCGCAGGGCGCGAAGCGGACCCGGGGCCCGATCGCGGCCAGTTCCGCGGCGACGTCGGCGCCGGGGGAACCCGGCAGGTCGGCGATGACCACATGGGCCCCGGCGCGCAGCAGTTCGGTCGCGGTCGCCCGGCCGAGGCCGCTGGCGCCGCCGGTCACGAGCGCGGAGATTCCGTCGAGTTTCATGCGCGGGCCTCCGCGTACGGGTGCGCCATTGCGCACGGTTGGGACAGGACGTGCGCAGCCGGGCCCGCCGGGCCGCGGGCGAGGTCGCGGCTGATGACCATGCGCTGGATCTGGTTGGTGCCCTCGAAGATCTGCATGACCTTCGCCTCCCGCATGTACCGCTCCACGGGGAAGTCGCGGGTGTACCCGGCGCCGCCGAACACCTGCACCGCGTCGGTCGTCACGCGCATCGCCGTCTCGGAGGCGGTGAGTTTGGCGATGCTGGCCTCCCGGCTGTAAGGCAGACCGGCGTCCTTGCGGCGTGCGGCGGCCAGCACCGTCGCCCGCGCGGACTCCACGGCGGCCGCCATGTCGGCGAGCAGGAACGCCAGGCCCTGGTGGTCGATGATCGGCCGGCCGAAGGTCTCCCGTTCCTTGGCGTACGCCAAGGCGTCGTCGAGGGCGCCCTGGGCGAGCCCGACGGCGACGGCCGCGATCCCGAGCCGCCCCGCGTCCAGGCTCGCGAGGGCGATGGCCAGGCCCTGTCCCTCGTCGCCGATCCGCTGCGCCGCCGGAACCCGTACGTCGTCGAACCGCATCGTCGCCGTGGCCTGTGCGGTCAGGCCCATCTTCCGCTCGGGCGGGTCCGCGGAGAGGTTGGACGAGCCGGCGGGTACGAGGAAGCAGGAGACGCCCCGGGAGCGGTGTTCGGAGGTGCGGGCCATCACCGTGTAGAAGTCGGCGTGCCCGCCGTGGGTCGTCCAGGCCTTCTCGCCCCGCAGCACGTACGCGCCGGGGTCCGCGCCCCCGTCGGCATCCGTGTGCGTGCCGGTGGACCGGCGGGCGCTGGTGCGCATCGCGGCCGGGTCGGAGCCCGCGTGCGACTCCGACAGGCAGTAGGCGCCGAGGAGTTCACCCTCAAGGAGCTCCGGCAGCCATCGCGCCTTCTGCTCCTCCATGCCGTGGGTGGCCAGGGCGAAGCAGGACAGCGCGTGCACGCTCACCCCGACACCGATGCTCGCCCAGCGCGCCGCGATCTCCTCGACGACCTGCAGATACACCTCGTACGGCTGACCGCCGCCCCCGAACTCCGCCGGGTAGGGCAGGCCGAGGAGCCCGGCTCGGCCCAGCGTGTGGAACACGTCCCGCGGGAAGGTCTCCGCGGCCTCGTCCGCACAGGCGCGCGGGGCCAGGGCCCGGTCGGCGATCTCCCGGGTCAGATCGAGGAGTTCCGCCGCTTCCTCGGACGGCAGCAGGCGTGACACAGACATGGCATCGGTCTCCACTCATGAGGGGTGCGGGGCGCTTCCCGCGGGGGTCTGCTTGCGGAGCTCCCGCAGGACGTACCGCTGGATCTTTCCGCTGGAGGTCTTGGGCAGCCGGTCGACGAAGTGGACGGCCCGGGGGTAGGCGTGCGCCGCGAACTTCCGCTTGACCAACTCCTTGAGTTCCCCGACGAGTTCGTCGCCCGTCGGCGTATCGGCGCGCAGCACGACGTACGCCTCAAGGACCTCACCGCGCAGGGCGTCCGGGACGCCGACGACGGCCGCCTCCACGACACGGTCGTCCTGCATGAGCACGCTCTCGACGTCGAAGGGGCCGATCCGGTAGCCGGCCATGATGATCACGTCGTCGTCGCGGGCCGAGAAGGAGTAGAGGCCGTCCTCGTCCTTGCTGCCGACGTCGCCGGTGAGGTACCAGCGGGCATCGGAGGTGAAGCGCTCGGCGGTCTTGTCCGGCGCGTCGGCATATCCGTGGAACCACATCAGCGGGCTGTCGACCACATTGATCGCGATCCGGCCGCGGGTGCCCGGCGCCGCGGGCTCGTCCCGTTCGGCGTGCAG
Source organism: Streptomyces boluensis (assembly GCF_009908195.1). GTDB lineage: Bacteria > Actinomycetota > Actinomycetes > Streptomycetales > Streptomycetaceae > Streptomyces > Streptomyces boluensis. Next base: position 21,349 of record NZ_JAAAHS010000056.1, on the reverse strand, counting down.
CACTTCGGTGGACCAGCCGGGCAGCGGGCGGCCCATCGCCCCGGGCCGGACGGGACGGCGTACGTCGTCCGCCCAGCCGTTGACGATCACCATGCCGTGCTCGGACTGCCCGTACTGGTCGTGCACGGCCACGCCGAGTTCCCGCTCCGACCAGGAGATGACCTCCGGAGTGAGGGGCTCGCCCGCCGAGGAGGCGCGCCGCAGCCGCAGCCCCTCGGGCACGGGTTCGTCGGCCGCGCGCAGGCTGCGGTACACGGTGGGCGCGGCCGCGAAGTTGGTGACGCCGAACTGCCGCATCACGCGCCAGGTCAGGCCGGCCGAGAAGCCGGCGTGCAGCAGGAGGCTGCGGGTGCCGGCGGCCAGCGGGCCGAGGACGGCGTAGTACAGGCCGTACGCCCAGCCCGGGTCGGCGGCGTTCCAGAACACGTCGTCGGGCCGCACATCGAGGCCGTACTCGAGATACGCCTGGAACGAGGCAAGGGCCCGGACCGGCACCGGAACCCCCTTGGGCGCGCCGGTGGTGCCGGAGGTGAACAGCAGGACCAGTGCGCCGTCGCCGCCGCGTGCGACCGCGCGGCCCTGGGGTTCGTCACCGGTGTACCGCGAGAGCAGCGCTCCGAAGGAGAGCGCGTGTTCGTCGGCCGAGCCGCCCGCGACGACGATCACCCACGGGGGCCGGACCGGCATGCCGTCGCCCGGGGCGAGCTTGCCGAGCTGGTCGGTGTCGACCACGACGGCCTTGGCCTTCGACGCCTTCAGGCGCAGCGCGATGGCGGGCGGCGCGAACGCCGTGAACAGCGGCACGTGCACGGCGCCGCGGCGCCAGATGCCGAGCAGGGCCACGATCAGGTCGGCGGACTTGCCCATCAGCGTGGCGACCGCGTCGCCCGGACCGATCCCGAGGTCCGCGAGGGCCGCCGCGAATCTGGCCGAATCCCGGCGCAACTGTCCGTAGGTGAGGTCATGGGACGACAGGTCCGACTCGACGACCGTGAAGGCCACAGCGTCGGCGGGATGCCGGTCGCACAGCAGGTCGGCGGCGCAGGCGCCGGGGGTGTCGAACTCCCCGAGCAGCTCGCGCACACGGTCTGCCGGGGCGGCCGCAGCAGTACTCTTCCCCTGCTCAGAGGGTGATCGTCCGATCCTGGACACTCAGCACACCTTCCTGTTGCACCGTGCACCGAACCTTTGCGGTGGCATTACGGGGACTTATGCTCCGGGTTACTCGGATGGCCGACTACCCCCGGAAAGGGGCAGAGGCAATGCATTCCATTCCGGACACGTCCCTGAGGCCCGACGACGGCGATGCATTCCGGCAGGCACTCCGGACGGCCCAGCGGCGCGCGGAGCTCCCCGTGGTCTTCGGGGGCCAGGTCGCGGACGGAATCCTGAACCTGTCGCAGCTGATCGGGGTCCGCACGAAGGGCCTGCGCGGACTGAGCGTGCTGTCCGAGACCGGCCTCGGCGGGCGGGTCCTGGCGAGCCGGCGGCCCGCTTCGGTCGCGGACTACTGCACGGCCGAATCGATCACGCACGACTACGACGTCCCGGTGGCGGCAGAAGGTATCCGCTCGGTGGTCGCCGTTCCCGTCATGGTGTCCGGTGCCGTGCGCGGTGTGCTCTACGCCGCCTCACGCGCGGCGGAGCCCCTCGGGGACCGGGCGACGGACGTGGTGGTGGGCGAGTCGCGGCGGCTTGCCGGCGAGATCGCCACGCGGGACGAGGTGGACCGGCGGCTGAGGTTCCTGCGGGTCGCGGAGAGCAATACCGCTTCCGCGGCAGGGGAGTTGGCGGTCGATGAGGTACGTGAACTGCACGCCGAGCTGCGCGCCATCGCCCAGGCCGTGCGGGACGACTCCCTGCGCGACCGGCTGCACGACGCGTGCCGGCGCCTGACGGGCAACGGCCCCGGTCCGGGCCCGCAGGAGCGGGCGCACCCGGAACGGCGCGCGCCGCTGTCCCCGCGGGAGGTCGACGTCCTGGCCCAAGTGGCGCTGGGCTGCAGCAACGCCGAGGCCGGGCGGCGCCTTTCGCTGCTGCCGGAGACCGTCAAGGCGTATCTGCGCAGCGCCATGCGCAAACTCGACACGCACACCCGTTTCGAAGCGGTGGTGGCCGCACGCCGTCGGGGGCTGCTGCCCTGAGCGGACTCGGGGAACCGATGCACGCCCTCACTTCCCCGAGACAGCTCAGCCGCCCGTGGGGAGCGCGTGGAGATCGTGCGCACGCCCCTGGTCAGGCGATGCGGTGCGCGTCACAGTGGGGGCACCGCACACATGGCGGCGGCCGTCGGCGGCCCCGCCCGCACCAGGGGCGCGAGGCGCTCGCCCGACGCGGCCACCGGTGGGAGCCGGACCCACAGGACGAGTCCCCTGCCGTATACGGCCCCGCGCACGCCGTGCAGCGGTAACTCCCTTTGCGACAAGGAGAGATGGTGGACCTGACACTGGGCGAGCCGGACAGCGGTCCGTTGCGTGAGGAGATCGCGCTGTCGTGGCGGCGCTCGCAGCTCAGCGGCCTTCGGCCGAGCAGCCCCACCGACCGTCTGACGTGGGCCGAGATCGACCGGGGCAGCCGGCTCGTCCGCGCGGCGGCACCGGTCCTCGACCAGATGGCCGAACAGCTGGCGGACACCCCGCTGAGCGTGATCCTCGCCGACCGGAACGCGCTCATCGTCGACCGCCGCTTCGGCGAGCGGACGGTGGGCACCGCGCTCGACGGGATCGGCGTCGTCCCCGGCATCCAGTACCTGGAGGAGACCACGGGGACGAACGCCATCGCCACGCCCCACGAGCTGCGCCGTGGCGTCTCGGTCCACGGCGACGAGCACTTCCTGGAGGCGCTGAAGCGGTTCGCCTGCTACGGCCATCCGATCGTGCACCCCGTCACCAAGCGGCTGCAGGGCGTCCTGGACATCACCGCCCGGTCCGAGGACGCCAATCCGCTGTTCGCGCCCTTCCTGGTCCGCGCGGTCAAGGACATCGAGCAACGGCTCCTCGACAGCGCACGCGAGTCCACGCAGCTCCTCTTCGCGGCCTTCCAGAGTGCGCGGCGCCGATCGACCCCCGTCCTGGTGCTCGGTGAGGAACTGGTCCTCGCCAACGCCGCCGCCGCGGACCTGCTCGACGCCACCGACCACGCGGTGCTGCGCGACCTGGCCGCCGACGTGGTGAGCCTCGGCCCCAAGTCCCGTCGCCTGCGGCTGTGTTCGGGCACCGTCGTACAGGTGCGCGCCGAGCGGATCGTGGGCACGGGCGGAGCGGCGTTCGAGCTGACCCCGGTGGACGCGGTCCGCACCCCGGTGCCGCGGCGCAGGAAGCCGACCGGTACGGCGGCTGCCGCCACGACCGCTGCGACGCCCGCGCGGACGGCGGCGGCCGCGCGCCACCGGGTACTGATCGCGGGCGAACCCGGCTCGGGGCGCACGACGGCCGCCCGCGCCCTGGCCGACGGCCACGACGTGGCCGTCCTCGACGCGGCCGATGTCCCCGCCCTCGGGGTACGCCGCTGGGCCGCCCACATGGACGAACTGCTCACCTCTCACCCGGGGTTGACCGTAGTGGAGTCGCTGCACCTGCTGCCCGCCGCGCTCGCCGCCCGGCTCTCGCGGATCCTGGACACCGCACCGGCGCGCGCCGTGCTCACCAGTGCGCCGCTGAACGAGCTGAGCGGCGAACACGCCTGCCTCGCCGGTCGCATCCCCGACCGCGTCGAACTCCCGCCGCTGCGGGCCCGGCGCGAGGAACTGCCCGAACTCGCCCGCGCCATGCTGGCGGCCTGCCGTCCCGGCCGCGCGGTGCGCTTCGCCCCCGGCGCCCTGGAACTGCTCGCCGCCCAGCCCTGGCCCGGCAACCTGCGCGAACTCGAAGCCGTCGTCCGGTACGCCGCCGATGCCCGCTCGGCCGGGGACATCACCGCGCGGGACCTGCCGCCGTCCTGCCAAGGCAGCCCGAGGAAGCACCGTTTGAGCGCCTGGGAGCAGGCCGAGCACGACGCGATCCTGAGCGCGCTGCGCGCCACCGGCGGCAACAAGGTGCACGCCGCCGAACGTCTCGGCATCAGCCGCTCGACGCTCTACAACCGCATCAGAAGTCTGGGCATCACCGTCTGACCGACGGCGGGGCGCCGCTTACCGGTGTTCATTTTCTGCACAGTTACGCCGTCGTGAACGACCCGAGAATGACGCACATCACACCCCGTGAGTACGTCTTCGAGGAGGTTCCATGGCGACGGTGGCCGAAGTGCCCGTACTGGATTCGGTGAAGCAGTTCATCTCCGCCCCCAAGCGGCTACTGATCGGCGGCGAGTGGGTGGACGCGGCATCAGGCCGCACCTTCGCCACGTACGACCCCGCAACGGGCGGGAAGATCACGGACGTTGCGCACGGCGCCGCCGAGGACGTCGACCGTGCGGTGGCCGCGGCCCGCCGCGCCTACGAGGGGCCGTGGGGCCGGTTCACGCCGGCCGAGCGGCAGAGCCTGCTGTGGCGCGTCGGGGACGCGCTGCTCGCGCGGGCCGAGGAGTTCGGGCAGCTGGAGTCGATCGACAACGGAAAGTCGGCAGCCATCGCGCAGGGCGTCGACGTGGTCTGGGCCGCCAACGTCTTCCACTATTACGCCGGTTGGGCCACGAAGATCGAGGGACGCACCGTCACCCCATCGGTGCCGTGGCTGCCGGGCACCGAGTGGCACGCGTACACCCTGCGCGAACCGGTCGGCGTCTGCGCCCAGATCATCCCCTGGAACTTCCCGCTCCTGATGGCCTCCTGGAAGATCGCCCCTGCGCTGGCCTGCGGCAACACCGTCGTCCTCAAGCCCGCCGAGCAGACGCCGCTCACCGCGCTTCTGCTCGGCGAGGTCTTCCAGGAACTCGGCTTCCCCGAGGGCGTGTTCAATGTCGTCACCGGATACGGCGACGCTGGCGCCGCGCTCGCCTCGCACGACGCCGTCGACAAGGTCGCCTTCACCGGCTCGACCGAAGTCGGCAAGAAGATCGTGGACGCGGCGAAGGGCAACCTGAAGAAGGTCTCCCTCGAACTCGGCGGCAAGAGCCCCAACATCGTCTTCGCCGACGCCGACCTGGAGGCCGCCATCGCGGGCTCGGCCAACGCCTGGCTGTTCAACCACGGCCAGTGCTGTGTAGCGGGCACCCGCCTCTTCGTCGAGGACTCCATCTTCGACGAGTTCACCCAGGGCGTCGCCGAGTTCGTCAGCCAGGTCAAGGTCGGCCCCGGACTCGACCCGGCGACCCAGCTCGGTCCGCTGGTCTCCCAGGAGCAACTCGACCGCGTCACCGGCTACTTGAACCAGGGTCTCGCGGACGGGGCGCGGGCTCTGACCGGCGGCGGCCGCATCGGCACCACCGGTTTCTACGTCGAGCCCACCGTCCTGGTCGACGTGCGCGACGACATGAGCGTGGTACGGGAAGAGATCTTCGGGCCTGTGGTGGCCGCCATGCCGTTCAGCGCCGCCGAGGGTCCGGTGGCCGCGGCGAACGACTCCGAGTTCGGGCTCGCCGCCGGGATCTGGACCCAGGACCTGTCCCGGGCCCACCGCGTCGCCCGGCAGCTCAAGGCCGGCAGCGTCTGGGTCAACAGCTACAACGCGTTCGACACGGCACTCCCCTTCGGCGGCTACAAGCAGTCCGGGTGGGGCCGCGAACTCGGCGAGGCAGCTCTGGACCTCTACACCCAGACCAAGGCCGTCAACATCCAGCTCTGAACGCCGCGAGGCGTCAACCCCCGAGGCCTCAACACCCTGAGCAGACCGAGGAGTTCACCGTGAAGACGAAAGCCGCAGTGCTCACCGACCTCCGCAAGCCCTTCGAGATCGTCGAACTGGACCTGGACGGCCCCAAGGAGGGCGAGGTCCTCATCCGCTACGTCGCCGCCGGCCTGTGCCACTCGGACCTCCACCTGTCCGACGGCGACCTGCCGCCGCGGTTCCCGATCGTCGGCGGCCACGAGGGCGCGGGCATCATCGAGGAGGTCGGCCCCGGCGTCACCAAGGTCAAGCCGGGCGACCACGTCGTGTGCAGCTTCATCCCCAACTGCGGGACCTGCCGCTACTGCTCGACCGGCCGGCAGAACCTGTGCGACATGGGTGCCACGATCCTCGAAGGGCACATGCCCGACGGCACGTTCCGCTTCCACCAGGGCGACACCGACTTCGGCGCCATGTGCATGCTGGGCACGTTCGCGCAGCACGCGACGATCTCCCAGCACTCGGTGGTCAAGGTCGACGAGGACATCCCGCTGGAGACCGCCGTGCTCGTGGGCTGCGGCGTCCCCAGCGGATGGGGCACCGCGACCCACGCCGGTGACATCCGGGCCGGGGACACCACGGTGATCTACGGCGTGGGCGGCCTCGGCATCAACTCCGTGCAGGGGGCGAAGGTCGCCGGCGCGAAGCACGTGATCGCCGTGGACCCGCTGGAGTTCAAGCGCGAGACCGCCCTCAAGCTCGGCGCCACGCACGCGTTCGCCACCGCCCAGGAGGCACACGACGCGGTGGCCGAACTGACCCGCGGCCAGGGCGCCGACCAGGCGCTGATCCTGGTGGGCACGGTCGACGAGGACGTCGTGTCGGCCGCGTTCGACGTGATCGGCAAGGGCGGCACCGTCGTCGTCACCGGCCTCGCCGACCCCGCCAAGGCGACCATCCATGTCTCCGGCGCCGTGCTCACGCTGTGGGAGAAGACCATCAAGGGCTCCCTGTTCGGCAGCGGAAACCCGCAGTACGACATCACCAAGATGCTCGGCCTCTACCAGTCGGGCCACCTGAAGCTGGACGAACTGATCACCCAGAAGTACCGCCTCGAAGACGTCAACCAGGGCTATCAGGACCTGATCGACGGCAAGAACATTCGCGGCGTCATCGTCCACGACAGCTGACCGAACACCCCACCTGGCGGCTGTCGCCCCCTCCCCGGCGACAGCCGCCCCACCCGGGAGGACCCCATGCAGCACACCACCGCCACCGACGAGCAGTCCCGAACCCCCCAGGACAGCGCGGCAGACAGCGCCGTCGAGCCGGATCCGGTCGAGGAGGAGCTCCTCGTCGAGGAGGTCTCCATCGACGGCATGTGCGGCGTCTACTAAGGCGATGGCGATGACCGCGGACTTCGACACGGCGGAGCCCTATCGGCTCAACCCCGCCGTCGCCCTGCGCCCCGAATCCTTCGGCGCGCTCGCCTACCACTTCGGCAACCGCCGCCTGACGTTCCTGAAGGCCCCCGAACTCGTGGAACTGGTACGGGACTTGGGCCGCCACCCCACGGCGGGGGCCGCCCTGACCCACGTACCCGAGGAACGACGAGAGGCCTGCCGGCGCGCCCTTGCCTCGCTGGCCGCCACCGACATGATCATCCCCTGGCGCGGCGGAACCGGAGTGCAGCCATGACGACCCAGGCCGAACGCGTGCCCGCCCTCGTCGAGCAGTTCAAAGGGGGCCTCGCCGCCCCGATCTGTCTCACCTGGGAGTGGACCTACGCCTGCAACCTGTCCTGCGCCCACTGCCTGTCCTCGTCCGGGCGGCGCGACCCCCTCGAACTCTCCACCGCCGAGATGAAATCGGTGATCGACGAGCTCCAGCGTATGCAGGTGTTCTACGTCAACGTCGGCGGCGGCGAACCAACCGTGCGCCCCGACTTCTGGGAACTGCTCGACTACGCGGTCGCCCACCAGGTGGGCGTCAAGTTCTCCACCAACGGACTGCGCCTGACCCCCGACCGCGCCCGGCGGCTCGCCGCCACCGACTACGTCGACGTACAGATCTCCCTTGACGGCGCGACCCGCGAGGTCAACGACGCGGTGCGCGGCCGCGGTTCCTACGACATGGCGATGCGCGCCATGGAGAACCTCGCCGCCGCCGGGTTCGGGGAATTCAAGATCTCTGTGGTGATGACCCGTCAGAATGTGTCCCAGCTCGACGACTTCGCCGCGATCGCCGACCGCTTCGGTGCCCAGCTGCGCATCACCCGGCTGCGGCCGTCGGGGCGCGGCGCGGACGTGTGGGACGAACTGCACCCCACCGACGCCCAGCAGCGCGAGCTCTACACGTGGCTGGTCGCACACGGCGACCGCGTCCTGACCGGCGACTCCTTCTTCCACCTCAACGCCCTGGGGTCGCAGCCCATCCCCGGACTCAATCTGTGCGGGGCAGGACGGGTGGTGTGCCTGATCGACCCGGTCGGCGACGTGTACGCCTGCCCGTTCGCCATCCATGACGCGTTCAAGGCGGGCAACGTGCGCGCGGCGGGCGGCTTCCAGGACGTGTGGCAGCACTCCGACCTCTTCGCCGACCTGCGCCGGCCGTCCACCGGCGGCGCCTGTGCGAGCTGCTCCGCCTACGACGTGTGCCAGGGCGGTTGCATGGCCGCGAAGTTCTTCACCGGCCTGCCCCTTGACGGCCCCGACCCGGAGTGCGTCAAGGGCCACGGCGCCGCCGCCCTCACCGCGGTGGATCCGACGGCGACCCCCCGCCCCAGCGGCGACCACTCGCACCGGACGGTCTCCCTGGGCATGCCCGCGGTGCGCACCGCCCGCCCGGACCGCCTCTGCGACGAGAGCCCCCTGGCGGGAATGGCGGGAACGGCGGGCACAGCAGCCACGACGGGCACGACGAGCACGACCGACGGCGAAGGAGAACGGTCATGAGTGGCGGCGGATGGTTCGAGACAGTGGCCGAGGCTCAGCGCAGGGCGCGCAAGAGACTGCCCAAGTCCGTCTACAGCGCGCTCCTCGCGGGCTCCGAGCGAGGCGTGTCGTACGACGACAACACCGCGGCGTTCGCCGAGTTGGGCTTCGCGCCGCACGTGGCGGGTCTGTCGGCCAAGCGCGATCTGGCGACCACGGTCATGGGGCAGCAGGTCGCCCTGCCCGTGCTCATCTCCCCGACCGGAGTGCAGGCCGTGCACCCCGACGGCGAGGTGGCCGTCGCGCGCGCCGCGGCTGCCCGGGGCACGGCCATCGGCCTCAGCTCCTTCGCGAGCAAGCCACTGGAGGAGGTCGTGGCGGCCAACCCGCAGACCTTCTTCCAGATGTACTGGATGGGCGAACGGGACGCGATGCTCCGGCGGTTGGAGCACGCCCGCGCGGCCGGCGCCAAGGGCCTGATCGTCACCCTCGACTGGTCCTTCTCACACGGCAGGGACTGGGGCAGCCCATGGATCCCCGAACGCCTCGACCTCAAGGCGATGGCACGGTTCGCCCCCGAGGCACTCACCCGCCCGGCCTGGCTCATGGACTTCGCGAAGTCACGGCGCCTCCCCGATCTGACCGCCCCCAACCTCGCCGAATCCGGGGAGCGGGCGCCGACGTTCTTCGGGGCGTACGGGCAGTGGATGCAGACCCCGCCGCCCTCCTGGGAGGACGTGGCCTGGCTGCGCGCGCAGTGGGACGGCCCCTTCCTGCTCAAGGGCGTGTGCCGGGTGGATGACGCCCGCCGCGCCGTCGACGCCGGCGTCACCGCGATCTCCGTGTCCAACCACGGCGGCAACAACCTCGACGGGACCCCGGCCCCGATCCGGGCCCTGCCTGCCGTGGCGGAGGCGGTGGGCGAGGACATCGAGGTCCTGCTCGACGGCGGGATCCGCCGCGGTGGCGACGTGGTCAAGGCCCTCGCTCTGGGCGCGAAAGCGGTCCTGATCGGCCGCGCCTACCTGTGGGGCCTGGCCGCCGGTGGTCAGGCGGGAGTGGAGAACGTACTCGACGTCCTGCGCGGCGGAATCGACTCGGCCCTGCTGGCCCTCGGCCGGGAGTCCGTCCACGACCTCACACCCGACGACGTGGTGGTGCCGCCGGGATTCGGGCGGGTGCTGGGCAGCGACCGGTAGGAGAGGGGAGCCCACAGGCCGAGGTCGCCGAGACCGGGTGTGGCCGTCGGGGCACCGGCCACACCCGGTCTCGGCGACGGCGGACACCAGAGCGCGTTTCCGTGGGCCGGGAGCCGTTTTTGGAGCCAAAAGCCACTCAACTCCGCGACGACAGCCGCGAGTTCGGTCGAACGCGGGGTCCACCGTGCGCCCGCAGAGCGGACCACACCCCGATGCCGACCGGCCCCGCACCTGCGATGAGGGCCGACCGCCCGGCTCGTACACCGGAGCGCTTGACCCCGTACCGGCCGACGGCCACGAGGTCGGCGCACGCCGTGACAGCCGGCATTCGTCCGACGAGGGCCCCTCTCCGTCTGGAGGTGGTGTTGTGACGCCCGCCACGCGAATGTGGCCACAGAGCCGTAGCGGCACTCCTCTGGCCTGCCAGGCGCACCCGCGCCTACCATGCCCACACGAGAAGGGCTCCCCCATGAGCGGTCACAGCGAGCGCGAGCAGGAGGTCCTGGAGGGCCTGGACCTGCTGCTGCGTCTGGACACGGAGCGCGAACAGCGACTCAGCCTCCTCGACACGCATGCCGTGCTGCGCGCCCTCGCCGACCGCATACGTCATGAGCACGGCTTCGACATCGCCCTCGCGGGGCTCGTCGAGGACCGTGACCTGGTGCTACGCATCTGGGCGGGAACGCAGCACGACGCCCTCCACGACCTTCCCGTCCCCCTGGGCCTAGGGGTGGGCGGACGAGTGGCCGCCGTCGGCCGCCCGGTTGTCGTCGGCGACTACTGCCGCTCCGACCGGATCACCCACGACTTCGACTCCCAGGTCAGCCGGGAGCGCGTCACCGGCATGGTCGGCCTGCCGATCGGCAGCGGAGCGGCACGGGGCGTGATCTACGGGGCGATGCGCAATGCGACGGAGATCAGCGACAGGACCGTCGACGCATTGGGGCGGCTCTCCCATCTCGCGACCCTCGCCGTGGACGTGGCGGACGGCGCGGCGACGCTCGCCGACACCTCGGTGGCCGCGGAGCGGCGACGCATCGCCGAGTCCCTGCACGACAGTGTGGGCGCGATGCTGTTCGGCATCGGTTCCTCGCTGCGCCGGCTGCAGACCGAGGCGCACGAGACACCGTTCGTGACCCAGCGGCTGGCCATGATCGAGCACCAGCTGTCACTGGCGGGCAGCACGCTGCGCGAGTCCGTCTCCCGGCTGCGCGACACCCGTTCCGACCACGACCCCGGCCGCCTGGCGGCCGATGTCGCGGACTCCGTACGGAGCTTCGAGCTGCGTACGGGTGCCCCCGCGAGCTTCGTCCCGGTCGGGCGTACACCGGAGCTCGACCCCGAGCGCCGGGCGGTCCTTGTCCGCGCGGTGGGCGAGGCGCTGCTCAACGTGGAGAAGCACGCGCGGGCCCGGTCAGTGGCGGTCACGCTCGCCGCCTACGACGACCGGGTGAGCGTCGCTGTCATGGACGACGGGGTGGGTCAGCCGGGACCGGATGGTCAGGCGACGGATCGTTGCGCGGCCGCCGACGACGGCCCGGCAGCGCGGGGCACCGGCGCGGGGCTGCCCGCTCTGCGCACCCGGGTGGAGCGGCTCGGCGGTTCGCTGCGGCTGGTACAGGAGGAGGACGGCACGACCCTGCGGTGCGATGTCCCACTCCCGCGGCCGACGGTCTCCTGACGGCCGCCGGACACCGGCGGCACGGCCGCGCCCGTACCCCGCGACGCCGCCGTCCGCCGGCCCACCGGCCCGCGCCCGGTCAGAGCAGATGCTCCTCCCTGGCCCGCCGCACCGCCTCCACCCGATTGCGGGCGCCGAGCTTCTGCATGGCCGTCTGCAGGTAGGTCTTGACCGTGTTGCGGGCCAGACCCAGATCCTCGGCGATCTCGGGGTTGGTCTTGCCGGTCGCGGCGAGGCGGACGACCTCGTACTCACGGCGGCTCAGCGACAGTTGGTACAGGCGAGCCTGGAGCATCGCCCCGCCCGACTCCTTCAGACGCGGGTCGATCACCCGCACTCCCGCGGCGATGCGGCGCAGCTGCTCGACGAGATCCGTGTGGGTGACGTCCTTGAGCAGACAGCCGTGGGCGCCGGCCGACATGGCCGCGTCGAGGGCCGCGTGGTCCTCGAACGCGGTGAAGATCACGACACGGGTGGCCGGCGAGACGGCGAGTATGCGCGGCAGCGCCTCGCTGCCCAGCATGTCGGGGAGCCTGAGGTCGAGCAGGGCGACATCCGGATGGAGGGCGCCGGCCAACTCGATGCCCTCGCGGGCCGTGCGGGCCGAGCCGACGACCTCCAGATCGGGGGCGTCACGGACAAGCGAGCGGACTCCGTCGCAGACCACCGGATGGTCGTCGACGACGAGCAGCCGCACTGCTTGTCCTGGGGGAACGTGAACCACGTTGATGAACTCTCCTCTCCACCTGGAGGAACCGAAACCGGCCAGGGGGATGAAATATGAGGGTGACGTTATCGAAATATCAAGGAGATGGGCCATGGCCTCGGTCGACGACTTCCTTTCCGCCCGCGAGGTGTTGCTGCGCCACCGGGTCGACTACGACGCCGCCCGCCGCGAGTTCGAGTGGCCGCGCCCGACGGCGTTCAACTGGGCCCTGGACTATTTCGACAGGATCGCCGAGGGCAACTCCCGGCGCGCCCTGTGGGTCGTGGACGAGGCCGGCGGTGAGCAGACGCGTACGTTCGCGGAGTTGTCCCGCCGCTCGAACCAGGTCGCCAACCACCTGAAGGCCCTCGGCCTGCGGCGCGGCGACCGGGCGCTGGTCATGCTGGGCAACGTCCCCGAGCTGTGGGAGGTCATGCTCGGCGCGATCAAGCTCGGCGTCGTGGTCATCCCGGCCACCCTGCTGCTCAGCCCCGACGATCTGGCCGACCGTCTGGACCGCGGCCAGGTACGTGCCGTGATCGCCGCCGAGGACGTCACCGAGCGGTTCGCGGGCCTCGCGGGGGCCGGGCTTCGGGTCGCCGTGGGAGCGGGCACGCCCGAGGGCTGGATGCCGTACGCAGCGGTCGACACGGCCTCGGAGGACTTCACGCCGGACGGCGAGACCCCGGCGGACGACCCGATGCTGCTGTACTTCACCTCGGGGACGACCTCCAAGCCGAAGCTCGTCGAGCACAGCCACACCTCGTACCCGATCGGGCACCTGTCCACCATGTACTGGATCGGCCTCCAGCCCGGCGACGTGCATCTGAACATCTCCTCCCCGGGCTGGGCGAAGCACGCCTGGAGCAACCTGTTCGCGCCCTGGAACGCCGAGGCCACGGTGCTGGTGTTCAACTACGGCCGCTTCGACGCCGCCCAGCTGCTCGACGTGCTCGTCCGCTGCGAGGTCACGACCATGTGCGCCCCGCCCACGGTGTGGCGCATGCTCATCCAGGCGGACCTGGAGAAGTACGACGTCAAGCTGCGCGAGCTGGTCGGCGCCGGGGAGCCCCTCAACCCGGAGGTCATCGACCAGGTCCGCAAGGCCTGGGGTCTCACCATCCGTGACGGCTTCGGACAGACCGAGACCACCGCCCAGATCGGCAACACCCCCGGCCAGCCCCTCAAGTCCGGGTCGATGGGCAGGCCGCTGCCCGGCTACCACATCGCGCTCCTCGACCCAGAGGGCAATCCGGCCGGTGAGGGCGAGATCGGCCTCGACCTGGCCCGCCGCCCGGCCGGTCTGATGCGCGGCTACCGCGACGACGAGGAGCGCACCGACGAGGCCATGCGCGGCGGCTTCTACCGCACCGGGGACGTCGCCTCGCAGGACGCCGACGGCTACGTCACCTACGTGGGCCGCGCCGACGACGTGTTCAAGGCCAGCGACTACCGGATCTCCCCGTTCGAGCTGGAGAGCGTCCTCATCGAGCATCCCGCGGTCGCCGAGGCCGCCGTCGTGCCCTCGCCGGACCCGGTGCGGCTCGCCGTCCCCAAGGCGTTCGTGATCCTCGCCGGCGGCCACGAGCCGAGCCCTGAACTCGCCCGCGACATCCTGCGGTTCACCCGCGACCGGCTCAGCGCCTACAAGCGCATCCGCCGCCTGGAGTTCGCAGACCTGCCCAAGACCATCTCCGGCAAGATCCGCCGCGTCGAACTGCGCGGCCAGGAGCAGCAACGCGACGAGCAGCGCCGCCCGCACGAGTACTGGGAGGCGGACTTCCCCGACCTCAAGGGCTGAGCCGGAACCCTGGCCGGGGTGCGGTGCACCGCACCCCGGCCAGGGCAGCCGTTGAGGACGTGCGAGGCGGTCAGGCCCGGCAGCGTCACCGGGTACGCCGTGATCGCGTCGGCCGGCCAGGCCGTGGAAGCGTCCAGGCTGCCTCCGGCGAACAGGGACGGCTGAGTGAGGACCTCGCCGTCGAAGGCGGCGAGGTCCTCCCAGTCACGGTCCATGTTCCGGTAGCGGTTGAGCGCTCCGGTCACGCCGGTGCGTTCGAACTCCGCGGCGTGGACGTCGAGGTCCCTCTCACTGAGCCAGGCGGGCAGCCGGCCACGGGGGGAAAGCGGTCACGCAGCGTCCCGGCCTTGCTGGCTCCCGCCGCCGCAAGTACCGGCAGCTGGTGGCGCCAGGAGTACCAGGATTCCGGCGGTCTTCGGCCGCCGGCCAAGGCCCGGTGTCGAGCACCTCGCTGGACACCGGACCTGCGGGTCACCACGGATCAGCCCTTGCGGGCGTCGATCTCCTTGGTGAGTTGCGGGACGACGTCGAAGAGGTCGCCGACGACGCCGAAGTCGGCGAGGTCGAAGATCGGGGCCTCAGGGTCCTTGTTGACGGCCACGATCGTCTGCGACGTCTGCATGCCCGCGCGGTGCTGGACCGCGCCGGAGATGCCCGCCGCGACGTACAGCTGCGGCGAGACCGACTTGCCGGTCTGGCCGACCTGGTGGGAGTGCGGGTACCAGCCGGCGTCGACGGCGGCGCGGGAGGCACCGACGGCCGCGCCGAGTTCGTCGGCCAGGGCTTCCACGGCGGTGAAGTCGCCGACCGTGCCACGGCCGCCGGCGACCACGATCGCGGCCTCGGTCAGCTCCGGGCGGCCGGTCGACTCCCGGGGGGTGCGGGCGATGACCTTGGTGCCGGTGGCCTGCGCGGAGAAGGTCACGTCGAGGGCTTCGACGGCACCGGCGGCCGGTGCGGGCTCGACCGCCGCGCTGTTCGGCTTGACGGTGATGACCGGGGTGCCCCGGGTGACACGGGACGTGGTGGTGTACGAGGCGGCGAACGCGGACTGCTCGGCCACCGGACCGGAACCGCCGGCCGCCACGTCGACGGCGTCCGTGATGACGCCCGAACCGATGCGCAGTGCCGTACGGGCGGCGATCTCCTTGCCCTCCGCGGAGGACGGGACGAGTACGGCAGCCGGGGAGATCGCCTCGTACGCGGCGTGCAGGGCGTCGACCTTGGGCACCACCAGATACGCGGCGTACTCGGGCGCCTCGTGCACCAGTACCCGGGTCGCCCCGTGCTCGGCCAGTGTGGCGGCGGTGTCGGCGGCGCCGTCGCCCAGTGCCACGGCGACCGGCTCGCCGATGCCACGGGCCAGGGTCAGCAGTTCCAGGGTGGGTTTGCGGACGGCTCCGTCGACGTGGTCGACGTAGACGAGGATTTCAGGCATGGGGACTCAACTCCTGGGAGATCAGATGAACTTCTGGCCCGCGAGGAACGCGGCGAGCTGCCTGCCGCCCTCGCCTTCGTCCGTGACAACGGTGCCTGCCGTACGGGCCGGACGGTCAGCGGCCGAGTCGACCGCGGTCCAGGCGTGCTCCAGGCCGACGCTGCCGGCCTCGATGTCGAGGTCCGACAGGTCCCAGGTCTCCACCGGCTTCTTCTTGGCGGCCATGATGCCCTTGAAGGACGGGTAACGGGCCTCGCCGGACTGGTCCGTCACGGAGACCACGGCCGGGAGCCGCGCCTCCAGCCGCTCGGAGGCTGCGTCGCCGTCGCGGCGGCCGGTCACAAGTCCGCCCTCCACGCCGACCTCGGACAGCAGGGTGGCCTGCGGGACACCCAGTCGCTCGGCAAGCAGCGCCGGAACCACGCCCATCGCACCGTCCGTCGACGCCATCCCGGAGATGACCAGGTCGTAGCCGGCCTTGGCGATCGCCTTCGCGAGGACCAGGGAGGTGCCGATGACATCGGTGCCGTGCAGGCCGTCGTCCTCGACGTGTATCGCCTTGTCGGCGCCCATCGAAAGGGCCTTGCGCAGGGCGTCCTTGGCGTCCTCCGGGCCGACGGTCAAGGCGGTGACCTCGGTCTCGTCCGCCTCTTCGGCGATCCGCAGCGCCTGCTCGACCGCGTACTCGTCCAGTTCGGAGAGCAGGCCGTCGACGTCGTCGCGGTCGACCGTCAGGTCGTCGGCGAACTTCCGGTCGCCGGTGGCGTCGGGCACGTACTTCACACAGACAACGATCTTCATGGTGGTGCTGTTCCTTTCAGCGGTGCGTGAAGTTGGGAGGGCGCTTCTCCACGAAGGCGGCCATGCCTTCCTTCTGGTCGGCAGTGGCGAACACCGCGTGGAACAGACGGCGTTCAAAACGCACACCCTCGGCGAGGGTCGTCTCGAAAGCGCGGTCGACGGCTTCCTTGGCCATCATGGCGACGGGCTTCGACATCCCCGCCACGGTCTCGGCGACCGCGAGGGCCTCGGCAAGCAGCTCGTCGGCGGGGACGACGCGGGAGACCAGGCCGGCCCGCTCGGCCTCGGCCGCGTCCATGGTGCGGCCGGTCAGGCACAGTTCCATGGCCTTCGCCTTGCCCACGGCACGCGTCAGGCGCTGGGATCCGCCGATGCCGGGAATCACGCCGAGCTTGATCTCGGGCTGGCCGAAGACAGCCGTGTCCGCGGCGAGCAGGATGTCGCAGAGCATGGCGAGTTCGCAGCCGCCGCCCAGGGCGTACCCGGAGACCGCCGCGACCGTCGGGGTACGGAGCCGCCCGAGCCGGTCCCAGGCCGTGAACCAGTCGGTGAGGTACATGTCCATGTAGTCCTGGGGGTGCATCTCCTTGATGTCGGCGCCGGCGGCGAAGGCCTTGGTGGAGCCGGTGAGCACGATGCAGCCGACCTCCAGGTCGCGGTCCAGCTCCTCGGTGGCGGCCACGACCTCCTCCATGACCTGGAGGTTGAGGGCGTTGAGCGCCTTCGGCCGGTTGAGCGTGAGCAGGGCGGTCCTGCCCTTGCGTTCGACGAGGACGGTCTCGTACGGCGTCGACGCGGCGGCGGTGTCTGTCATGGCTGCTCTCCGAGTTCTTCTGCGGTTTCGTCGGGGGCGAAGGAGAGTTCGCGCCTGCCCAGCGGCGCGAAGAAGCGCGCCACGTCGGCGTCCGTCACCTCGGCGAGGGTGGGCGGGGACCACCGGGGGTCGCGATCCTTGTCGACGACCTGGGCGCGGATGCCCTCCACGAGGTCCGGGGAGGACAGCGCGGTGCACGCGATGCGGTACTCCTGCTCCAGGACCCGTTCCAGAGACCCGAGTTCGCGGGCGCTGCGCAGGGCGGCGAGGGTGACCTTGAGTGCTGTCGGCGACTTGGTGAAGATCGTCCCGGCGGCCTCCTTGGCGGCCGCCACCCCGGTGTCGAGGAGCCTTCGGACGATCTCCTCCACGGTGTCGGCCGAGTAGCAGGAGTCGATCCAGTCGCGCTGGTCGGCCAGTTCACCGGTCGGTGGCTCGGTGGCGTACAGGCCGACGGCCTCGTTCGCGGTGGTGTCGGCGAGCGCGTCGAGCACGGCCGGGAGCCGGCTCGACGGTACGAAGTGGTCGACGAGGCCGCAGAGTCGGGCATCGGCCGCTCCGACGGGGGCGCCGGTGAGGGCCAGGTGGGTGCCGAGTTCCCCGGGGGCCCGGGAGAGCAACCAGGTGCCGCCGACGTCGGGGACGAAGCCGATGCCGGTCTCCGGCATCGCGATCCGGGAGCGTTCGGTGGCCACGCGCACGCTGCCGTGGGCGGAGATCCCGACTCCGCCGCCCATGACGATCCCGTCCATGAGGGCGACGTACGGCTTGGGGTAGCGGGCGATCCGGGCGTTGAGCCGGTACTCGTCGTACCAGAATTCGGCCGAGGCCATGCCCCCGCTGCGGGCGTCGTCGTGGATGGAGCGGATGTCGCCGCCCGCGCACAGCCCTCGCTCGCCCGCGCCGCTGATGACAACGGAGTCGATCCGGGGGTCGTGTTCCCACTCGGTCAGGGCGTCGTCGATGCGGCGCGCCATGATGTGGTTCAGGGCGTTGAGGGCCTTGGGCCGGTTGAGGGTGAGGTGGCCGGCCCGGCCACGGACCTCCACCAGGACGGAGTCGTCGCAGATCCGGGGAGACGCCGGGGACGCAGCGTGGGTCATCGGCCGGCTCCGATCAGGCCGCGGGCGACGATGAGCCGCATGATCTCGTTGGATCCTTCGAGGATCTGGTGGACACGGAGGTCACGGACGATCTTCTCGATGCCGTACTCGCTCAAGTAGCCGTATCCGCCGTGCAGTTGAAGGGCGTCGTCGGCGACGGAGAATCCGGTGTCGGTGGCGAACCGCTTGGCCATGGCGCACAAGTGGGGGGCCTGGGGGTCCTCGCGGTCGAGGGCCGCTGCCGCCTGACGGACCAGGGCGCGGGCGGCGGCGAGTTCGGTGGCCATGTCGGCGAGGCGGAACTGGAGCGCGGAGGACTCGATCAGCGGGGCGCCGAAGGCCTCGCGGTCGGTGAGGTACGCGCGGCTGCGGTCGAGGGCGCTCTGGGCTCCGCCCAGGGAGCAGGCGGCGATGCCGAGACGGCCGCCGTTGAGCCCCTTCATGGCGATGCGAAAGCCGTCGCCCTCGGCCCCGAGCCTGCGGTCGGCGGGAACGCGGACGCCGTCCAGGATCACCTGGCGGGTGGGCTGGGCGTTCCAGCCCATCTTTTTCTCGTTGGGGCCGAACGAAAGGCCGGCATCGTCGCTCTGGACGACGAAGGCGGAGATGCCGCGGGCGCCGTCGTCGCCGGTGCGGGCCATGACGATGTAGACGTCGGAGACGCCGGCACCGGAGATGAACTGCTTCACGCCCGTCAGGACGTAGTGGTCGCCGTCCCGTTCGGCCCGGGTGCGCAGCGCGGCGGCGTCGGAGCCCGCGCCGGGCTCGGTCAGGCAGTAGCTGCCGAGCGTGTCCGTCGAGCACAGGCCGGGCAGCCAGCGGGCGCGCTGGATGTCGTCGCCGAAGCGGTCGATCATCCAGGCGACCATGTTGTGGATGGAGAGGTAGCCCGCGATGGTGGGGCAGCCGACGGCGAGCGCTTCGAAGACCAGGACGCCGTCGGAGCGGGTGAGACCGGAGCCACCCCAGTCCTCTCCCACGTACACCCCGCCGAGGCCCAGTTCGGCAGCCTTGCGCAGCACGTCGACGGGGAAGTGCTTCTGCTGGTCCCAGGCGTCGGCCTGGGGGGCGAGGTGCTCCTGCGCGAAGTCGAGAGTGGTCTCGACGATGGCGAGTTGGTCCTCGTTGAGACCGGTGGTCAGCATGTCTTTCATGCGCTCATGCTGAGTGCGAAGCGGAGAGCCCAGTACCTCCGGATAGAGAGGGAACATTCAGCGGGGGCGCAGCACGTCCTGCTGATCCTCGAACCAGGCCTTCAGGTGCTCGCACACGATCCGTACGCGCTCCACGTTGCGCAGCGTGGACGGCACGATCATCCAGAACGTGCGCCGCACCTCCAGCTCCGCGGCGAGGACCGGTACGACCCGGGGGTCGCGCTCGGCGAAGAAGGCCGGCAGCAGGCCGACGCCCATCCCCGCGGCGACCGCCTCCAGCTGGGCGAACACGCTGCTGCTGCGGAAGGCGAATGCGGCCGTCTCGGACACCTGGTGGAAGACCCGCAGCTCGGGCAGGTCGAGCAGAGACTCGATGTACCAGACCATCTGGTGTTCGGCGAGGTCGTCGGGGGTACGGATCGGCGCCCGCTGCCGCAGATAGTCGGGGGACGCGTACAGCCGTAGCGCGTACTCGCCGAGCGGCTGTGCGTGCAGCCGGGGCAGTTCCGGCCGGTGCAGCGTGATAGCCACGTCGAACTGGCCGGTGTGGTGGCTGATGAGCACGCTGGTCGTGACCAGTTCCAGGTCGATGCCCGGGTGCCGGGCGTGCAGCGGGGCGAGTGCGGGCGTGACGAGCACCGAGCCCGCCGCGTCCGTGGCGATGAGGCGCACGAGTCCCGATACCGGGCGGCTCTCGTCGTCCGCGTCGGTGAAGGCGAGGACCGCCTCCGCCTCGATCCGCTCGGCATGCGGCAGCAGTCGTCGGCCGGCTTCGGTCATGGTCCAGCCCGTGCGCGTGCGCTCGAAGAGTCGGTGGCCGACGGCCTTCTCCAGGGTGGCCACCCGGCGGGAGACCGTGGTGTGTTCGACGCCGAGTCGTTCCCCGGCCGCGACCATGCGCCCGTGGCGGGCGAGTGCCAGGAAATAGCGCAGGTCGTCGAGGTTGACCTTTCCGTAACTGTGCATATCTGCACAGTACCTGTGCCCAAGTGCCTCTTGCTCGTGCAGGTGTGCAGGGTCGAACTTGGACGCCAACACGAACTCCACGACTCCAGGAGGTAGCGCGATGACGACCCTCGGATTCATCGGTCTCGGCAACATGGGCGGCCCCATGGCCGCCAACCTCGTGGCCGCCGGGCACGAGGTGTACGGCTTCGACCTCTCCGCCGACGCCGTCGTCACCGCACGCGAGGCGGGCGTCGCCATCGCCGGCTCCGTGGCGGATGTCGCCGCGAAGGCCGAGGTGGTCGTCACGATGCTGCCGACCGGGCGGCATGTGCAGGAGGTCGTCCTCGGCGCGGACGGCGTGCTCGCACACGTCGCACCCGACACTCTCCTCATCGATTCGTCGACCATCGACATCCAGAGCGCACGCGCCGTCCACGCGTCGCTGACCGCGGCCGAGCTGCCCGTGGTGGACGCCCCGGTTTCCGGAGGAGTCGCCAAGGCCAGGGCCGGCACCCTCACCTTCATGGTCGGCGGCACGCCGGACGCCTTCGCGCTGGCCCGTCCGTATCTGGAGGCGATGGGGGCGAACATCGTCCACACCGGCGCCGCCGGCGCGGGACAGGCCGCCAAGATCTGCAACAACATGCTGTTCGGGACCACGTTGACGGCCGTCGCCGAGGCCTTCGTACTCGCCGACCGCCTCGGCCTGGACGCGCGCAGCCTCTACGACATCGTCAGCACCTCGTCCGGCGACAGCTGGGCGCTGCGCAACTTCTGCCCCTGGCCCGGCCTCGTCGAGGGCTCGGCAGCCGACAACGGCTACCGCGCCAACTTCGCCGCCGCGTTGATGAGCAAGGACCTCCGGCTCGCGCTGACCGCCGCCGCCGAGGCCAGGGTCGACCTGCCCGTCTCGGGTCGCGCGGATGCGGTGTTCGCCGAACTCGCCTCGGCCGAGGGCCATTTGGACGCGTCCGCGGTGGTCCGCCAGATCCGCGGCCGGAACTGACCTCCTCCCCAATCCCGGGCCACTCCTCCCCCGTCCCGGGCCGCTCCTCCCCGCCGGCCCCAC
>NZ_JAAAHS010000559.1 GCF_009908195.1 Streptomyces boluensis | reverse complement strand
GGTGTGGCATGGGGGAGGAATGCGTGCGGGCTGCCGCCCGCCACCAGGCGCTCGCCGTTCCGCCGGCCGCCCGCCGCCATGCGCTATCCGTCCCGCCGGCCGCCCGTCGTCGGCCGCTCGCTGTCGCGCTGTCCGGGTTGCTCGCGGCCGTCGCGTTCCTGCTGCTGCCGTCGTCCATGGCGGCGGCCGAGGTCAAGACCGCGCGGGCGGGCGGCGCCGTCCAGTTCACGCACGGCCACGCCGGCGTCCAGATCGGGTACGGCAAGGGCGGCGCCCACCTCACGTACGGCCAGATCGGCTCGCACCCCGAGACCACGCCGCCGCCCCCGTTCCTCACCCCCGCCGCGCGTGCGGCGGCACGGCACGGGGCGCACGGCGGGCCCGCCCAGGGCGTCGGCCCGGCCGGGCACGCGGTGGGCCGGGACAGTGGAGTGCCGCGGCCGCGCGGGCCGCCGAGCGGCAGACCGACCGGATCCGGCCTGATCCAAACGACAGGCCCTAGCACTCAAGTCCCGGTCGACGCCTGACCGTTCCCGCCCCGGCGGGGTGCGCGGCAGGCGCCGGTCCCGTCTGCCTGCCCGACGAAACCCACGGGCACACTCCTCGGGAGAACCATGTCTCGCGCGCCCCTGTGGCGGGCGGCCGTCGCGCTCTGCGTGATCGCCGCCGCACTCTTCTTCGCCCTCACCCAGTCCGCCCGCCTAGGTCTCGACCTGCGCGGCGGCACCCAGATCGTCCTGGAGACCAAGGACTCACCCACGACCGCCGCCGACACCGAGTCGACGCAGCGCGCCCTCGAAGTGCTGCGCCAGCGCGTTGACGCCCTCGGTGTGTCCGAGCCGAGCCTGACCCGCTCCGGCGAGAACCGCATCATCGTCGAACTGCCCGGCGTCCAGGACCCGCGCGAGGCCGCCGAGGTCGTCGGCCGCACCGCGCAACTCACCGTGCACCCGGTGCGCGGCGTCACCGACAAGGCCCCGAAAACCGAGGCCAAGGACAGCGGCGGACCGGACACGGACAAGTCCCCGACCCTGCCCGACCCCGACCAGAAGGGCGCGTATCTGCAGCTCGGGCCCACCGCCCTGACCGGCGAAGGGGTGCGCGACGCCGAGGCCGTCCTCGACCAGCAGGGCATGTCCGGCTGGATGGTGAACCTGGAGTTCCGCAAGCAGGCCGGCGCCGACTGGGCCCGCGTCACGGGCAAGGCGGCCTGTGCCCCGCAGGGCGATCCGCAGCGGCGCGTCGCCATCGTCCTGGACGGCCGGGTCATCTCGGCGCCCAGCGTGAACCCGGAGGTGGCGTGCGACGTCGGCATCACCGGTGGCAGCACCCAGATCACCGGCGGCTTCGACCAGGAGGCGGCCGGTGAGCTGGCCGCGCTGGTCAAGGGCGGCGCCCTGCCGGTGCCCGTCGAGGTCGTCGAACAGCGCACCGTGGGCCCCACGTTGGGCGCCGACGCCATCTCCGCGAGCGCCCAGGCGGCCCTGATCGGCCTTGCCCTGACCGGCCTGTTCATCGTCATCGTGTACCGCCTCCTCGGCGCCCTCGCCACCCTCGCCCTCGCCCTGTACGGACTGATCTCGTACGCCGCCCTGGTCGCCCTCGGCGCGACCCTGACGCTGCCGGGACTCGCCGGTTTCGTGCTCGCCGTGGGCATGGCGGTGGACGCCAACGTCCTGGTGTTTGAACGGGCCAGGGAGGAGTATCTGGGCGCCCGTACGAAAAGCCTGGACAAACCTCTGCGTACCGGGTTCGAGAAGGCGTGGAGCGCGGTCGTCGACTCCAACGTGACGACGCTGCTCGCCGCCGGGCTGCTGTTCTTCTTCGCGGTCGGCCCGGTCAAGGGCTTCGGCGTGACGCTCTCCGTCGGTGTCCTCGCGTCCATGGTCTCGGCGCTGGTGATCACCCGCGTCCTGGCCGAGTTCGCGGTCGCCCGCGGCTTCGTACGGAAGCGGCCCGCCCTCACCGGGATCACCTCCACGGGCCGGGTGCGGGCCTGGCTGGCCCGTCGCGACCCGCGCCTGGTGCACCACCGGCGGCGCTGGCTGGGCGCCAGTGCCCTCCTTGTCATGGTGGCCGTCGCCGGGATCGGGCTGCGCGGCCTGGACTTCGGCGTGGAGTTCACCGGCGGGCGGCTCGTGGAGTACAGCACCAGCAGGCCCGTGCCGGTGGACACCGCGCGCGAGGCGGTCGCGGACGCCGGGTTCCCGCGCGCGGTGGTGCAGGAGTCCGGCGACGGCGACATCTCCGTACGGACGGAACGCCTCAGCAACGACCAGCAGCACACCGTCAAGGAGGCACTCGAACGGCCCGGCGGCGAGGTCACCGTGGAGCGGGACGAGCTGATCGGGCCGAGCCTCGGGGACGAGTTGCGGCAGAAGGCGCTGATCGCCCTCGGGGTGGCGGTCGCCGCTCAACTCCTGTATCTGAGCGTGCGGTTCCGCTGGACGTTCGCGGCCGCGGCGGTCGTGGCGATGGCGCACGACGTCCTGCTCGTGGTGGGCCTCTTCGCATGGCTCGGCAAGCCCGTCGACAGCGTGTTCCTCGCGGCGCTGCTCACCGTGATCGGGTACTCGGTCAACGACACGGTGGTCGTCTTCGACCGGGTGCGCGAGGGGCGCCGCCGCGACCCGCGCACCACGCTGGTCGACACCGCCAACAGAGCCGTGGTGCAGACGCTGCCGCGGACCGTGAACACCGGTATGGGCGCGCTGTTCGTGCTCGCCGCGCTCGCTGTGCTCGGCGGTGACTCGCTCGCGGACTTCTCGGTCGCGCTGATCGCGGGCGTCCTGGTCGGCATGGCGTCGACGGTGGGTACGGCGGTGCCGCTCGCGGTGACCCTGGAGCGGAAGTGGCCCGCGGAACCCCGCCGCACGACGCGGCCGGGCACCGGCGGGCCAAGGGCGGGCGGGCCGTTGGAGTCCCGCAGGAAGGGGACGGGCGCGGTGGTCTGAGCCCGGCGGCTCAGCCGGCGACGGGCGCTGCGGGATGCCGGTCCTGCAGCGCCCCGAGCCGGCGTACGACGACGAAGGTGAGGGCGCAGGCGGCGACGGCGAAGGCGTCGCCGATGAGCAGGTCGGTCACCCCGTCGGTGACCGCCCACACGGCGTCGTCGCCGTCGGCCAGGACCGCGAAGCCGTTCCACAGCTGGAAGGAGGTGCCGAGCACGGCCAGCCACCACACGGTGAGCAGCGCGTTGCCGCGCCGCTGGCCGGGCGGCGGGGTGGACGCGGCCCACACATCGTTGACGATCATCTTCGGCACGAAGAACAGGCCGATGGCGCACAGGCAGCTGAGCAGCAGCCACCCCATCCCCTGCCGCTGCGGCCAACTCGGGTCCAGGACAAGGGCGTTGGCCCGCATCTGGAAGAACCAGGCGACGAGCAGCAGCACCGTGAGCGCGAGGCAGCCGCGCAGTACGCCGCCGGTGTTGCCGAGCCACATCTCGGCCCGCTGGTAGCCCTCGGCGGTACGCGCGGTCGCCTCCTGGGAGAGCGGCCTGATCAGGGACTTCATGTGCCACTGGGCGAGCGCGGCGGCCACGGCCGCGACCCCGCTCGCGACCACGGCGACAAGGAGGAGCAGCCCGAGAACCCGGGGCGACCTGACCCCCGGCTCCGTCGGCCCGTCGGAGGCGGCGGCGGGGGAAGGGG
>NZ_JAAAHS010000558.1 GCF_009908195.1 Streptomyces boluensis | reverse complement strand
GCACGGAGGTCGCCGCACAGTTGCAGGAGCTGAGCGAGCAGGTCCCGTACCTCAAGGGGCTGCCGCTGCACGAGCGCATCCAGTCCTACGACAAGGAGCCGTGGTGATGCCCGGATCGCCCGAAGATCCCCGGCCCGCTCCCCGCGCCGCCGGCCGCGCCGGTGCCATCCCGCTGCCCCCGCCGCCGCCCGTACGGTGGTGGCGCGTGCCCCGCAACCTCGTCCGGGCGGGCGGCGCCGCCCTTGGCCTCCTACTCCTCGGCTATCTGCTGCTCGGCTCCGGCTGGGGCTCGCTGCGGTACGTGACCGAACGCTGCGCCGACCGGGTATGGGAACGCGGACCCCGCGACGAGTGCACCGGCGTCAGCGACGGCGGCCATGTCTTCGGCCGCCTCGACGAGGTGTCCCGCGCCATCGAGAAGGAGAACCGCCGCGTCACCGGCGGCACCCTCCCGTACGTGACCGTCGCCCTGCTCATCCCCATGACGACCGACGAGCACGACCCCAACCGCAAGGCCGCCGTGGAGGGCCAGATCCGGCACGAGGTGCAGGGCGCGTACCTCGCGCAGCGCCGGATGAACGACAAGGGCTCGCCCGCCGTGCGGCTCGTCCTCGCCAACCCCGGCCTGGGCAGCGCCCATTACGAGGCGGTGGCCGCGGAACTCGACGAGATGGCACGCTCGAAGGAGGACAACCTCCGTGCGGTCGTCGGCTTCGACATGAGCGAGAAGAACACCAAGAACGCCATCCGGCACCTCACCGAGGACCTGCGCATCCCCGTCGTCGGCGGGCCCATCACCGCGTCCGACCTGACCATGGACGGACTCGCCCGGATCGTCCCGCCCAACGAGGACCAGGCCGAGGTCCTCGCCGGACTCCCCGGCGACGGCGGCGACAATGTATTCCTGGTCGAGGACACCCGGCCCGGCGACAGTTACGTGGACACCCTCCGCGACGCGTTCAACGAGAAGCGGCCGCGCGGCGCCCTGGAGTCCGAGCAGTACCGCTCGTCCGGCGGCTCCGACGACGACCCCAGCCTGGCCGGTGACTTCGAGAACATCGCGCAGAACATCTGCCAGTCCGGCGCCGAGGACATCTACTTCGCCGGACGCCCGCCCCAACTCCGCATGCTGGTCCAGGAGTTGGGCGACCAGCCGTGCGCGAGGACCGAGAACAGCTTCCGGATCATCACCGGTTCCGGGGCGTCCACCGTCGACTCGTACGTACCGAGCGACGAGCTGGCCCAGTGGCGCCGCGCGCTCAGCCGCGTCACCGTCGAGTACGCCGCCGTGGGGCACCCCGACGCCTGGGAGGAGAGCGAGGCACCCGAGGCGGAGGACGCGCGCGCCGAGATGCGCCGGCTGAAGTCGGCGGCGGCCGCGCTCGGCGACGCCGACCTGGAGGACTCACGCCTCATGACGATCTACGACGCGACGCGGACGGCGGTGACGAACATCCGCCGCCAGGCCGAGGGCGGCAAACGCATCCCGCGCCTGGACGAAGTCGCCAGCGGCTGGCACCAGTTGAAGAGTGTCAACAAGATCCGCGGTACGACGGGCTGGATCTGCCTCGACAACCAGGGCAACGCGTTCAACAAGGCGGTGCACCGCGTACGGCTCGACCCGGCGTGGCGGCGGAACGAGAAGCTGGAGTTCGTCGGGGTGGCCTGGCCGCGCGGCAAACCACTCGACGAGACGTGTACGGCTTCGCGGTAGTCCGGATCCGCGCCGGTCAGGGGCGCAGCAGCGCGTCGGCCCGTTCCGTGCGCAGGTGCAGGGCCGTGCGGCCCCGGCGCTGGGTGGCGACGAGGCCCGCTCCGCGCAGGGCGCCCAGGTGCTGGGAGACCGCGCTCGGTGTGACGCCCAGGCGTGCGGCCAGGGCCGGGGTGGTGAGGGGTTCGGTGAGCGCGGCGAGGAGTTCGGTTCGGGTACGGCCCAACACCGGGGCCAGGCCGGAGAGTTGGGGCGCGGGAGGCTCCCAGAGCAGGCCCACCCCCGCCGCCGGGTAGCGGATCGACGCGGTGGTCCGCGGGGACTTGTCGACGCCGACGTGCGGCCAGTTGAACGCGCTGGGCAGCAGCACCAGGCCATGCCGGCCGGGGTCCACCCGGTGCGTCGTGCGCGGCGCGCGGGGTGAGCGGACCACCAACTGGCCGTCGTCCCAGGCGATGTCCTCGTGCAGGTCGTCCAAGAGCGCCCGTACGCCACCGTCCACCAACGTCAGCGCCCGGCGCGCCACATCGGCCTCCAGGAGTGCGCGCAACCGTCCCCAGTGCGGGGCGAGCACCGCGTCATGGCAGCGGAGCAACGCCTCCGCGAGCCGCGGCAGTACGGCCGCGGGCTGGGGCGCCCGCGCGGCGGGCACGCCCACCACCTCCCCGTACTCCCGCCGGAAGAACTCCTCGTCCGTGGCCCGCAGCAGCTCCAGCTCCGTCGGCAGCGACGGCAACCGCTCCGGCGGCACCGGGAACAGGAACGACGGCATCGACCCGCCGCCGAGCAGTGCCCGCAGCAACGGCAGCTCCGGCTCTCCGGCGAGCAGGGGGCGGGCCCGCCGCGCCCACGGACGGTGCACCGGGTGCCCGCCCGTGCCGAGCAGGATCCGCAGCGCCAGCACCGTCTCGCCCAACGGCGACACGGCGAACCGCACCCTGGCCACCGACGCCGCGGTCAACCCGAACTCGACGGCCATCGACCCCACCTCCCCACCATGTAGCTGTCACTGAACGATAGGTCGGCGGCCGCGTCCACGGCAGCCTGGCGGGCATGAACCACATCACCGCGTACGACGGCACCGCACTGGCCCACCGGGAGCACGGCGACGGCCCGCCCCTGGTGTGCCTGCCCGGCGGCCCGATGCAGTCGGCCGCCTACCTCGGCGACCTCGGCGGACTCGCCGCGCACCGCCGCCTGATCCTCCTCGACCCGCGCGGCACCGGCGGCTCCGCGGTGCCGCGCGACACCACCTCGTACCGCTGCGACCGGCTCGTCGACGATGTGGAGGCGCTGCGCGCACACCTGCGGCTCGACCGGATGGACCTGCTCGCCCACTCCGCGGGCACGAACCTCGCCCTGCTGTACGCGGAACGCCACCCGGAACGTGTCGGCACCCTCGTCCTGGTCACCCCGAGCGTCCTCGCCGTCGGCGGCACGGTCACCGCGGACGTACGACGCGCCACCGCCCGCCTGCGCTCCGCCGAACCCTGGTACCCGGAGGCGTCCACCGCCCTCGAAAAGGTCATGGCAGGACGAGCGGACGAGGCCGCCGCCCAGGCCATCACGCCGTTCCTGTACGGCAGTTGGGACACCACCGCCCGTACGCACGCGACCGCGTCGGACGCGCAGCGCAACCACGAGGCGGCAGCGGTCCACACATCCGAGGGCGCCTTCCACCCGGAGGCAACCCGCGCGGCCCTGTCCCGGCACACGGCCCCGGTGCTGGTACTCGCGGGGGAGACCGACCTCAACTCACCGCCCGCTGCCACGGCCGAGGTGGCTGAACTCTTCCCTCGCTCCACGCATGTCGTCCAGGACGGGGCGGGGCACTTTCCGTGGCTCGATGACGGGGGACGGTTCGTCGAGGTGGTGGAGGGGTTCCTGCGGGGGTCGGCGAACGAATAGTCACTGATGACCGGTTACCGGGTCACCCATACCCCGG
>NZ_JAAAHS010000557.1 GCF_009908195.1 Streptomyces boluensis | reverse complement strand
GGGAGCGACGGCCGCGTTTCTCGATCTCGCGGACCTCGACCACACCCCCACCCCACCGGCCACCCTCGTGGGCGTCGCGGCACTGGACGTACCGGAGCATCTGGTGGAGGTGGAGGCTGTGGCTGTTGTCAGGTGAACTGTCCTGTTTCCAGGGGCTGTTGGGAGCAGCTGAGGCGAGCGGGACTGTCGGGCGCACCGGCAAATTCGCGTGACGCGCGCGCGGCGGGCTTGGCAAGATCGGCCGGATGCCCGCGCACCCGCCCCGACTCCGGAGGAACACCACGGACGCCGATCACCAACTCACCCTCAACGCCCGGCTGTTGCCCTGGTCGGCCGCAGACCCGGACAGCAACGCCTTCGCGTGGAGCGAGGAGGAGCACGCCACCGTCGTAACGCTGATCGCCCCGATGGTCCCTCCGGTCGGCGTGGACCGGCGGGCGCAGTCCCGGTTCGTCGCCGAGGTGACGCGGCTGCTGGTCGCCCGGTACGGCCGGTGGGCCTGCGGCTGGCACTGGTCGTACGGCGAAGGCGGCGGTGGCGGTGTGGTCACCAGCTGGTGCTGCGACGCGGATTCGGTGGGCGAGGCGGTGCCGACGGCCGCCGCTGTCGTGGCGTCGCTGCTCGAATGGCGCGACTGGCTGGAGGAACTGGCCGACCGCTTCAAGCAGTTGGCACCCCCGGACGACCTCGACACCTCCGCCCCGGACGCGGATCCCCGTACGGTCGCGGCCGACCGCAGTTGGCACGTGGAGCGCGCGGCCACCCGTCTGGTGACGGTCGTGATGGACCGTACGGGAGCCGAGTGCGCCTGGTACACGCTCTGCCGCACCGTCCTGACCTGGTTCCTGTCGTCCACGGGAATGACCGCGGAACAGGCGGACGCAGCTGTCGAGCGGGCGATCGGCGGCCGCTTCGAGAGCTGGACGACTCCGGCCCCGACCGTCGTCACCACGGTGGGCGAGGACCTCGCGACCGACCTGACCGGGGAGCCCTCCTACCGTGACCGCTGAACTCCCGTACGACACCGATCACTTGGCCCTCTGGTGTCAGGTGCGGAGCCGCGTCGACTGGGCCGGTGCCGACGTCGGGACACCGGGCCGGGGCGGGAGCGCGGTGGACGGCTTCGCACGTTGGTGCGCGGCCGGGGCACGGACCCAGGACCCGACTCGGGCCGACCGGCTGCTCGCGGCCCTCGCCCGGTCACGCGCCGACGCCACGCGGCGGCGCCCGCTGAGCCTCGCCCTGCTCACATCGTGGCAACGGCTCGTCCTCGGCACGCCCGATGTGGCGTTCCGTGACGGCGACGCCTTCGCGAAGGGCGGCAGGGAACGGTACGCCCTCACGGTCGACACCCGACGGGACTTCGAGCGCTGCCTGCGCGAGAGCGCCGACCCGGCCGTCCCCGTGGCCGCGCGCGCCGCCAGGGCGTGCCTCGACGTGGCGTTCTTCCACCCGTTCCCGGACGGCAACGCCCGCCTGTCCATGCTCACGCTCGCCCACGTCCTGGACCTGGAGGGGATCCGCCCGCCCGAGGTCGGCCCGCTACGCACCACGCGCTACGCGGACGACGCCGCCGGCGCCGAGGACCTGGCCGTGCTGGTCGGTGTCCTCATCCGGGCGGCGCGTCCTCGTCGGCGTTCATGGGCCGTGTCCACCCAAGCCCACCGACAACGCGTCGAGGGCCCGGACCTTCGCGGGTCCGGGCCCCCGACGAATCGTTACTTCCAGATCTCGCCGACCCACTCGGGGTGATCGATGAACGGGTTCCGGTTGTGCTGGATGTCGTCGAAGATCACCTGGTTACGGCGCTTCTCGAAGTCGTCCGGCGGGTCACCGGCGCTCCACTCCTTGAGGACCGAGAGGCGGCCGATGTTGGGGGCGGAGCCGTTGCTCACCTCGTCGTTGGGCTCCAGGTCGGCGAAGCCGTCCTCACCGTCGTACCGCACGGCCATGTAGAGGATCATGCGGGCCACGTCGCCCTTGACCGCGTCGCGCGGCTCGAACGAGTCGTCGTCGGTGAAGTTGCCCGGCGCCTCGCCGAGTTCCTCGCCCCCGTTGTCGAAGTCCTTGCTGCCGCGGGTGCTGTTCACCGACACGTCGGTGGGCCGCAGGTGGTGGACGTCGGTGCCGGGTCCGGTGGAGGTGCCGAAGTCGCCGTGGGACTTGGCCCAGACGTGCTCACGGTTCCAGTCGTCCGGGTCGCCGCCGTTGGCGGTCTTGGACTGGGAGCGGCCGGTGTAGAGCAGGATCACGTTGGACGAGTTGTTCGGGTCCTCGTCCGTGGCGCGCAGCGCGTCCCAGACCTGGTCGTACGACAGCTTGGTCTGCTCGCTGATGATCGTGTGCAGGGCGGCCTTGAGTTCGGGGCCGGTCTTGCCGATCGCGTCCTTGTAGTAGGTGTCGTCCAGGACCTGGACCGCGGTCCTGGCGCCCGGTTCAGAGGTCGGCGCGTCGGTCGCGACGGCCACCGAGGGCACGGCGATCGACGCCGCGACAGCAGCGATGAGCAGCGGGCGCCGCCAGCGGCGGCGCGCAGTATGAGCGGACATGATGTGGGGGGTGTCCTCTCCCGTCGGCATCCGGTACTTCAACACTCGTCCTCCGCATGACAGTTGACGAAGCATTGGCCTGAGAACCTTGCCATGCAATGCGCGTAGAGCGGTAGACACCACACATCAGTTACATGCCGATCGCGTAAACAACAACGCCCACCCGTACGCAGGGCAACTCCCGTGCTCCGGAGCGCAGTCGGGTCTTTCGGCGCACCCAACTATGCTGGCGCGGTGCCACGACAGACCGTGTGGTGACAGACGGTCCGGTATCGGAGGGAAAGATGGCGGACGTCCGCGTGCTCGCCGGGCGGTACGAGCTGGGTGAGCTGCTCGGTCGCGGCGGCATGGGCGAGGTCTGGGCGGCCTGGGACTCGGTCGTACGGCGCCAGGTGGCCGTGAAGTTGCTGAAGCGCGGCGGCGGGAGCGCCGACGAGGAGCGGAGGCTGCTGCGCGAGGCGCACACCGCGGGCGGCCTGAACCATCCCGGCGTGGTGACCGTGCACGACCTGGGCCAGGACGAGGACGGCACCCCGTACCTGGTCATGGAGCTGCTCGCCGGGCACGACCTGAGCCGGGTGCTGCGTCAGG
Source organism: Streptomyces boluensis (assembly GCF_009908195.1). Lineage (GTDB taxonomy): Bacteria > Actinomycetota > Actinomycetes > Streptomycetales > Streptomycetaceae > Streptomyces > Streptomyces boluensis. The sequence continues at coordinate 531 of NZ_JAAAHS010000557.1, read as the reverse complement.
ACGGGCCACCGACCGTGGAGAGGGCCGTCGACTTGGCCGCGGCGACCGCCGCTGCGCTGGCCGTCGCGCACGACGCGGGGATCGTGCACCGCGACCTCAAACCGGGCAACCTGATGCTCACCCCGGACGGCACGGTCAAGATCCTCGACTTCGGCCTCGCCCGCTTCGCCACCACCGCCACGACGGCCAGTCAGGCCATCGGCACCCCTGCGTACATGCCTCCGGAGCGGCTGCTCGGGCGGCCGGGCGACGCGCGGGGCGACCTGTACGCGCTGGGCTGCGTGCTGCACGAACTCCTCACCGGGGACTCGCCGTTCGGGAATCTGGAGCCGGCCGCGGCGATGTTCGCCCATGTGCACACCGAGCCGAACCCGCCGAGCACGAAGCGCGTGGACGTACCGGCCGCCCTGGACGCCCTGGTGCTCGACCTGCTCGCCAAGTCCCCCGACGACCGGCCCGCCACCGCGCACGAGGTCCACGAGCGGCTGCGCGCACTCACCCTCACCCCGCACGACTCCGTACCCCCGACCG
>NZ_JAAAHS010000556.1 GCF_009908195.1 Streptomyces boluensis | reverse complement strand
CCGGAGGGGCTGATTTACCCCCGCCCCGACACCCGGTCCGCCCAGCGGGCGATCGGGTCCGTCACCGCGGAGCGCAGACCGGCCTCGCGGTGGTCGGCGGTGCGGTAGGCCGCGTACAGGGACTGGACGCCGAGCCAGCGCAGGGGTTCCGGTTCCCAGGTGCGGACCTTGTGGTTGACCCAGGGCAGTGCGGTCAGCTCGGTCGCGGTGCCCTGACCGGAATCCTGCTGTACGAGGTCGCGCAGGGTGCGGGCGGCGAGGTTGGCGGTGGCGACGCCCGAGCCGACATAGCCGCCCGCCCAGCCGAGGCCGGTGGAGCGGTCGAGGGCGACCGTGGCGCACCAGTCGCGGGGCACACCGAGCACGCCGGACCAGGCGTGGTCGATGCCGGTGCGGGCGAGGGCCGGGAAGAACCGGACGAGGATCTCGCGCAGCGCGTCCACCGTGGCCGGCTGCGTACGGCCGTCGTTGTCGGTGCGGGAGCCGAAGCGGTACGGGACGCCGCGGCCGCCGAGCGCGATCCGGTCGTCGGCGGTGCGCTGCGCGTACATGTAGGCGTGCGCCATGTCGCCGAGGGTCTCGCGGCCGTCCCAGCCGATGGTCTCCCACAGCTCGGCGGGGATCGGCTCGGTCACGATCATCGACGAGTTCATCGGCAGCCAGGTGCGGCGCAGCCCCTTGAGGTCGGCGGTGAAACCCTCGGTGCAGCGCAGTACGTAGGGGGCGCGGACCGTGCCGTACGGGGTGATCGCGTGCTTGGGCCTGATCTCCGTGACGGGCGTCGACTCGTGGATGCTGACGCCGAGCGCGTCGACGGCCGCGGCGAGCCCGGTGACCAGCTTCGCCGGGTGCAGGCGTGCGCCGTGCGGGGTCCAGGTGGAGCCGACGGCGCCCGCGACCCGTATCCGCTCGGCGGTCTCGCGCGCGCCGAGCAGCAGCCGCTCCCGGTCGCCGTACCCCACCTCGTCCTCGTGGAAGGCCTTCAGGCGGGTCAACTGGGCGGGTGTGTACGCCACTTCGAGGACGCCGCCGCGGTGGATGTCGGCGTGGATGCCCTCGTCGTCGGCGGCCCGTACGACCTCGGTGACGGTGTCGTTCATGGCCTGCTGTAGCCGGGCGGCGGCGTCCTTGCCGTGCAGTTTCGCGTACCGGTCGCGGCCCGCGATGCCGTTGTACAGCCAGCCGCCGTTGCGCCCGGAGGCGCCGTAGCCGCAGAACTTCCTTTCCAGGACGGTGATCCGCAGGAACGGCACGGCCTTCTTCAGGTAGTAGGCGGTCCACAGGCCCGTGTACCCGCCGCCGACGATGCACACATCGGCGGTGGCGTCCCCGATGAGGGGCTCGCGGGGCGTGACCGGGCCGTGCTCGGCGAACCAGTGGGACACATGGCCATTGAGGGTGCGGGGCGCGTTCATGGCCGGGAACGTACCCGAGGGGTGCGCGGCCTGTCCCTGGGCGTTGTGTCCCTAGGATCGGCGGCGTGATCGACATCGTGGTGCCCGCTGAGCTCGCCCGCACCCAGACCCGGTACAACGGCGCCGCGGGCCGCGCCTTCATCGACGGGCTGCCGCTGCTCGCCAACGACTTCCTGGACCGCTGGGAGCTGCGCCTCAACGGCCCTTCCATGTACGGGATGGCCTCCCTCGTCCTCCCCGTGGAGCGCGCCGACGGCACCCGCGCCGCCCTCAAGCTGCAGCTGCTCGACGAGGAGAGCGCGGGCGAGCCGGTGGGTCTGCGGGCCTGGGGCGGCGACGGTGTGGTGCGGCTCCTCGACCATGACGCGGACACGGGCACGCTGCTCCTGGAACGCCTCGAACTCCCCGGCGGGTCGCGGCACTTGTCGTCTCTCGACGACACCCGCGAGGCGACCCGGATCCTCGCCGGGCTGCTCGCGCGGCTCGTCGCGGTCGAGGCCCCGGCGGGCCTGCGCCGCCTGGCCGACATCGCGGCCGGCATGCTCGACGCGGTCCCGGAGGCGGTCCGCTCGCCGCGCGTCGCGGGCCCCGCCCGGCAGACCCTGCTCGGCTGCGCGTCGGCGGTACGGGACGTGCTGGCCGAGCCCGGCGACCGGCTGCTCCACTGGGACCTGCACTTCGACAACGTGCTCGCCGCCGAGCGTGAGCCGTGGCTCGCCATCGATCCCAAGCCGCTCGCGGGTGACCCGGGCTTCGACCTGATGCCGGCCCTCTTCAACGAGCTGACCGACGGCTTCGACGCGGCCGAAGTCCTGTACCGCTTCGACCTGTTGACGGACACCCTCGCTCTGGACCGGCACCGGGCCGCCGCCTGGACGCTGGGCCGCGCCCTGCAGAACCTGCTCTGGAACGTCGAGGACGGCGACCCGCTCGACGCCGACCAGCTCGCCATCGCCGAACTCCTCCGCGACGCACGGCTCTGACGCGTACGCGGAGGTCCGGTTAGCCTGCGCGCATGATCCGTAACGCCACACCCGCAGACATCCCCGCGATCCACGCCATGGTCCGTGAACTCGCCGAGTACGAGAAGGCGTTGCACGAGGTCCGCGCCACCGAGGAGCAGTTGCACACCGCGCTGTTCGGCGACGACCACCCGGCGGCGTACGCGCACATCGCGGAGGACGCGTCCGGCGAGGTCGTGGGCTTCACCCTGTGGTTCCTGACGTTCTCGACGTGGCGCGGGGTGCACGGCATCTACCTGGAGGACCTGTACGTACGCCCCGAGGCGCGCGGCGGCGGCCACGGCAAGGCGCTGATGACGCAGCTCGCCCGGGTCTGCGCGGAGCGCGGCTACCAGCGCCTCGAATGGTCCGTCCTGAACTGGAACGAACCGAGCATCGCCTTCTACGAGTCCCTCGGTGCACGGCCGCAGTCGGAGTGGACGGTGTACCGCCTGACGGACGAGGCGCTGGGGCGGCTCGGGTCGGCCTGAGAGGCGTGACCGAATCCGCTGAACCCCTGAACCCCTGAACTCCTGAACCGCTGAAATCCGCTGACCGGAGCCGAAGTTGACCCTTTCCTCCTCCCTCTACAGCACCCGTATACAGACCCAGGTCGTCCACCTGGTCCTGAGCCGCCTGTCCCTCCCGGTGCACGGGAACACGTACCTGCGGGGAGTGCTCCCACCGCAGGGCGGGGACGAAGCGGTCTGCGTGGCCATCGGCGCGAAGGACGCGTGTGCGCCGGACCTGAATGTCTACGAAGTCCCCCTGGTCCAGGACGAGATCGTCATCGACGCCGAAGAAGTCCTCCAGATCGTGCGGGTCGCCCAGACCGCGGACCCCTTCTACCGGACCTTCTACCGCGACGACGAGAACGACCTGTCGCAGCTGCCCTTCCTGACCCTCGACCTCCTCGACATCCGAGGAGAGCAGGAGCAGCCGGAACAGCGGGAACAGGGGGAGCAGGGGGAGGAACCGGCCGCCCTCACCCCGGACACGCCGCACGCTCTGGTGGGGTTCCTCCCCCTGGCCCCCGGACGGCACCGGCTGTACTGGTCATCCGGCGACTGGCCCGGAATCATCGCCGCGGACGTTGAGACCCCCGACAGCCCCGACAGCCCCGAAGTGCTGCGCACGGTCGTCGCGCACGCCCTGCCCGACACGAGCCGCGCGCGGCCTTCGACGGATCCCCACTGCTGGAGGACCGCCCCACTGCTTGAGCGCTAGGGGCCGGTCAGAACCCGTCCACCGTGTGCGGCAGCAGCCC
>NZ_JAAAHS010000555.1 GCF_009908195.1 Streptomyces boluensis | reverse complement strand
CGCCACCCCCGCGCACAGGACCCCGACGACCCGCTGCACACCGCCCGCGCCGGTGAGGTCACCTCGCTGTGGCGGTTGGGAGTGGCGGAGAGCCGCCCGCCTCGCGACTGAGGAGGTCAGTGCCGGAACAGCGTGTGCTGGGGTTCCGGGCGGGAGGCCTGGCGGAGCAGGGTGGTCAGGAAGCCGAGGGTGCCGCGGTAGCCGCGCAGCCACTCGTCGCGGTGCTGGGCCGCCGTGCGCAGGGCCTCCGCGCTGTCCGGGTCGCCGGGGTGGTCGAGGGCCCAGCGGGTGAGCGTGCCGGTCCACGCCCATTCGTACGCGTCCCACTCCGCCAGCGTGCTGATGTGGCCGTGCACCGGGATCCACTGGTCGAGGGCGAGCTGGTCGACCGTGTTCGGCAGGGACATGAACTCGTCCTCGGCGAAGCCGACCTGGAGCGTCTCGGGGCTGGGGGCCTTCTCCCAGAAGCCGTCGCCGACGATCAGCGTGCCGCCCGGGGCGAGGTGCTTGCGGGCCACTTCGAGCGTGGGCAGGAGCCCGCCGAAGGCATGCGTGGCGCCGACGCAGAGGACCACGTCGTACTGGTGCGAGGCGCTGTACCCGGTCGCGTCCTCCAGGTGCAGCGTGACCCGGTCGTCGACGCCCGCCGAGGCGAGGTGGTCGCGGCCGCGGTCGAGGGCGCGTTCGTTCACGTCGACGCCGTCCGCGCGCACGCCGGGGCGCTCGGCCGCCGCCCGGACCAGCCACGCGGCCTCACCGCAGCCCAGGTCGAGGACGCGCTCGTCGCCGCGCGGCAGGGCCAGGTCCAGGAGGTGCCGCACCGTGGATTCGTCGAGGGGGGCGGCGATGGGGTGGTCGCCGTGCGCGATCGTGCTGAGCTTCTGTCGCAGAGGGTCCATGGCCGCATCATGCCCAAGTGGCCCGGAGTATGTCGCGGGGGGCCGCCCCCGGTTCCCGCGCACCGTCGCGTAGGCCTCAACTCGCGGCCACCGAGCGGAAGTACGCGCTCACCTTGAGTGCCCCCCGACCCGGTACACCGCCCCGCGCACGCTCGCGCAGCGCCTCGTACCGAGCTGATCGCTCACAGCGAACACGTTCCGGGGAACATCTCCGGGCTCAGCAGCATTGAGCCGATACAGCTCAACTTGACTGCCGAAGGGGAGATCATGGCATCGACGTCCGCACCGCTCACTCTGCCGGTCCTGCCGCTCGACGACGAGGTCGTCCTGCCCGGCATGGTGGTGCCCCTCGACCTGAACGATCCGGATGTACGCGCCGCGGTGGAGGCCGCCCAGGCCGCCGCCCGTGGCGATGAGGGGAAGCCACGCGTCCTGCTTGTGCCACGGATCGACGGCACGTACGCGGCGACCGGCGTCCTCGGCACCGTGGAGCAGGTCGGCCGGCTCGCCGACGGTGACCCCGGTGCGCTGATCAAGGGCCGCCGGCGCGTGCGGATCGGCGCGGGCACCACCGGACCCGGCGCCGCCCTGTGGGTCGAGGGCGCCGAGGTCGACGAGGCCGTGCCCGAACCCCTGCCCGGCGCGGTCGCCGAACTGGCCAAGGAGTACAAGGCGCTCGCCACCACCTGGCTGAAGAAGCGCGGTGCCTGGCAGGTCGTCGACCGGGTCCAGCAGATCGAAGGCATCTCGGCGCTCGCCGACAACTCCGGCTACTCGCCCTTCCTGACCACCGAGCAGAAGGTCGAACTCCTGGAGACCGCCGACCCGGTGGCCCGGCTCAAGCTCGCCGCGAAGCTGCTCAGCGACCACCTCGCCGAGCAGGACGTGGCCGAGTCCATCGCCAAGGACGTCCAGGAGGGCGTCGACAAGCAGCAGCGCGAGTTCCTGCTCCGCCGCCAGCTGGAGGCCGTACGCAAGGAACTGCGGGAGCTGAACGGCGAGTCGGAGGGTGAGGAGTCCGACGACTACCGCGCCCGCGTGGAGGCCGCCGACCTGCCGGAGAAGGTGCGCGAGGCCGCGCTCAAGGAGGTCGACAAGCTGGAGCGGTCCAGCGACCAGTCCCCGGAGGGCTCCTGGATCCGCACCTGGCTGGACACGGTGCTCGAACTGCCGTGGAGCGAGACCACCGAGGACACGTACGACATCCAGGGCGCCAAGGGCATCCTCGACGCCGAGCACTCCGGTCTCGACGACGTGAAGGAGCGGATCACCGAGTACCTGGCGGTGCGCAAACGCCGCGCCGACCGGGGCCTCGGGGTGGTCGGCGGCCGTCGCGGTGGCGCCGTGCTCGCGCTCGTGGGCCCGCCCGGCGTCGGCAAGACGTCACTCGGTGAGTCCGTCGCGCACGCCATGGGCCGCAAGTTCGTCCGCGTCGCCCTCGGCGGCGTCCGCGACGAGGCGGAGATCCGCGGCCACCGGCGTACGTACGTGGGGGCGCTGCCGGGACGGATCGTGCGGGCGATCAAGGAGGCGGGTTCCATGAACCCCGTCGTCCTGCTCGACGAGATCGACAAGGTCGGCTCCGACTTCCGCGGCGACCCGGCCGCGGCCCTGCTCGAAGTGCTCGACCCGGCGCAGAACCACACCTTCCGGGACCACTACCTGGAGGTCGAACTCGACCTGAGCGATGTCGTCTTCCTCGCCACCGCGAATGTCCTGGAGGCCATTCCGGAGGCGCTGCTCGACCGCATGGAGCTGGTCAGGCTCGACGGCTACACCGAGGACGAGAAGGTCGTCATCGCCCGCGACCACCTGCTCCCGCGCCAGCTGGAGCGGGCCGGTCTTGAGCCGGGCGAGGTGGCCCTGGACGAGAGCGCGCTGCGCAAGCTCGCCGGTGAGTACACGCGCGAAGCGGGCGTACGCAACCTCGAACGCTCCGTCGCGCGGCTGCTCCGCAAGGTCGCCGCACAGAGCGAACTGGGCGAGCGGAAGCTGCCGTTCACCGTCACCGACGCGGATCTGCGGGACCTGATCGGCCGGCCGCACCACGTGCCCGAGTCCGCCCAGGACCCGGCCGAGCGGCGCACCGCGGTGCCCGGCGTGGCCACCGGGCTCGCGGTCACCGGGGCGGGCGGCGACGTGCTTTTCGTCGAGGCCTCGCTCGCGGACCCGGAGACCGGGGCGTCGGGCCTGACCCTCACCGGGCAGCTGGGCGACGTGATGAAGGAGTCCGCGCAGATCGCCCTGTCGTTCCTGCGCTCGCGCGGCGCCGAACTGGAGCTTCCCGTCGGTGACTTGAAGGAACGCGGCGTACACATCCACTTCCCGGCGGGCGCGGTCCCGAAGGACGGCCCGAGCGCGGGCATCACGATGACGACGGCGCTCGCCTCGCTGCTCTCCGGTCGCCTGGTCCGTACGGATGTGGCGATGACCGGTGAGGTGTCGCTGACCGGGCGGGTGCTGCCGATCGGGGGCGTCAAGCAGAAGCTGCTGGCCGCGCAGCGGGCTGGGGTGACCACGGTGATCATCCCGAAGCGGAATGAGGCGGATCTCGATGACGTACCGGCGGAGGTTCTTCAGAAGCTGGACGTGCACCCGGTGACGGATGTCCGTCAGGTGCTTGAACTGGCGTTGGCTCCGGCGGAGTTGGGGGTGTCGGTGGCTGCGTGAACTCTCCCCTCCCCGCCCCTTCCCGAAGTCCTGCCGGACGGGCCTCCTCAAACGCCGGAGGGGCTAAAAGATAGCCCCTCCGGCGTTTGAGGTGGGGGCACCTCCCAGCGGTAGC
>NZ_JAAAHS010000554.1 GCF_009908195.1 Streptomyces boluensis | reverse complement strand
AAGTCCGGGGGTGTGGTCCCGGGGGAGGGGCGGCGACCCCCTCCACGTTCCCGTGCAGCGCCCGGCACTCTTGTGGATAGCATCAGAGCCCCCTGGCAGGGCTCCCAGCAGAGGCGACGATCATGGATCCGGCCGCAGTTTCTCTTCCCGCACCGAGCATCGGCCTGCGTCAGTTGCTGATGGTGCTGGGTGACTCGTTGGTGGAGGTGCAGGCCGCCCCCGCCGGTCTCGACGTCGAGATACGTGGGGTGTCGCTGCTCGATCCCGAGGACCGGCCGACCGCGCGGCCGGGCGATCTGGTGCTCGTGATCGGTGCCCGTGGCCGGGCCGCTTTTCCCGCGCTGCGGGCCGCCGGGCGGGACGGAGCGGCCGCCGTAGTGGTCAAGGTGGACGGGCCAGGGCAGGCCGCGGTGCTCAGCGAGACCGCTGCCGACGCCGGGGTCGCCCTGCTCTCGCTGCGCAGTGAAGCGCGCTGGGAGCAGGTGAACGCGCTGGCGCGGGCCGCCCTCGACGACGCGCCGCAGGGCGACGCCGGGAAAGGGGCCGAGGAGGGCGACCTGTTCTCGCTCGCCCAGACCACCGCCATCCTCACCAACGGCATTGTCAGCATCGAGGACGCCGCCAACCGCGTACTGGCCTACTCCCGTACCACCGACTCCGACGAGGCGGACGACCTGCGTCAGCGCTCCATCCTCGGCTGGCAGGGACCGGAGGGGTATCTGGCGAAGCTGCGTGAGTGGGGTGTGTTCCAGCACTTGCACTCCAGCGACGAAGTGATCGCCATCGACAGCCACCCGGAGCTCGGCATCCGCCGTCGGCTCGCGGTGGCCGTCCGGTCCGGGGACCGGCAGTTGGGCTCCATCTGGGTGCAGGAGGGCGCGACTCCGCTGGCCGAGCGCTCGCGCGAGGCGCTCCTTGGAGCCGCCCGGGTCGCTGTGCTCCATCTCGTACGCCGTCGCAGGGAGCTCTCGGACGATGTAACGCTCACCCGGACCCTGCTGGCGGGCCTGCTCGACGGGAGCACCGGACCGCAGCCGCTGGCCACGCACCTGGGCTTCGACACCTCCCGCCCGGCCGCCGTCCTCGGCTTCTCGTACGGGACCACAGCGGCGTACGAGACTCCGGAGGTGGACGCCGGGCCGGAGCTGACCCACGCCGAGGTCACGAACCTGGTCTCCGTGCACATCGCCGCCCGGCACCGCAGTGCCCTGGCCACTCAGGTCGATCCCCGTATCTACGTGCTTCTGCCCCAGCTGCCCCGCGGCATCGACACGGACACGCTGCGCGGCTGGGCCCAGGAGATCACCGACGCCACCCGCCGCCACCTGGGCCTGCCGCTGCGCGGTTCGGTCGGCTGCCTGGTGCCGACGCTCGGGGAGGTCCCCGAGTCCCGCCGGGAGGCCGACCGCATTCTCGACGCCATGGTGAGCGCCGATGTGTCCACCGCGGTCGCCACGCTGCCGGACATCCAGGCGGAAGTGCTGGTCAGCGAGATGCTGACGTTGCTCTCCAGCCACCCAGAGATTCGGGATCCTCGGCTGACCGCCCTCATCGCGCACGACAGCCGGAACCAGGGACGGCTCGCCGAGACTCTCCTGACGTACCTGAACTCCCTCGGTGACATCCGGGCGGCCGCCGCCCAGCTGCATGTGCACCCCAACACGCTGCGGTACCGCCTGCGCCGGGCCGAGGAGCTGACCGGCCTCGATCTCAGCCGTCCCGACCAGCGTCTCCTTGCCATGCTTCAGCTGCGGCTGCCGTCGACCAGCTGACCCCGGTTCCGCATTGGACGGTCGCACAGCCATCGCGGGCGAGTTTGTTAAGCCTTCACAAACACTTGGCCCGGTGGCCCCCCATACGCTTGCGCAAATCCAATTCCGCGAGTGATGCGGCCCACCTCCCACGAGGAGACGGACGAAACGCGGACGTGCGGTGACGACACCATCACCAGTACGGCCTCCGGAAACCGCGTACCGCACCGAGCACCGAACCGCACCGCACTGCACCGCACTGCACTGCACCGAACCGCACTGTGAACGCTTCCGGGAATCGTCAGTGCCCTGACCGCTCCACCCGCGCACTCCCCTCCCCGCGCATGCCCGGCCCGACCGTCCCCGCCACCGAGGCGAACCGGCGATCCGGGCAGCTACGCCCTGCACGGCACTCCCAACCACTCAATGGATGTCGACATGACGATACGTCCCCCTGATTCGCTGGCCCCTGACACCGCCCCACCTACCAGTGGGCAGTCTCCGGAGCAGCAGCCAGGTCTGCAGGCCGGTCTCAAGAACCGCCATCTGTCCATGATCGCGATCGGCGGAGTGATCGGCGCCGGTCTCTTCGTGGGCTCCGCCTCCGGTATCGCCGCCGCAGGGCCCGGAATCCTGCTGTCCTACGCCCTGGTCGGCGCGCTCGTCGTCTTCGTGATGCGGATGCTCGGCGAGATGGCCGCGGCCAACCCCAGCTCCGGCTCCTTCTCGGCCTACGCGGACCGGGCGCTCGGCCGCTGGGCGGGGTTCTCGATCGGCTGGCTGTACTGGTTCTTCTGGGTCGTCGTACTCGCCGTGGAAGCGACGGCTGGCGCCGTGATCCTGGAAGGGTGGGTGCCGTCCGTACCGCAGTGGGCCTGGGCGCTGATCGTGATGGTGGTGCTCACCGCCACGAACCTGGTCTCGGTCGGCTCCTTCGGCGAGTTCGAGTTCTGGTTCGCGGGCATCAAGGTCGTCGCCATCGCGGGCTTCATCGTCCTCGGCGGCCTCGCGATCTTCGGTGTGCTGCCCGGTTCCGACCATGCGGCGACAGGATTCGGCAACCTCACCGAACACGGCGGATTCCTGCCACACGGGCCGGGCGCGATCCTCACCGGCATCCTCCTTGTCGTCTTCTCCTTCATGGGCAGCGAGATCGTCACCCTTGCCGCCGGTGAGTCGTCGGACGCGCAGCGGGCGGTGGCCAAGGCCACCAGGAGCGTGATCTGGCGCGTCGGTGTCTTCTACGTCGGCTCGATCCTCGTCGTGGTCGCCCTGCTGCCGTGGAACGACCCCGCGATCGAGAAGAAGGGGTCGTACGTCGCGGCCCTCGACTCGATCGGCATCCCCCACGCCGGCGAGATCATGAACTTCATCGTGCTGACCGCCGTGCTGTCCTGTCTCAACTCCGGCCTCTACACCGCCTCCCGGATGGCCTTCTCCCTCGGGCAGCGCGGCGACGCCCCGCGGTCCTTCGCACGGACGAACAAGCGAGGCGTCCCGCAGGCCGCGATCCTGGTCTCCGTGGCCTTCGGCTTCGTGGCGGTCGCCTTCAACTACCTGTGGCCCGACACGGTGTTCCAGTTCCTGCTGAACTCCTCGGGCGCGGTCGCGCTCTTCGTGTGGCTGGTCATCTGTTTCACGCAACTGAAGATGCGGGGGATCATCCTGCGCGAGAGCCCGGAGAAGCTCGTCGTCAAGATGTGGCTGTTCCCGTATCTGACCTGGGCGACCATCGCGATGATCGTGTTCGTGCTGCTCTACATGCTCACCGACGCGAAGGAGGGCGGCGGCCGGAGCCAGGTGCTGCTCTCGCTCCTCGTCGCCGCCGTGGTGATCGTGATCTCGTTGCTCCGGGAGCGGTCCCGCCGGAAGGACACCGAGGATGTGGTCGCGCAGCGGTAGCCGCCGCGAGCTGCCGTAAGCGGCTGGGGTGGGTGGGCT
>NZ_JAAAHS010000553.1 GCF_009908195.1 Streptomyces boluensis | reverse complement strand
GCTTTCGGGAAGGGGCGGGGTGGGGAAGAAAAAAACTCAAGCCCCCCAAGGCGCCCCCGGAACCACCAACGGCGACCCCGTCACAGGATCCGGAACGACCACACAGTCGAGGCCGAACACCTCACGCACAAGCTCCGCCGTAACGACCTCCGACGGCGGCCCCGAGGCCACAACAGACCCCGCCCGCATCGCCACCAAATGATCCGCATACCGAGCCGCCTGATTCAGATCGTGCAGCACGACCACCACAGTCCGACCCTTGTCATGGTTCAACTGCCGCACCAGATCCAGCACTTCCACCTGATGGGAAATATCCAGAAACGTCGTCGGCTCGTCGAGCAGCAGCAGCGACGTCTCCTGCGCCAGCGCCATCGCGATCCACACCCGCTGCCGCTGCCCGCCCGACAGCTCGTCGACGGAGCGTTCGGCGAGGTCGGAGACGTCCGTACGTTCCATCGCCTCGGTGACGGCCCGTTCGTCGTCGTCGGACCACTGCTGCCACCAGTGCTGGTGCGGCTGCCGGCCGCGGGCCACCAGGTCCGCGACGGTGATCGCCTCGGGCGCGACCGGCGACTGCGGGAGCAGCCCGATCTGCTGGGCGATCTTCTTCGTGGGCAGCTTCGCGAGGGCCGTGCCGTCGAGCAGCACCGCACCCTCCTTGGGCCTGAGGAGCCGCCCGAGCGCGCGCAGCGTCGTCGACTTGCCGCAGGCGTTGGGCCCGACGATGACGGTCACCTCGCCGTCGGGGACGGCCAGGTCGAGACCCCGCACGACGGTGCGGTCCTCGTAGGCGAGGGTCAACTCGCGGGCTTGGAGCCGGGTCACGACGTCCCTCCGACGGTACGGCTACGAACGATCAGCCAGATCAGATACGGGGCGCCCACCGCGGCCGTAAGCACACCCACCGGCAGCTCGGTCGGCGCGAAAAGCCGCCGTGCGAGCAGGTCGGCGACCACCACGATCACCGCCCCCGTCAACGCGCTGCACACCAGCGGGATCTGTGCCGTACGGGTCATCCGGCGGGCGATCTGCGGGGCGAGCAGCGCCACGAAGTCGACGGGCCCGGCGGTCCCGGTGGCGACGGCGGCGAGGACGACGCCGAGCAGGACGAGCCCGAGGCGTACCCGCCCGAGCCGTACGCCGAGGGCGGTCGCCGTGTCGTCGTCCATGCTCACGGTGCGCTGGGCGCGGGCCGCCCAGGCGACGGCGGGCAGCAAAATCAGCAGGGCTCCGCCGAGGAGTTGGGCCTCCGGCCAGGCACGGCCGTTGAGGGAGCCGGTCATCCAGATCTGCGCCTGCTGGGCGACGAGGTAGTCGCCCTTCGTCATGAAGAGGGTGGTGACCGAGCGGAGCGCGATGGCGAAGCCGATGCCGATGAGCACGAACCGGGTGGCGTGCAGCCCGCCGCGCCAGGCGAAGACGTACACGAGCGCCGCGGCGAGCACGCCGCCCGCGATGGAGACGTACGGCAGTACGGCGTACGAGGTGACGCCGAAGGTCATCGCGCCGACCGTGACGGCGCTCGCGCCCTGGCTGATGCCGATGATGTCCGGGCTGGCCAGCGGGTTGCGGGCGACGGTCTGGATGAGCGCACCGGCGACGCCGAACGCGGCCCCGACGAGGAGCCCGACGACGAGCCGGGGCAACCGCAGGGTGCCGACGACGAGTTCGTCGGGGGAGGGCTGCCCGAGGACGACCTTCAGGGCTTCGGCGGGGGCGACGAAGCTCTCGCCGACGCAGAGGTAGGCGAGGGCTGCTGCTGCGAGGAGCAGGGTGAGTGCGCCTGCGACCACGGTTGCCCGACGGTGCACGAGGAACGAGGCGTGGCGGGCGCGCAGTACGGCGTACCCGGCCGGCCTCTGACGTATCGCGCTGTCCACAGCGGGTCCGGAGGCGCTCACGCCGCCACCGCCTTCCGTCGTACCAGCGTGACCAGGAACGGCACCCCGATGAGGGCCGTCATCACGCCCGCCGGGACCTCGCTGGGCGGGAAGATGACGCGGCCGATCGTGTCGGAGACGAGCAGCATGATCGGGCCGATCAGGGCGGCCATGGGCAGCAGCCAGCGGTGGTCGCTGCCGACGAGGGCGCGGGCGATGTGCGGTACGGCCAGGCCGATGAAGGCGATCGGGCCCGCGGCCGCGACGGCGACGCCGGTGAGGACGGTCGCGCCGAGGCCGCCGACGATCCGTACCGCCGCGACGTTCTGCCCGAGGCCCTTCGCCACGTCCTCGCCGAGGGCCAGGGCGTCGAGGCCACGGGCGACGGCGATCACGAGAACCACGCCGACGGCCATGAACGGCCAGGTCTGCGCGACCACTTCGGTGTCCCGGCCGGCGACCGAGCCGACCTGCCAGAAGCGGAACTCGTCGAGCGCCGCGGCCTTCGTGGTGAGGACGGCCATGGTCACGGAGACGAGCAGCGCGTTGATCGCGGCGCCGCCGAGCGCGAGCTTCACGGGGGTGGCGCCGCCGCGTCCCCGGGAGGCGATGGCGTACACGGCGAGGGACGCGAACCCGGCGCCGGCGAAGGCGAACCAGACGTACCCGCTCAGTTCGTGCACCCCGGCGAAGGCGATGGCGAGGACCACCGCGACGGACGCGCCCTGGCTGATGCCGAGGATGCCGGGGTCGGCGATGGGGTTACGGGTGATGCCCTGCAGCGCGGTCCCGGCGAGGGCGAGGGCGGCGCCGACCATGAGCCCGATCAGGGTGCGCGGGACGCGCAGTTCGCGTACGACTTCGGCGGCGGCGCTGTGGCCGCCGTGCAGCAGCGCGTCGAGTACGGCGGAGGGCGCCACGGCCCGCGCGCCGACCGCGAGCGAAAGCAGTACGGCGAGTGCGAGGACCACAACTGCCGCGCCGGTCAGGGCTATACGTCGGGCCACCGGTGTGCGTCGGGCCACCGGCGTGCGTCGCGCCACCGGCGTGCGTCGCGCGGCGGCGGGAGGGGCGGCGGCCATGGGACCCTTCGTGGTGAATCCTGCGGTACGTAACGAAACGCGCCGTATGTACGTGAGATTAGGCTTGGCTTAGTGTACGGGGCGGCCTCCGGAGCCCGGCCTCCGCGCGGGCGGAAGCACAATGGTGGGTATGGCAACGCAAGCGCACCCCGCCCCGCTCACCGTCGGCTTCGACCTCGACATGACGCTGATCGACTCGCGCCCCGGCATCCGTGCCGCGTACCGCGCGCTCGCCGCCGAGACGGGCACCCACATCGACGCCGATCTGGCCGTCACCCGGCTCGGGCCGCCGCTGGACGAGGAGCTGGCGCACTGGTTCCCGAAGGAGCGGATACCGGAGATGGCCGACCGCTACCGCGAGATCTACCCCACACACGCCATCGCCCCGAGCCTCGCGATGCCCGGCGCCCGCGAGGCCGTGGCCGCCGTCCAGGCGCGGGGCGGCCGCGCGATCGTGGTCACCGCGAAGCACGAGCCCAACGCGAAGCTGCACCTGTCGCACCTCGGCATCGAGGCGGACGCGGTGATCGGCTGGCTGTGGGCGGAGGCCAAGGCGGAGGCGCTGCGCGAGCACGGGGCGACGGTGTACGTCGGCGACCACATCGGAGACGTACGGGGTGCGCGCACGGCGGGCGCGCTGTCCGTGGCGGTGCCGACCGGGCCGTGCGGACCGGACGAACTGCGGGCGGAGGGCGCCGATGTGGTGCTCGGCGACCTGACGGACTTCCCGAAGT
>NZ_JAAAHS010000552.1 GCF_009908195.1 Streptomyces boluensis | reverse complement strand
GGCACGGGCCGGTGCCGACGGGGACGCGGCGGCGCCCCGCTGGGGGAAGGGGATGGTGCGGTCACCGTCGGCGGAACGGGGTCGTCGCGTGCGCGGGGTTCGGGACGCCGGGAACGCGGACGCCGGTGCCGGAGGGCGGGCGGCGAGGGACTGGTGGAAGTCCGCTACAAGCCGCTGCGCGCACACCCGCAACGGTCCGGTACGCCGGGGGCGGCGGCCGGGGTTGCGGGACACATCTGGTGCGCGGTCACGCCCTCATCCTGCGGCGCGGGCCGTCGCCGGGTCAAGCCCGGATCGTTCGGGCCGGTCCGGATGCGGAGCTCAGCGCCCGCGTACGGCACCGCCCAGGAACGGCACCGTCAGCCACGGGCTGTCCAGCTCGGTGACGAGGGCGCGGTGCGCGGCGAGCACCGAGGTGTACCAGGTGCCGAACTCCTCCTCGTCGAAGTGCAGGCAGCGCCCCAGCACATAGCCCGCCGAGAACTCCTCCCACGAGCCGTACGCGGCGCGCGCTCCCGCCCCGGCCCGCTCGACGGCCTCGTACATCTCCGCCTCGGTGGCGTAGCGCGCCCCGCGGCCCCAGCGCGCCATCTTCGAGGCGCGGCCCACGTCCCAGGCGGCGACGGTGCGCACGATGCCGTCGGGCGCGAGCAGTCCGTCGGTACGGAAGCGGGCTTCGTAGCGCTGGATCTTGCCGACCAGGCCGCGCAGTTCGACGACGAGGCCGTCCAGGTCGGCGTCCGCGCCCGGGTGGTGGTCGTGGCCGGCGCGCCGGACGCGTTCGCGGAGGGTGGCCTCGACGGTGTCGCGCCAGGGGGCTTCGCCGACGGCGGCGCCGTTGCCGCCGTGCGTGGGGAGCAGCGCGTCGCGCGCGCCGAGCACGAAGTCCCAGTACCAGGGGCTGACTCGGCGGGTGAGGAGGCGTTCCTGGATGTCCTTCCAGTCGGCCCTGCTGTCGACGCCCCACCACTCGCTGAGCCGCTCGATCTCCTTGCGGTAGCCGATGCCGTGCCAGTGCAGGGTGTTCCACGGGTCGCCGTTGCCGTAGCAGAGATGTGCGCCGCAGGCGAGGCCGTGCAGAAGCGGGCCGGTCTCGGGAACTCCCTTGCCGGTGCGGCGAGTTACCACGCGGCTGCCGAAGCCGTCCGGGTCGGCGTGGTCGCCGCTGAGGTCGTACCAGACGTCCCGCTCCTCCTCGTCGACGGCGAGGAGCTCCTGGCACGGTGTGCCCGCGTTGACCGCCAGCACTTCGGCGTGGGCGGGGACGATGCGGGCGAGCTTGGCGAGGTTCGCGTACTCGTAGACGAGGTCGGGGTGCGGGCGCGGCAGGAATCCCTCGGTGTAGACCAGCACCCATACGCGGCCGCCCCGCTCGTGGCTGAACATCGGGAACTCGTCCTCGCCGGCCGCGTCGACTTCCTCGCGCCGCACCGGGTAGTAGACGCCTTCGATGGCGAGGGTACGCAGATAGGCGTACGAGTTCTCGCGCTGGATCAGCCGGTACAGGTGCTGTTCGACGTCGGTGGGGGCGAGCCAGCGGGTGCCCTCTTCGGGGTCGGGGATCTGCGGGAAGTACTCGTCGTGTTCCACGTCCCGCATCTCGTCGGTGTCCGCTCCACCGTCGAACCCGTGCTGTGCTGCGCCCCCGTCGGCCGTGTCCATGCCGTGTCCCCTCCGTGTCGATCTTCCCCGCGCACGGTATCCGAAAGACTGGGGTTCGCTGTGCGCCCGGGGTCAGGGGTGGCCGCAACTCGCCGTGGTACGTGAGGTGTTGAGGTGCGTCACCGGAAGTGGGCCGAACTCGGCTTCCAGGCCCAGGAGTTCGGCCTCGTGGCGGGTGGCGGCGGCCTGGCGGGCGGGGACGCGGCCACGGTCGTCGAGGTGCACCGCACAGGCCGTGGTGGTGTCCACGAGCCGTTCGAGTGCGGCCGCGGCGCGTTCCGTACCGGCGGTGTGGCGGGCCAGGGTGGGCAGTTCGGCGGCGGCCCGGTCGATGGCGGCGCGGGCCTCGGCGAGCGCGCGGTACGCCTCGCGGCGCAGTGTCCAGCGGGTGGCCCGGTCGGCGCGTTCGTCGCGGGCGCCGAGGACGTGGCGTACGTACGCGTGGGTGGCGGCGCGGGCCGTGGTGAGGCGGGCCGTGACGTCGCCGCCGCGCTGCCGGGGCCAGGGCAGGTGGCCGACGACGAGGACGATGGCGCAGGCGAGCAGGGTCTCGCCGCACCGCGCGGCGGCCATCTGGGGTTCGCCGCCGACCATTCCGAGGGCGAGCACGAGCGCGGTGATGGTGGCGGTCTGGGCGGCGAAGTGCCGTGCGGCGACCGGGATGAGCGCGCCGCAGCCGGCCGCGACGGCGATGAGCCCGCCGGGGTGCGGCAGCAGCGCGGCCAGTACGGCGAACACGGCGGCACCGGCGAGCGTGCCGAGGGCGCGGCACAGGACGCGGGACGCGAGCGGCCCCAGGTCGGGCTTGACGAGGAACACGGCGGTGGCGGGCAGCCAGTACCAGTGGCCGTGCTGGAGCGCCTGCGCGACGGCGGTGGCGGTGCCGTAGCAGGCCGCGACCCTCAGCCCGTACTCGCGGCCTGCCGGCCCGACTGCCTTGCGCAGTACGGTGGTTGGCGCCGCACGGCGTGCGTGCAGGGCGTCGGCGGTGCCCTTGTCGAAGGTGTCGGCGGCGCGCAGCAGCGCGTCGTCGAGGGCCCGCAGCGCGGCGTCACCACGCGCGGGCGCGGGCAGCGGACCGCTGGGCCTTCCCTTCCGTACGGCGGCGGCGAGGCGGCGCGGGCCTTCGGCGGCGCCGGGCACAGGCGTCGGTCGGGACCAGGCGAGCGCGGTGGCGGCCTCGGCGAGCGGGAGCGCGGCCGCGTACTGGGCGTGTACCCGGCGCTCCGCGACGCTGCTGGCGTGCCGCCGCAACCGCGGCCCGGCCAGGGCGTCCTGGGCCTGGTCGAGGGCGGCGGTGAGCGCGGCCCGGCGTGCGGTGGCGTTCCCGGTGCCGACGGCGTCGAGCAACCCCGCCACGGCGTCGTACACGGCGGCGACGGCTGCGCGTTCACCGTCGAAGCGGCGCGCGCCGCGGCCGGTGCCGGTGCCGGTGCCGGGCATGGGGGCGGGCAGCAGCAGCCGCAGGGTGAGCAGGAGTGCCGCCCCGGCGAGGAACAGCAGGGCGCGTGCGGCCGCGGGCTCGGGCAGCGGCATGCCCGCGCCGACCGCCATGGTGACGAGCCACTGGGTGCCGCACGCGGACGCGACCGGGCCGACCGCGCTGAGCGCCCCGCCCACGAGCCCGCACAGCGCGAACACGAGGGTCAGCTGCCCGGCGCCCGCGCCCTGTCCGAGCCAGGTGCCGAGGAAGATCCCGCACGCCCCGGCGAGCGCGGGCGCCCCGAGCCGGGTGACGGCGGCGCGCCGGCTGCCGGGCCGGTCGTTGACCCCGGCGAGCATGGCGCCGAGCGCGGCGAGCACCCCGGCGGTCGGGGCGTGCGCGAGGACGCCGAGGAGCAGCAGCGGTCCGCAGGTGAGGGCGCCGCGCAGCACCGCGTTCCAGGGGACGGGCCCCGGCTGCACTCGCAGCGCATGGCGCAGCCACGGCGGTACGGACGCTACGGGCTGTGGCACGGTCGGGCTCCTGCGGTCTGGTGTGCGGGTTCACCGGACGACGTCGGCCTGTGCGTTGCTGTCGAGCGTAGGGGGCGTTGATGGAGGGGGTGGGAC
>NZ_JAAAHS010000551.1 GCF_009908195.1 Streptomyces boluensis | reverse complement strand
TCGAACACCGTCGCGAGCCCCGGCAATCCCCCTCAGGGGTGACCCTCCCCTCCCGGGTGAATCGAACGCCGCGTCACGACGGGACCCGCCGGGAGGTTCCGGGTTCTGGCCTCGTGGGTCGAACTTGTGGGCGGGGGTTCGCACTTGGGGGGCCGTGACGGGTTCTTGATCAGGTCGGTTGTGGGGGCGCTGTGTCCGACTGCGCACCCTCTGGAGGAACGATGCGTTCCGTCCTTGTCCGTACCGTGGTTCATCCTGCGTTCGAGAGTCCGCCCGCCCCGCACCCCTTCGCTGGGCATCAAGTTGACGCTTGTACGACGCCTCGGAACCGCCGGTCGAGCCGTCCGTCGAGCCGTTCACCGCGGAGGCTCGTATGACTCACACCCCGCACCAGAAGACCGTGCCCGGCGCCCGGCAGGAGCGCCCCCGGCCCTCCGCGCCGCCCGAGCTGGACTACACCGGGCGCCGGCACCGGCGGGCCATGGAGGATGCCGGGCTGCTCGACATGGCCCGGCGGATCCCGGCCGCGCTCGGGCAGACCGCGCGGCTCGCCTGGTCCGTCGACCGCCGCATGGTGATCGCCATCCTCACCTGCCAGTTGCTGTCCGGCGTCGGCACCGCCGTGATGCTGGCGGCCGTCGCCGCGGCCATGCGGCACCTGTTCTCGGCGGCCGACGCCGGTACCGCGCTGCGTGCCGCCTGGCCGGCCCTCGTCGTGGCCGCGGTCGCACAGGCCGCGGGTTCGGCGGCCTGGATCGGGGCGGACTGGGCCACCCGACGGCTCAACCCGAAGATCGCCTCCGCCGCCGACCTGACCATCGTCGACCTGCACATGCGCGCCGAGTTGAGCGCATACGACGCGGAGGGGTTCAAGGACCGCAGCCAGGCCGCCGAGACGGGCGCCCTGCGCGCGGTCGACCTGGCCGACGACGCGAAGACCCTGACCAACGCCTTCGTCCAACTGCTCTCCGCCGCCTCCGTACTCACCGTGCTGCACCCGCTGCTCCTCGGCGTGCTGCTGCTCTCCGTCGTACCGAGGGGCATGGGCGGGGTGATCGCGGCGCGGATCGACTACCGCGTCCACGACCGCACCGTCTCGGCCCGCAGCGTCCGCGGCATGATGCGCTGGTGGCTCACCACGGCGGAGCTCGCCGACGAGCTGCGCGCCAACACCATGCGGGAGTACCTGCACTTCTGGTACCGCACGATGTGTGACCGGGTCGAGGGCAAGGAACTGGCGGGCGCCGGGCCCTACTTGAGGGTGACCGCCGTGGCCGCCGCGCTCTCCGGGTTCTTCGTCCTCGGCATGTGGGCCTCGCTCGGCGCCCTCGTCCTGGGCGGCGGGATGGCCCTGGCCGCCGCCGGCACCGCCATCGTCGCGTCCCAGACCGCCGGGCGGGCCCTCAACGCGATCGTCCGGTACGGCGCGGTCATGTTCCACCACGGCCTCTACCTGAGCGACTACCACGCGTTCCTCGACGAGGTCCGCGCCATGACCCTCGACCGGGGCACCGCGACCGTAAGGGCACCGCGCGCCATCCACCTGGACGAGGCCGAGTTCACGTATCCGCACAAGGCCGCGCCCGCCCTGCACAAGCTGTCCCTGACGCTCGAGCGCGGCGAGGTGGTCGCGCTCGTCGGGGAGAACGGCGCGGGCAAGTCCACCCTCGTACGCCTCATCACCGGCCTGACCCTGGCCACTTCGGGCTCCGTACGCTGGGACGGCACCGACCTGGCGGGCGCCGACCCGGAGTCGGTGTGGCGGCACGTGGGGCTCGTCCCGCAGCAGAACGGGCACTGGCCGCTCGCCGCGCGCGAGAACATCACGCTCGGCCGGCAGACGGAGTTCGGGGACGCCCGCGTCTGGCAGGCCGCCGAACAGGTCGGCATGGGGGACGCTCTGCGCGCGCTGCCCGACGGGCTCGACACGCTGCTCGCCCGGTCCGTGTGGGGCGGCCACGAACTCTCCGGCGGCCAGTGGCAACGCCTCGCCTGCGCCCGCGCGTTGCACCGGAGCCCCGGACTGCTGATCCTCGACGAACCCACCAGCGAGATGGACGCGCGGGGCGAGCACCTGATCTTCCGGGCGCTACGGGAGATGGCCAAGGACCGGATCACCCTCGTCGTCACCCACCGCCTCGACAACGTGAAAATGGCGGACCGCATCATCGTCCTCGACCAGGGCCGCATCCGGGAGGAGGGCACCTTCGACTCCCTGGTGAGCCAACCCGGCTCGCTGCTCGCCGAGTTGTACGCGCTGTCGCAGGACCGTTGACCTGAGCCCCTGAGCCCCTGACCGGGACGACTGGGGGTGCCGCCGTGTGTCAGTGGTCGAGCCGCGGCGGCACCTCCAACGGCCGGTACACGGTGAGCGCTTCGGGGAGTTTGTCGAGGCGGAACTCGGCGGGGGCCTCGACCACCTCGCCGTCGAACGCCATCCGCGTGCCCTCGGGCAGTCCGGACACCCCAAGGCGGGCCACCTGCGCGGCGGCGTAGGTACGGGTCCGTGCCGCCCCGCCGACCAGGGCCGTGGCGAGCAGCCGGGTGCGGGCAAGGCGGCCGCCGTGCGCGATGCGGATGTCGAGGAGTCCGTCGGAGAGGTCGTGGCGGCGTACCGGGGTGATGCCGAGGCTGCGGTAGACGCCGTTGCCCGCGAACAGCAGCCACATCGCGCGGGGGCGGCCGTTGACGACGGCCCGCATCGGGTGTGCGGTGCGCAGGATCCGGCCGATGCCGAGCAGGGTGGCGGCCGGTCCGCCGATCCGGGGCGACCAGTGCTCGCGGAGGCGGACGAGTTCCGGGTAGACGCCCAGGCTGAAGGTGTTCAGGAAGTACCCGGGCTCCCCCGGACCGTCCGGCAGGGGCGTGATCCGGCCGACGTCGACGCGTACCGCGTGCCCTTGCGCGACCGCGGCGCAGGCGTCGGCGATCGAGTCGACGCCCAGGTCGGCGGCGAAGTGGTTGAACGTGCCGCCGGGCAGCACCATCAGCGGCACGTCGTACTTCAGCGCCGGGGTGACCGCCGCGTTCACGGTCCCGTCGCCGCCGCACACCCCGAGCACACCGCCCTCGCGGGCCGCGTCCCTCGCCGCCTCCGCGAGCACCTCGGGCAGCGGACCGGCCTCGTCCTCGTACAGGACGACCTCGGCGTGCGGCAGTGCGGACTTCAACTGGCGTACGGGGTCGATGAGTTGGGGCTGGCTGCCGGAGGACGGGTTGACGACGACGTACAGGCCGTCGCCCTCGGGCAGTGCGCGGGCGTCCACGCGCGGCCGGGCGGGCGTGGGGAGTTGGGTGCGCGAAGGCACAAGGCCGCGTACGGCGAACGCGGCGCTCACCCCGAGGGCCGCACCGACGAGCACATCGCTCGGGTAGTGCACGCCGGTGTAGATCCGCGAGAAGCCGACCGAGAACGCCACCGGGGCGAGGGCCGCGCCCAAGCCACGCGACTCCAGGGCAACCCCGGCGGCGAACGCGGCGGCGGACGCGGCGTGACCGGAGGGGAAGGAGCTGGTCAGCGGCTGCCGGGGCAGGTGCCGCACGACGGGTACGTGGTCGAGCACCGGGCGGGTACGGCGGACCGCGCCCTTGCCGAGCGTGTTCACCGTCGCCGAGGCGAGCGCGAGCGAGGCGGCCCCCCGCACGGCCGCCCGCCGCCCGCGCGCCCCGCCGAGCACCCACATCCCGGCGGCCGCGCCACCCCAGAGCAGCCCGTGGTT
>NZ_JAAAHS010000550.1 GCF_009908195.1 Streptomyces boluensis | reverse complement strand
CGACGAGGCCCACGCGGCGGCGCGGGCGGTGTGCGGTGGTCGCGAAGGCGGGCGAGGGGTTGTCAGGATCGTCGTACGACACGTGAGCGAGCCTAACCGTGCCGCCGCACCGCCCTCAGATCCGCCGCCCTCAGATCCCCGCCCCCGTACGCCGCAGCACCCGCAGCGAACCCGTCGCCGACACCTCCGTGAACGCGCCCGAGGCGAGCGCCCGCAGGTAGACGCGGTACGGGGCCTGGCCGGTGAACTCGTCCACCGGGTCCGGGAACACGTCGTGGATGAGGAGCAGGCCGCCCTGCGCGAGGTGCGGGGCCCAGCCCTCGTAGTCGGCGTTCGCGTGCTCGTCGGTGTGGCCGCCGTCGACGAAGACGAAGCCGACCTGGCCGCCCCACACCGCTGCCACCTGCGGAGAGCGCCCCACGACCGCGATCACGTGATCCTCCAGACCCGCCCTGTGCAGGGTCCGGCGGAACGTGGGCAACGTGTCCATCAGGCCCAGCTCAGGGTCGACGACCTCCGCGTCGTGGTACTCCCAGCCCGGCTGCTGCTCCTCGCTGCCGCGGTGGTGGTCCACGGTGATCGCCGTCACGCCGCAGGCGCGGGCGGCGTCGGCGAGCAGCACCGTGGAGCGCCCGCAGTACGTGCCGACCTCCAGGAGCGGCAGCCCGAGCGAACCGGCCGCCACGGCCGCCGCGTACAGGGCGAGCCCTTCGTCGACCGGCATGAAGCCCTTGGCCGCCGTGAAGGCGTCGAGGATCTCGGGCTTGGGCGCGGGCGCGGACGCGGCGGCGGGGGCGGTCACGGGGCCTCCTGGATACGTGAGCTGGGGTGGGCGAGCTGGGTGCCTGGACGGTCGGAACCATGGTGCCGTACACCCGTACGGAATGCGGTGGCCGCATTCCGGACACCGCCCGGGGGTAACAAGCGAAGGTCGTGTGGCGGTCCTTATACCGGCCAGACACCCCGGCCCGCCGGGCGATAGTGTCATCCGTACGATGGGGGGCCATCCATGTGATGGGGGCGCCTTGTACCCCCACGCTTCGCACTCCACGCTCACCTCGCGTACCGGCGACAGCGACGCCTGACGACTCGACCATCTACGAAGGACCTGAAGTGAATTTCCGCTCTCTCACTCGAGGCGACGCAGTGGTGATCGGAGCAGCGGCGTTGCTGTTCATCGCCTCGTTCCTGAGCACCTCCAGCGGCCCTTACGGCTCCAGCAATGCGTGGTCGTTCCTGGGCATGGCCTTCGGCCAGTACATGGTGGGGATCATCGGCGCGGCCCTGATCGTCGTGCACCGCGCACTGCCGCAGCCGCGCAAGGTCGTGGGCCTCGAACTGAACCAGGTCGGCGTCGCGTTCACCGTCGCGGTCGCCTGGCAGTTCTTCTGGCAGATCCTCGACGGCGCGGGCGCAGGCCCGGGCCTGATCCTCGGCCTCATCGCGTCACTGGCCCTCGCCGGTGGCGCCGTCGCCACCCCGCTCGTCCCCGCCCTGAGCGCCGACCTCATGGCCGCCCCCACGCAGCAGCCGATGTACGGCGGCCAGCCGCAGCAGGGTGGCTACGGCTACCCGGGCGCCCAGCAGGGCCAGCCCTACCCCGGCCAGCAGCAGCAGTCCTTCGGTGGCCAGCCGGTCCCCGGCCAGCAGCAGGCCACTCCGCAGGACCAGGCCCCGCAGGCCCAGGCGCAGGCCCCGGCCCCGGCGCAGGCGCAGGGTGAGTTCGCTCCGTTCTGGTTCGCCGTGCCGGTGCAGCGTCACCTGTACGCGGAGGACGGCAACCCCACGCCGATCGCCGAGCTGGCGCCCGGCACCTGGTACCTCGCGGTCGAGCAGCGCGGCCCCGGCCTGGTGGCCC
Organism: Streptomyces boluensis; assembly: GCF_009908195.1. Classification (GTDB taxonomy): domain Bacteria; phylum Actinomycetota; class Actinomycetes; order Streptomycetales; family Streptomycetaceae; genus Streptomyces; species Streptomyces boluensis. The sequence goes on along the minus strand of NZ_JAAAHS010000550.1, from coordinate 1,868 downwards.
AGACGCAGGACGGCCGTCGCGGCGTCCTCCAGGACACCACCGGCATCCAGCGCGGCTGACCCCGGCCACGCGCCCCGGCAGCACAGCCTCACGGCCCCTGTTCCGCACGCGGAACGGGGGCCGTTGCCATGTCCGCGTGACGCCCGTACAGTCGGCCCACCACAACGGAACTGACGCATCGTCAGAAACGGTTCACGGGAACGGGAGGGCACATGCGGCTCGGGCTCGCACTCGGGTACTGGGGGCGCGGCCCCAGCGCCGAGCACATCGCACTCGCGCGGGAGGCCGAGGCGCTCGGCTACGGCTCCGTGTGGACCGCCGAGGCCTGGGGGTCGGACGCGTTCACCGCGCTGACCTGGATCGCCGCGCACACCTCGACCATCGAGCTGGGCACGGCCGTGGCGCAGATGGCGGCGCGCACGCCGACCGCCACCGCGATGCACGCGCTGACCCTCGACCATCTGTCCGGCGGCCGGATGGCGCTCGGCCTCGGGCTCTCCGGACCGCAGGTGGTGGAGGGCTGGTACGGGCGGCCGTTCCCGCGCAGCCCGCTCACCGCGACCCGCGAGTACGTCGACGTGATCCGCCAAGTCCTGCGCCGCGAGGGGCCGGTGGCGCTCGACGGCCGCTTCCACCCGCATCCGTACGACGGCCCGGACGGCACCGGGCTGGGCAAACCGCTCAAGCCGATCACGCATCCGCTCCGGGCCGACCTGCCGGTGTTCCTCGGCGCGGAGGGTCCGAAGAACATCGCACAGACGGTCCGGATCGCCGACGGCTGGCTGCCGCTGTACTGGTCACCGATGCGCACCGATGTGTACGAGGCGTCCCTCGACGGCCTCCGGGACGGCTTCCGGATCGCGCCGATGGCCCGCGCCAAGGTCTGCGACGACGTGGCGGAAGGCCTGCTTCCGGTGAAGGCGATGCTCGGCTTCTACATCGGCGGGATGGGCCACGCCGCGAAGAACTTCCACGCCGACCTGATGGCCCGGATGGGCTTCGAGGCGGAGGCCCGGCACGTCCAGGAACTCTTCGCCGAGGGCCGCCGCGAAGAGGCCGTACTCGCCGTACCGGACGCGTTCGCCGACGAGATCTCCCTGGTAGGCCCCCGCGAACGCATCGCGGAACGCCTGGAGCTCTGGCGCAAGGGCCCGGTCACGGACCTCCTCGTCCTCGCCCCCGACCAGCACACGCTGCGGGTACTCGCGGAGCTCAACGGGCAGGTACCCAGGGCCACTTGAGGCGCGGCCCCGGGTACGCGCCCGGAGTTCAGCCGCCCGTCAGCTCGGACGTGGACGGCACCTTGTCGACGACGGGGGCGCCCGCGTCCTTGCCCGCGGACTTCACCGAGTTGATGACGTCGTCGAAGACGCCCGCCGCGTCGTCCGCGCCGTTGCCCTTGCGGAGCTTGGACGGCAGGTCCTTCAGCGACTCGATGCCCGCGGCGAGCGGGGCCACGGCCTTGGCGAGCAGCGGGTCGCCCTGGGCGTTCTTCACCGCGGCCTTGAGCCGGTTGTACGTGAACGCACCCGCGAGGCCCGCCTTGATCATCGTGAACTTCCGGCCCTTCGCGCCCTTCTTGAACTTGCCGTCGCGCGCGGGCTTCACGATCCACTGGTAGGCGGCGCCCGCCGCGAGCCCGGCGTTCGCCACGAAGCGGGTCTTGGCGAACTTCTGCTTCTCGGTCGTACTCGTCGGGGTCGGCGTCGGGGTCGGCTCGGCCACGGCTGCGGCCTTGACGTCCGCGGCGTTCTTCGCGGGGGCCGCCCCGCACGCGGTGCCTCCGGCGACGAGCGCGCAGCACAGGGTCAGGGCGAGCAGCAGGTGCTTCAGCCTCCGGCCGGATATCGGTACGGGGTGGGGGGTGC
>NZ_JAAAHS010000055.1 GCF_009908195.1 Streptomyces boluensis | reverse complement strand
TATAAGAGACAGCCCCCCACTCCCTGTCGCGTCGCCCAACACCCCTACCGCTCATGGGAGTTATGCCATGTCCGCCGCACCGTCCCCGCACGACTCCGCGAGACCGAAGACCACCACCGCCGCCACCACCCCTGACCCCGCCCTGCTGCGCAGGGTGGCCCTGTCGAGCCTGCTCGGCACGATCATCGAGTACTACGACTTCCTGCTGTACGGCACCATGGCCGCCCTCGCCTTCGGGCCGCTGTTCTTCCCCGAGACGAATCCGACGGTCGGCACCATCGCCGCGTTCGGCACCCTGGCCGCCGGGTATGTGGCGCGGCCTGTCGGCGGTGCCGTCTTCGGTCACTTCGGTGACCGGCTCGGCCGCAAGACCATGCTGGTCCTCACCATGATCCTGATGGGCGCGGCCAGTTTCCTGATCGGCGTGCTGCCCACGTACGAGACCATCGGCCTCGCGGCGCCGATCCTCCTCGTACTGCTCCGCGTCGTGCAGGGCATCGCCATCGGCGGCGAGTGGGGCGGTGCGACGCTGATGGTCGTCGAGCACGCCGACGCGCGCCGCCGCGGCCTGTGGAACGGCCTCATGCAGATGGGGTCACCGATCGGCTTCCTGCTCTCCACGGTCGCCGTCACCGCGATCTCGCGGCTGCCCCGCGACCAGTTCATGTCCTGGGGCTGGCGCGTCCCGTTCCTGTTCAGCGCGCTGCTCCTGGTGATCGGTCTGTACGTACGCCTCAGCATCAGCGAGAGCCCGCTGTTCCGGCAGGCGGTCGAGGCGCAGCGGGAGCGGAAGGCCACAGGTCCGGCCCGGCTTCCGCTGGCCCAGGTGCTGCGGCGGCCGCGCGCGCTGCTGCTCGCGTGTGCGGTCGGCATCGGCCCGTTCGCGCTGACCGGGCTCATCAGCATCTACATGCTCACGTACGCCACCGGCATCGGATACGCCACGGCCGACGTGATGAACGGGCTCATCGCCGCGTCGTTCGCGGGCCTGGTGACGATCCCGGCGTTCTCGGCGCTGTCCGACCGCGTCGGCCGCCGGGCCGTCGTCGCCGGCGGTGCTGTGGGCATCGTGCTGTGCGCGTTCCCCATGTACGCCCTCATCGACACCAAGTCGCCCACGGCCCTGATCCTCGGCATGCTGATCGGCCAGTCGCTGCAGTCCGCGATGTACGCGCCGCTCGGGCCGCTGCTGTCCGAGATGTTCGGCACCGAGGTCCGTTACACGGGGGCGTCTATGGGCTACCAGTTGGCGGCGCTGATCGGCAGCGGCTTCACCCCGCTCGTCGCCAGCGGCCTGCTCTCCGGGCCCGGCGGCCTGCGCAGCGCTCCGCTCTCGGTCCTGGCCATCTGCTGCGCACTCGTCTCCACGCTCGCCGTGTGGCGTATCGCCGAGACCCGCGGCAAGGACCTGTCCGCACCCGAAGGCGCCTGACCGCCGCACCGGCACCACACCTCTAGGGCGCCCGCGGGCGCCGAGAAGAAAGGAGCAGCCGAGTGAGGCTGACGGAGGAACAAGAAGAACTGCGGTCCGCCGTACGGTCCTTGCTCGGCCGCCACGAGGGGGCGGCGGCCTGGCACCCCCTCACCGAGCAGATCGGCGTCGCCGCGCTCGCGGTCCCCGAGGAGTACGGCGGCGTCGGCTGCGGGGCACGTGAAGTCCACGTGGTCATGGAGGAGTTGGGGCGCGCGCTGAGCCCCGTGCCGTATCTCGGCTCCGCCGTGCTCGCCGTACGGGCGCTGCTCGCCTCCGGCGACGAGACGGCCTGCGCACACCTCCTGCCCCGGCTCGCCGACGGGAGTGCGGTGGGTGCGCTGGCCTGGGCCGAACAGGGCTCATGGGACCCGGCGACGATCCGCGCCACGGCCACCCCCGCACCCGGCGGGGGGTGGCTGCTCAGCGGGACCAAGGAGCTCGTCCTTCACGGAGCCGAGGCGGACGTGCTCCTGGTCGCGGCCCGTACGGACGCCGGGCTCGCCCTCTTCCACGTACCGACGGACGGCACCGGCGTACACCGCGAGGCGGCCGTGACGATGGACCAGACCCGACCCCTTGCCCGCGTGCGGCTCGACGCCGCCGAGGCCCGGCTCGTCGGCACGGACGGTACGGGCGAGGCGGTGCTGCGGCACGTACTGGACCTGGCCTGCGCGGCGCTCGCCGCGGAACAGGTCGGGGCGGCCGAGCGCTGCCTCGAACTCACCGTCGCCTACGCCAAGGAGCGCGTGCAGTTCGGCCGCCCCATCGGCTCGTTCCAGGCGGTGAAACACCGCCTCGCGGACGCGTACGTCCAGGTCGAGTCGGCCCGCTCGGCGGCGCTCGCCGCGGCCTTCGCCGCGGCCGCCGAGTTGCCCTCGACCTCCCCCTCACCCGAACTGACCCGCAGGGCGGCGGTCGCCAAGTCGGCCTGCTCGGAGGCGTTCTCGTCGGTGGCGGGCGAGATGGTCCAGCTCCACGGCGGCATCGGCATCACCTGGGAACACTCCGCCCACCACTACTTCAAGCACGCCCACAGCACGGCCCAACTCCTCGGCCCACCGGCTTGGCACCGGGCCCGCCTGGCGGCGGAGTTGGGGATGCCTTCGGCCTGACGGCCGGAGTCGGTCTGACGGCCGGAGTGGGTCTGACGGCCGGAGTGGGTCTGACGGCCGGCGTCGGTCCGGCGGGGCTCGACGTGCCGGGTGCCGTCAGCCCTGCCGGGTGCCGTCAGCCCTTCCGCCCCGCCTTCGCCCGCCCGCGCGCCCAACCCGCGAGAACCGCGCCGACGACGACGGCGGCCACGTGAACCGTGATGCCCGCCGCGAACCCGCCCGGCAGCCAGGCCAGGAGTCCGGCGTTGCCGTGGTCGACGAGCTGACGGATCGCTCCCTGCGCCCCGAGGACGAGGAGAGCCACACCCAGGATCTGCAATGCGTCGTACTTCATGTGATGCCCCCCAGGACTCAAGTGGTCGCCGCCGCGGCACCCGTGCCGCAGAGAACAGTGGTGAACCAGGTACGGACGGGAGCGAGCGTCGGTGACGCGGACCACCCGTTGACCGTTCCCAGAAGCCGCCAGTAGCGCTCGGCGCGCGGGTCGGCGGCCGGCTGCAGCCGGGCCAGGAGCCAACGACGCAGGTCGCCGTCACCGGCCCGCGCGTAGGCGTGGCCATAGAGGCCGCTCAGCGAGTCGGCGAGGGGCGTGGCCTGCGCGGATGCGGGCAGCAGGCCGATGGAGACCGCTTCGTCGATCCGCTCGCGCACCGCCTGGTTCAGGCCGTGGTGCAGGCCGTTGACGTCCTGCCGGGAAGGTTCCTCCGCCTGCTCGGCGGCCAGCCGCCGGACGGCGGTGCGGAGGTCCTCGGTCTGACACAGTTCGGCGAGCTCCACCCAGGCCGCGACCTGCTCGGGCGTGGGGTCGTCGGGGAGTTCGGGCAGGGTGGTTCGCATGAGGTGCACGAACTCGGGGTTGGTTTCGAGGCCTTCGAAGGCGTCGTCGATGAAGTCGGTCACCAGTCTGCGCTGTTCGGACCGGGAGAGCGTGGCGAGTCGGTGGATGAGATCCATCTCCATGGGGGTGGGGCAGCCGCGGGCGAATGCCCGTAGTACGGCCCGACGCAGGCGAAGCGTCCGGATCTGTACGTCCAGGGCGTCGGCGTGCGCCTCGGCGACTTCCGGTACGGATGCCTCCCGGTCGAGCACCTTGCGGACAGTCGCCAGGTCGAGCCCGAGGTCACGCAGCGTGCGGAGCAGTTCCAGGCGTGCGAGCGCGTCGGCCCCGTACAGCCGGTAGCCCGCCGGGCTCCGGCCGGTCGGCGGGACGATGCCCTGGTCGGAGTAGTACCGGATGGTCTTCACCGTCAGGCCTGTCCGGCGGGAGAGCTCTCCGATGGAATAGAGCGTGTCGCTGTCCATGACCCCAGCTTGGTGTCTCCCCCCACGGGAGACACAAGCGAGGCCTTCAACCGGCCGGTGCCCGGCGTGAGTTCGGTCCGAGGAGTCCGGTGTCCCCCTGTCGGCGAGACGCCCCCTGCGGACCCCGCCTCACCAGCGCAGCGGCAGCCGGCTCAGGCCGCGCAGGAGGCTGGGGCGCCAGTCGGGTGCGGGGTCGCCGTCGATCGCCAGGTCGGGGAAGCGGTCGAGGAGGGCGCGCAGCGCGAGGTTGGCTTCGAGGCGGGCGAGCGGTGCGCCGAGGCAGTGGTGGATGCCGTGCCCGAAGGTGAGGTGGGAGCGGGTCAGCGCCGGGTCGCGGTGGATGTCGAAACGTTCCGGGTCGGGGAAGCGTGCCGGGTCGCGGTTGGCGGAGGCGAGGGAGATGACCACGCGCGCGCCCTTCGGGATCTCCGTACCGGCGATGGTGACGGGCTCGGAGGTGTACCGGTACGTACCGGCCTGCGAGGGCGGTTCAAAGCGCAGTGCCTCCTCCACCGCGTTCTCCAGGAGGCCCGCGTCGGCGCGGAGCGCGGCGAGCTGCTCGGGGTGGGTGAGGAGCAGATGGGCGGCGTTGGCGATGAGGTTGACCGTCGTCTCGTGCCCGGCGACGAGCAACAGGAAGGCCATACCGATCAGTTCCTCGTCGGTGAGATGGTCACCGTCCTCCTCGTGCGCCCGCACGAGCGCGTGCAGCAGATCGCCTTCCGCCGCCTGCTCGACCTGCCGCTTCTCCTCGATGAGCCCGGCGAGATAGACCGCCATCTCCTGCGCGGCCAGGCCCGAGGTCTCCGGTTCGCCGATGGCGAGGATCTTCGCGGTCCAGGCCCGGAAGGTGTCGTGGTCGACCCCTGGAACGCCGAGCAGTTCACAGATGACGGTCAGCGGCAGCGGAAAGGCGAAGGCGTCGATGAGGTCGCCGCGCCCCGACGGCCCCATGGCGTCCAGGAGTTCGTCCACCGCCACCTGGATCCGGGCCCGCAGCGCCTTGATGCGGCGCGCGGTGAACTCACGGGCGACCAGGGACCGCAGCCGGGTGTGGTCGGGCGGGTCGGTCTGCAGCATGTTGCGGCCGATGGAGTACAGCCCGTCGCTGTCGTACTCGGCGGAGTACCGCACGTCGTGCCGCATCCGCGGGTCGGCGAGAGCGGCGCGGGCCTCCTCGTGGCCGAGGATCATCCACGCGGTGTCCCCGGTGGGGAAACGGACGTGGTGGACGGGCCCCCGCTCACGCAGGGCCCGGAAGGCCGGGTACGGATCGATGCCGAAGTCCCCGGTCCAGGCGGCCAGTTCCTCGGTGTGCCGATCAGGCATGGCGAACCCTTCTCGAAATGGGGAGTAGTCCCCGCTTCCTCGTCCCGGCGACCCTAACAGGAACCGGGGAGTGCTCCACAGATCGGGTACTGTGCGGTGCGTGAGAAGGGACGCACAGCGCAACCGTGAACTGGTACTGGCCGCCGCCCGAGAGGTGTACGCCGAGCAGGGCGTCGAGGCACCGCTCGACGTGATCGCCCGCCGGGCAGGGGTCGGCAACGCCACCCTGTACCGCCGTTTCCCGGACCGGGCGGCCCTGATCGAGGCCGTCTTCCACGTGACGCTCGCCGCAGTGATCGACGCGGGCGAGGAGGCGCGGCGGGCCGAGGACCCCTGGGCGGGCCTGAACGGCTACCTGGACCGGGTCTTCACGGTGCTCGCCGCGGACCGGGGCGCCAACGACCTGATGACGACGGGCATCCAGGGCGTGCCGACCCTGGAGAAACTGCACGTCCACAACGCCGAGACCTTCGCGGGCCTCCTCGACCGCTGCCGCGACCAGGGCCTCGTACGCGCCGACGTGGTCACCGAGGACCTCCTCCTCGCCCTCGCCGCACTGGGCCGCGCGGCCCCGGCCCTGGAGACAGCGGCCCCCGGCTCCTGGCGCCGCCCCCTCGCCCTCCTGACCGACGGCCTGCGCGCGGAGGGCGCGCACACGCTGCCCACGGAGCCGCTGACGGCGGATCAACTCGCGTCCGTACTGGGTGAGTTGAACCATCCTCGAGGGTGAGGTTCGGCTCGGGTTCGGCGCAGGTTCGGCGCGGTGACCTCGCAGGTCTCGGCGCAGGCGGTGCGCACGTCACAGGCGGTGCGCACGCGGACGTGTGCTCAGGCACCCTCAGGCGTACGCGAGGCCGCCGCGACCGGCTGCGGCGCTGAAGCGGAATCCGATACGGCAACGGGTGCGGGTGCGGCAGCCCGCCGCCCCCGTCCCACCGAAGCGATCACACTCGTGAGCACCCCCGCGAGCAGCCCCCAGAACGCCGACCCGATACCCAGCAGCGTCACACCCGAGGCCGTGGCGAGGAAGGTGACGACCGCCGCCTCCCTGGACGCGAGGTCGGACAGCGCACTGGCCAGGGACGCCTCGATCGTGGCCAGTAGGCCGACCCCGGCGACCGCCAGGACGAGTGCGTGCGGCATCGCGGTGAGCAGCGAGGCGACGGTCGCGCCGAGCAGGCCGACGCACAGGTAGAAGAAACCGGCCCACACCGCCGCGAGGTAGCGGCGCCGCCGGTCGGGGTGGGCCTCGTCGCCGGTGCAGATCGCGGCGGTGATCGCCGCCAGGTTGAGGCCGAACGCCCCGAACGGCGCGAGCACCGCCTGCGCCGCCCCCGTCCACGTCAGGACGGGCGAGACGGGCACCTCGTAGCCGGACGCGCGCAGCACGGCGACCCCCGGCAGGTTCTGCGAGGCCATGGTGACGACGAACAGCGGCACCCCGACGCTGATCAGCACCTTCCAGTCGAACTCCGGAGCCGTGAACACCGGCTGCGCGAGCGACAGTCGGACCCGTTCCAGGTGCCAGCCGCCGGTGAGTACGGAAGCCACCACGCCTCCCCCGAGCGCGACGAGGACCGCGTACCGGGGCAGAAGGCGGCGCGCGAGCAGGTACAGCACGAACACCGGGAACGCGATCGCGAAGCTGCCGCCCATCTGGGAGAAAAGGCCGGTCCCGAAGTCGAGCAGTACGCCGCCGAGCAGCGCCGACGCCAGTGGCACCGGGATCCGGTCCATGACCCGCGCGAACCATCCGGTGAGCCCGCTCAGCGTGATCAGCACGGCGCTGAACATGAACGCGCCCACGGCCTTCTCCATGGACACCCCGGTCAGGCTCGTCGCGAGGAGCGCGGCTCCCGGCGTCGACCAGGAGGTGAGCACCGGGGCCTTGTACCGCAGCGAAAGACCGGCACTGGTCACCGCGATCCCGACGCCGAGCGCCAGCATCCAGGAGGAGACCTCCCGCGCGTCCGCCCCCGCGGCCCGAGCCGCGGTGAAGACGATGGCGGCGGCGCTGGTCACGCCGACGGTGACCGCGATGAGCGCCGCCGCCACGGTCGAGGGCGGCGCGGCGGCACGTATGCGGGAGAGCGGGGACATGCGGACATCACTTCGTTCTATAAACGGAACGTTCTGTTTGTGGAACACTAAAGGCGTAGGCGGCAGCAGGTCAAAGCATGGGTGGACGCAGACCGGCGGACGCAGACCAGTGGACGCGGAACGGACGGAACCGCGGACGGAAGCGAGCGGACGGAACCGAGCGGATGGCTCTGAACGACGAAGTGGGGCGCAGGCTGAAACGGCTTCGCCAGGACGGCGGCCTCTCCCTTTCGGAACTCTCGCGCCGCTCGGGCGTCGGCAAGGGCACGCTCTCGGAGCTGGAGGCGGGCCGCCGCAACCCCACCCTTGAAACGCTCTACGCCCTGACCACCGCGCTCGGCCGCCCGCTCAGCGCCGTACTCGACGACCCCGCGACCGGCGGCACGGCGTCCGGCACGGGCGGGATCTCCGGCAGCGCCGTCACCGCGGTACTCCTGGAGCGGTACGAGGACGAGGCCGCGGCCACCGACGTCTTCCGCGTGACCATCGCCGAGGGCGCGACCCAGCGGTCGGCCGCGCATGTCCCGTACACCACGGAGAGCCTGATGGTGCTCTCCGGAACGGCGGTCGTGGGCCTGCCGGACGCCCCGCAGACCGCCGCCCCCGGCGGCCACGCCCACTGGCCGGCCGACGCCCCGCACTTCTACAGCGCCCCGACCGGCGAGGTCCACGGCATCCTCTTCGTCCGGTACCCGAAGGGCGCGCCCCCTAAGGACGCCTCGGCACAACGGAGTTGAGGCCACGTCGACCGACAGCCTCAGTGCCGCGCCAGCATGCTGACGCTGTTGGCCGCCACGATCGCGCCGATGCCCGCCCACTCCGTCAGGCCCAGGCCCTGCCCGAGGCCGATCCAGCCGACGAGGGCGGCCAGTACCGGATTGACACTCATGAACAGGCCGAAGGCCTGGGCCGGTACGCGCCGCAGCGTGAACATGTCCGAGAGGTACGGGACCGCCGAGGACAGCACCCCCGCGGCGACCGCGAACCCGACGGCCGGCAGGCCCGGCGGCTGCCGCAGCAGCACGACCACCCCGACCGGCAGGAACATCAGCGCCGAGACCCCCGCCGCCACCGCGCTCCCCTGCGCTCCTGGCACCCGGCGGCCGACGGTCCGGTTGAGCAGGATGTACGCGGCCCAGCAGCAGGCGGCGAGCAGGCCGAGCGCCATCCCGAGGTAGTCGGTGGAGGGCTGCGGGCGCATCAGGACGACGACACCCGCCACGGCGAGCACCGCGCAGCAGGCGTCCACGCGGCGGCGCACGGCGGCCAGGGCGATGGTCAGCGGGCCGAGGAATTCGAGGGTGACCGCGAGACCGAGGCCGATCCTGTCGATGGCGCTGTACAGGGACAGGTTCATCGTGCCGAACACCACCGCGAGGAGCAGCATGGGCCGCCACTGCGCCCAGGTGTATGACGTCAACTGCGGCCTGCCGACGGCGAAGAGGACCAGGGCGGCGACGTACTGCCGTACCGCCACGACGCCCAGCGGGCCGAGGACCGGGAAGGCGAGCGAGCCGATCGCGGCGCCGGTCTGGTTGGAGAGCCCGCTGCCGACCATCACGGCCACCCCGGCACCCCGGCCGCCGGCCGGTGCGGAGGCGGCTGTACGTACGGGTTCGGGCGTGGCGGAGATCAGGGTCGCGGAGGCGCGGGAGGCTCGCATGGCCCGAGAGTCCACCCGCGCCGGCTATACGCAAAATGCGTCAGTGGAACCATCTATACGCTGGAGTCATGGATCGTTCTGGAGGTCTGGAGCTGCGGCAACTGCGCTGTCTCGTCGCGATCGTCGACGAGGGCAGCTTCACCGACGCCGCCATAGCGCTCGGCGTCTCGCAGGCGGCCGTGTCCCGTACGCTCGCCTCGCTCGAACGCGCCCTGGGCGTACGGCTGTTGAGGCGCACCTCGCGCGAGGTGGCGCCGACCGCGACCGGGCTTCGGGTGGTGGCGCAGGCGCGGCGGGTGCTCGGTGAGGCGGAGGCGCTGGTCGAGGCGGCCACGTCGGGCCACACGGTGCTGCGGGTCGGGTACGCCTGGTCGGCGCTCGGCCGGCACACCGCGGCGTTCCAGCGCCGCTGGGCCCAGGCGCACCCCGGTACGGTCGAGCTGCGTCTCGTCCGGGTCAACTCCGCGACCGCCGGGCTCGCGGAGGGCGCCTGCGATCTGGCGGTGGTGCGCAGGCCGTTGGAGGAGCGGCGGTTCGACTCGGCGATCGTCGGCCTTGAGCGCCGACTGTGCGCCCTGGCCGGTGACGACCCACTCGCCGGGCGCCGTTCTGTGCGCCTCGCCGACCTCGAGGGCCGCACGATCCTCGTCGACCGGCGCACCGGCACGACCACCGCCGAGCTGTGGCCGCCCGACGCCCGCCCGCGCACCGAGGACACCCACGACGTCGACGACTGGCTCACGGTGATCTCCAGCGGCCGCTGCGTCGGCATGACGGCGGAGGCCACCGCCCACCAGTACCCGCGCCCCGGCATCGTCTACCGCCCGGTCCGGGACGCCGAGCCCGTCGCCGTACGCCTCGCCTGGTGCCGGGACGACGCGCACCCGGCGACGCAGGCGGCGATCGAACTGCTCACGAGCCTGTACCGCAACGGCTGAGCGGCTACGGGGCGTCGCGCCGCCGACCGCCCTCGCGCCCTTCGACAAGCGGAGCCAACCCGTCGAGGAGTGCCGTGAGGCCGAACTCGAAGAGGGTGTCGAGGCGCAGGTCGTAGCCGTCCTCGAAGCCGCCGACCACCTTGGCGAAGGTCGGGAAGCGGCCGGATTCCGCCAGGGCCCTGAGGTCGGGGGCGCGGCTGTCCATCCACTGCTCGTCCGACTGGCCCGTGGTCGCCTCGGCGTGCGCTTCCAGCTCCAGGTGCGCCGCCAGGCCCTGGACGTGGCTGTAGATCAGTACGTGGATGTCGAACAGGGTCGTGGGGTCGAGCCCGTGGCCGTCGAGGGCGCTCAGGATCCACTCGCCGTGCACCATCAGGTTGGGCACGAGCAACGGGCGGGTGAGGGAGCCGAGTTGGGCCAGCCACGGATGCTTGCGGTACAGGCTCCACAGGGTCCGGGCGCCCAGCTCGACACGGGTGCGCCAGTCCTCGGGGGCGCCCACGGGGCAGGACTCCTCGCCGAACGCGGCGTCGGCCATGTGCAGGACGAGGTCTTCCTTGCTCGGCACGTACCGATAGGTCGACATCGCCGCGACGCCGAGGCGGGCCGCGACGCCGCGCATGGAGAGCGCCGGGAGCCCTTCGGCGTCGGCGATCTCGACGGCGGCACGGACGATCCGGTCGAGGCTCAGCTCCTGGTCCTGGTCCTGCTCCTGGCCGGGCTCCGGGGCGGGTGACGGGCGCTTGTGGGGCGACGCGGCGGGGGCTGATCCGGCGGCGACACCGGCACCGGCGACGACCGTGCCGATCCGGGGCCGGGCCTCGACAACTCCCTCCAGGCGCAAGGTGGTCAGGGCCTTGGTGGCGGTGGCGAGCGCGACGCCCCACTCACCGGCGATCCGCCGGGTCGAGGGAACCCGGTCCCCGGGGGCGAGTTCGCCGTCCGCGACGCGCCGCCTGATCTCGGCGACGATCCGCAGATAGGGCGGATCACCGGCTGCCCCTGTGGTCTTCGTCACGGCCTGCCACCTTCCTGTCCTGTACTAGTGCAGAGCGTAGCAGCGGCAACGTCGGATCGGGTGCGAACTGCCCTAGTACACAGTCGCATATGGCCAGTTGAGGGAGCTGCGCGTACGGCGTACGTTCAGAACGCGTACAGCGTACAGAGCAGAAGACCTGACCTGACCTGACCAGTGGAGGAGCCACTCATGCGGACCGTACTCATCTCCGGCGGCGGAATCGCCGGGCCCGTCCTCGCCTACTGGCTGCGCCACCACGGCTTCGAGCCCACCGTCGTGGAACGCGCTCCGGCCCCGCGCGCCGGTGGCCAGGCCGTCGACATCCGCGGTGTCGCGCTCGAAGTCATGGAGCGGATGGGCCTGTTGGAGCAGGCGGCCCGGGTACGGACCCGGATGCGCGGCATGTCGATGCTCGACCCCGACGGCCAGGAGGTCGACCGCTCCACCGAGGCGACCTTCAGCAGCGGCCGGCTCGACAGCGACGACATCGAGGTGCTCCGCGAGGACCTCGTACGGATCGTGTACGAGCACACGCGCGCAGGCGTCGAGTACCTCTTCGGCGACAGTGTCACCGCGCTCGACGAGGACGAGTCCGGCGTGCGCGTCGACTTCGCGCACGGGCCGTCCCGCGTGTTCGACCTCGTGGTCGGGGCCGACGGCCTCCACTCGACGGTGCGGCGCCTGGCCTTCGGCCCGGAGGAGCGGTACGCCCACCACTTGGGGAGCTACCTCTCGGTGTTCAGCGCGGACAACTTCCTCGACCTGGAGGACTGGCAGATGTGGCTGCGGGACGGCGACGCGGGGTTCGGCATCATGCCCGTACGCGACAACACCGAACTGCGGATCGCGTACGGCTTCGAGTCCGCTCCCCTCGCCGACGACCTCCGTACCGGCGACGCCCTCCAGGAACGCGTCGTGGGCAAGCTCGCCTCGATGCGGTGGGAGGGGTCCCGCCTGGCCGAGGCCGCCCGGAAGGCGCCCGACTTCTACTGCGACGCCATGGCCCAGATCCGGATGGACCAGTGGTCGCGGGGCCGGGTGACCCTGCTCGGGGACGCCGGTTACTGCCCTTCCCCGCTCTCGGGGCAGGGCACAAGCCTGGCCCTCGTCGGCGCCCATGTACTGGCCGACTCCCTCGCGCGGGCCGACGGCGACCACCGCGCCGCGTATGCCCGGTACGAGCGGCGGATGCGTCCGTTCGTCACCCTCAACCAGGCCCTGGCCACGGAGAACTCCGGCGGGCCCGCCTCGGAGGAGTCCGTCGCGTACGCCAAGAACGCGCTCTCACTGGACAGTTGACCTCCCCCGGTGGACCGCCGGGCGGCGCGCGGCCCCACACCGCGCGCGGCCCGGCGGCCGGTCAGTTGGCCTCGGCCGGGACCGGGGCGACGGAGCGGGACCGCAGCACCGTCTGGGCGACGGCGGTGACCGCCACGTTCAGGACGAGGGCGATGAGTCCGGTGTCGAAGGTGCCGACGTCCACGCCGCCGAAGGTGAGCCAGATCAGGACGCCGACGCCGGTCAGGATGCCGAGCAGTGCGGGCACGGCGTCCAGGCGGACCTTCTTCGCGAGGCCCATGACGATCGCCGGGGCGAGCTGGGTGAGGCCGCCGTACGTGAGCAGCAGCAGGTCGGCCAGGAGTCCAGGCCGTGTCAGGCCGAGGACGAGGGCGAGCGTCGCGGCCCCGATCACGCAGATGTGGTTGGTGCGCAGCTGCGTGCGCTCGTTGCCGACGCTGAGGAGGTTGCGGGACAGCAGGCTGGAGATGCCGACGACGATGGCGGCGGACGGCACCATCGCCGCCGAGGCGGCGGCGACCGCGACGACGCCGACGAGCCAGCCCGGCAGGGTCTGGCCTGCGAGCGTCAGGGCGACGGCGTTCGGGGCCGAGCCCTGCTTCACCAGGAGGATGCCGGCGAAGCCGACGATCACCGGGATGCCGAGTGCGATCTGGTAGAGCGGCAGCCAGATCGCGTTCTTGCGCAGGGCCCGCCCGCTGCCGGCGGCGAGGACCGGCGGCCACAGATGAGCCATGGTGCCGAGTCCGCCGCCGAGGCCGGAGATGATGACGGCGGTGACGAAGAACGTGGCGTCGTAACCCTCCTGATGGAACGTCAGAAGGTTCGGTTGGCTGTCCCTTACGGTCTCGAACAGGCCGCCGATGCCGCCGTTCACGGACAGGGCCACACCGACGATCAGCACCACGAGCCCGACGATCATCAGGGCGTCCTTGAGGTAGGCGACGCGGGCGATGCCGCGGATGCCGGACCACAGGACGAAGGCGACGGTGAGGACGGTGGCGAGCACCATGCTCAGGTTGCCGCCGGTGCGGCTGCCGGTGGCGAGCTGCACGATCAGGCCGAGCCCGGTGATCTGGAGCTGGAGGTACGGCAGCAGGAAGACGGCTCCGACGACGGCGACGACCTTGCCGAGCAGGGGGCTGCGGAAGCGGTCGGTGAAGAAGTCGGCCTGCGTCAAGTAGCCGCCCTTGCGGCCCAGTTCACGCATGCGGGGCGCGGTGAAGTACTGCAGGATGAAGTTGATCGCGAGATAGCAGAGCGCGAAGGCCGCGGCGACGCCGCCGCCGAAGGCGATGCCTGCGAGTCCGAGGAAGCTGAACGTCGTGAAGGCCTCGCCCGCCTGCAGGAACCAGGTGGTGAACGTGGAGAACTTGCGCTTCCCCACCGTCCATTCGCTGAACTCCCCACGGCCGGGCCTACGGCCTGTCATGCCGACGACCGCGATGGTGACGATGCCGATCAGGGTGATGGCCATGGTGGTGTTCACGCGGCGGCCTCCTCGTACGCGTCGCGCATCACGCTGTCGTCCTCGTCGCCCTCGTCCGTGTGCCGGGCGAAGTGTTCGACGAGCGCGAGCGAAGCCGTCGTACCGGCCGTCCACAGCAGGCACCAGGCGAGGACGGAGGGGATGCCGAACCAGAGGTGCGGGCCGTTGACGAAAGGCAGGAACGGGGTACTGAGGAAAGCCACTACGGGCACGACGGCCCAGAGCACGTGCGGTGATCTCATCGGGGCTCCAACGGCTACGGGAGGGAGGGGCGACGGCGTCCGTGCGCGGTGGCGGCCTCGTAGGCGGCGCCGATCCCGAGCACGGTCCTCTCGGCGCGGGGCGGGCCCACGATCTGGAGGCCGACGGGAAGCCCGGCTGAGGTGAAGCCGGCGGGGACGGAGAGGGCGGGTGAGCCCAGGACGGTGACGAAGTACGCCGAGCGCATCCAGTCGAGGTAGGTGTGCTGCGGCTCCCCGTCGATGTCGGTGGGGTATTCCGACTCGACGGCGAACGGGGTGACCTGGCTGACCGGGGCGATCAGCACGTCGTACCGCTGGAAGAAGGCGGTGGCGGCGAGGTGGATGCGGGCGTGCCCGGTGCGGGCGCGGGCGAGGTCGGCGCCGGTCAGACGCCGCCCCTCCTCGATGTTCCAGACGAGGCTGGACTTCAGCGACGCGCGGTCGCTGTCGAGCAGCGCGCCGAGACCGTGGTGGAACTCCTGGGCGCGCAGCGTGCGGAACACGTCCTCGGCGCCGCCCAGGTCGGGGCAGTCCTCGGTGACGACGCAGCCGAGGTCCTCGAAGACCCGGGCCTGCCGCTCGATGACGTCGCGCACATCGCGGTCGACGGGGACGCGGCCGCCGAGGTCGGGGGCGAACGCGACGCGCAGGCCGGCGATGTCGCGCGCGAGCGGCGCGCGGAAGGAGGCGCCCGGCTCGTCAAGGGAGATCGGGACGCGGGGGTCGGGCCCGGCCATGACGGAGAGCAGCAGCGCGGTGTCGGCGACGGTGCGGCCCATCGGCCCGGCCACGCCCATCGTGTCCCACAGGTTGCCGGTGGGGTGCGAGGGGACGCGGCCGGGGGTGGGACGCAGCCCGACGACGTTGCAGAACGACGCCGGGTTGCGCAGCGAGCCGCCCATGTCGCTGCCGTCGGCGAGCGGTTGGAACCCGGCGGCGAGCGCAGCCGCGCCCCCACCGCTGCTGCCGCCCGCCGAGCGCGTCAGGTCGTACGGGTTCCGGGTCGCGCCGAAGACCGGGTTGAAGGTGTGCGAACCGGCCGCGAACTCGGGGACGTTGGTCTTGCCGATACGGATGGCGCCCGCGTCCTGGATGCGCTGTACGAGCAGCTCGTCCTCGTGCGGGACATGCTCGGCGAACAGCGGTGAGCCGTGCGTGGTGCGCATGCCGCAGGTGAGGTGCGTGTCCTTGAAGGCGATCGGCAGGCCGTGCAGCGGGCCCAACTCCTCGCCGCGCGCCTGTCGTTCGTCGGCGGCCGCGGCCGCGGCGAGCGCGCCCTCGGCGTCCAGGGTGACGATCGCGTTGACGGCGGTGTTGTGGCGCTCGATGCGGTCGAGGTGGGCCTGGACGACCTCGCGGGCCGAGAGCTCACCGCGGCGGACCCGGGCCGCGAGGTCGACGGCGTCGAGCAGGCAGATCTCGTCCTGGCCGGACACGGCGGACGCGGCAGGCGCGGCAGACACGGCAGACACGGCGGATTCGGCGGATTCCGTGGTTTCCGTGGTTTCGGCGGAGCTGGGGGCGACGGGGCCAGGGGCAACGGGCATGGCAGTCCTAGGGCAGCAGGCACGGTGGGCGTCGCCGAAGTGATGCAGATCCGGCCGGTGGCCGAGACGCGACGCGTGTGGTGCACCACACTGGAGCCGCTGACCCTTTCAGTCAATAGCTCGTTCGCTATGAAGTTTTAAGACGCCAGATTGCTGATGTTGAGGATTTCAGTCGCGTTACGAAGCGTGCTGGCTGGCGCCGGGGAACTCGACACCGCTGCGCTTGAAGGACTCGACGACCAGATGGGACTGCACGGCCTCCACGTGCCGCACCCACGGCGAGGCCGTCAGGAACTCGTGCAGCGCGGCCTTCGACGGCTGCGTCACGTCGACCAGGAGCTGATGCTCACCCATCACGACCGCCGCGTACCGCACGAGCGGGGACTCGACGAGCAGCCGGCCCGCCTTCTCCACCTCGTCGGGCCTGACCTTGATCCACAGCAGCGCCTCGACCGGCAGGCCCAGCAGCGCGGGCTCGACCGCGGCCCGGATGCTCACGACGCCTTCCTTCGTCAGCGTCTCCACCCGGCGCCGCGCCGTCGCCACGGAGACCCCGGCGGCGGCCGCCAGCTCCTCGTACGTGCGCCGCCCGTCCTCGGCGAGCGCCCCCAGGATCGCCAACTCCTCCGGCCCGACCTCGATCTCCGCCGGACCGGGTTCTCCCAGGGTGCCGGACGGCCCGCCGAGCGCCTCGACCTCTCCGGCGTCCAGGATCCCGGGTGACCACTCGTGCACCGTGCGGAAGTACCGCAGCACCGGGGACACGCTCTGCGAGACGAGGCCCGGCAGCGCCGGCACCTCGTCGAGCATCAGCGGCGCCAACCGGCCCGGCGGGCACTGCAGTTCGGCCACGCAGTCGACGGGTCCGGCCAGCGCGTACGAGAAGATGCAGTCGGCGCGCCGGGCCGCCGCCACGGCCGCGTCCCGCACTGTGCCCGGCCGGCACGTCATCCGCAGGATCACCGTCTCGCCCCGCATGACGAGCCCGCGCACGGCGACGTCCCCGCTCTCGAGGAGCCGCAGCCCGCGCCGCGCCACCTTCCGCTCGGGCTCCCCGAGGGCCGCTGAGATCCGCCGCCACGAGGCCCGCCCGTCGATCTGCAGAGCCGCGACGATCCGCTGGTCAAGGCCGTCCAGCGGCCCGCGCGGTGTGCCCGCGGGCACGCTCGGGTGCGTGGAAGGGCGCTCGGGCTTGGCAGCGGGGGCGGCGGTCCGGGTGGCCGGTACGGGGTGCGTCACGGGAACGACCCTAGGGCCTGTCGTTCGGATCAGGCCGGATCAGGTCGGCGGTGCGAATCGGTCGAGTTGAGCGGGGTCATGGGGGTGCCCCCTGCTCGAGCGGAGCCGAGAGCTTGGGGGAGCGTGCAGCTGCAAGGCGGAGGAGGGCGCCACTGCGGAGCATTGGCAACCGACGGCGGCGCCGTGGGGGTCCCCCCTGCTCGAGCGAAGCCGAGAGCTTGGGGGCGTGCGTGCCAGGCCCTGCGACCCCGGCAAGATCCGAACGACAGGCCCTAGCGATGTGCTGTTGCCGGCCCTGCCCCTTCAGGCGTTCGAGCCCGCGAACAGGTCCTGGTAACGCTTGCGCAGCTCGGCCTTCTGCACCTTGCCCATCACGTTGCGCGGCAGCGCCTCGACGACGCGTACGGCGCGCGGGTGCTTGAACCGGGCGAGGTCGCCGGCAATGAACTTCAGCAGCTCGGCCTCCGCGGGCTCCTGACCCGGCGCCGGGACGACGACGGCCACCACCGTCTCGCCGAAGTCCGGGTGCGGGACCCCGATCACGGCGGACTCGAGGACCGTGGGGTGGGCGTCGAGCCGCTCCTCGATCTCCTTCGGGTAGATGTTGTAGCCGCCGGAGATCACCAGGTCCTTGCCCCGGCCGACGATGCACAGGTAGCCGTCCTCGTCGACACGGCCCAGGTCGCCGGTGATGAAGAACCCGTCCGCGCGGAACTCGGACGCGGTCTTCTCCGGCATCTTCCAGTACCCGCTGAACACGTTCGGGCCACGGACCTCGATGCTGCCGACCTCCCCGTCGGGCAGCGCCTTGCCGGTCTCGCCGTCCACCACCCGGATCTCGGTGCCGGGCAGCGGTTTGCCGACAGTGCCGGGCTTGCGCGGGCCGCCCTCGTACGGGTTGGTGGTGTTCATGCCGGTCTCGGTCATCCCGTAGCGCTCCAGGATGGCGTGTCCCGTACGGGCCTCGAAGGCCTCGTGGTCGCTCGCGAGCAGCGGCGCCGAGCCGGAGACGAACAGCCGCATCGACGCGCAGGCCTCCAGGCCGATCCGGTCGTGCTTCACCATCCGCGTGTAGAACGTGGGCACACCCATGAGCACCGTGGCGCGGGGCAGCAGGTCCACGACCGTGTCGACGTCGAACCTCGGCAGGTAGTACATGGAGGCACCGGCGACGAGCGTCATGTTCGCGGCGACGAAGAGTCCGTGGACGTGGAAGATCGGCAGCGCGTGGATCAGCCGGTCCTGGTCGGTGAACTGCCAGGAGTCAAGCAGTGCCCGGCAGTTGGAGGCGAGGTTGCCGTGGGTGAGCACCGCGCCCTTGGAGCGTCCGGTCGTGCCGGAGGTGTAGAGGATCGCCGCCGGGTCGTCGGCGGAGGCGTCGATGTCCTCGTCGTGGCGGCCGTCGCCCTCGAGGAGAGTGCCGTCGCCGTTGCTGCCGAGCGTCTCGACGACGAGGTCCCGCCCCGCGCGGTGCGCGTGGTCGGCCCGCCGCTCCGGGGAGCAGACAAGGACGCGCGGCCGGGCGTCGCCGATGAAGTACTCCATCTCCGCACCGGTGTACGCGGTGTTGAGCGGCAGGAAGACACCGCCGATCCGCAGGGTCGCCAGGTACAGCGCGATGGCCTCCGGGGACTTGTCCACCTGCGCGGCGACCCGGTCACCAGGGGTGACACCGTCAGCGACGAGCCGGGCGGCGATCCGCCCCACGGTGCCCGCCGTCTCGCGGTAGGTGATCCGCCGGCCGTCGTGCAGCTCGAACAGCGCCTTGTCGGGCTGCCGTTCCACCTGCTCGGCGAAGGACCGGTGGATGGTGGTGAAGGGCGGCGCTACGAGGGGTGCCATGAGGGGTGCCATGAGGGGGGTGTTCCTCTCTCAACGATCGTTTGCAGCGGGAGCGGGAGCGGTAGCGGTGGTGGAAGCCGCGAGGGCCTGCGGGAAGGCGTCGCTCAGAGGTCGGCCGAGGGCGACGGTGCCGCGGCGGACGAAGTCCTCGTGGCGGCGCTCCAACTCTCCCGGTTCGTAGCGGTAGTTGATCATCGCGCCGTACGACTGCCGCCACGCCTCGGCCGAGTTGTTCGCCGGCCAGTTCAACTGCCAGGCGGCGGCTCCGTTACCCAGGTGGAAGCGGGCGACCGGATCGAGGGGGCGTCCGTCGCCGCGCCGCTCGACCGCGACGTACCGGGCAAGGGCGGGAAGGAGCCGGGCGCGGATCGGTTCGATGTCCGCCGCAGCCAGGTCCTCCGCGCCCTCCAGGGCGTCCAGCTCCCGGACGAGCGGGCCCAACTCGGCGCTATGTACAGCCTGTTGACCGAGCCAGCGCCGAAATCCGGGAAGGGGCGAGAGCGTGGCGAACTGCGTCAGATGCGGAAGCTGCTCACCCACCTGCTCGATGACCTGTTTGATGAGGAAGCTGCCGAAGGAGACTCCGGCCAGCCCGTCCAGGGCGTTGTTGATCGAGTAGAGCGCCGCCGTGTCCGCGTCCGAAGGGCTGAGCGCCGGGCCCGGTTCAAGCAGCGGAGCGATACGGTCCGGCAGACCGCGTACGAGAGCGACCTCGACAAAGATCAGCGGTACGTCCCCGGTGGCCGGGTGGAAGAACGCGTAGACGGCACGGTCCTCCGGCTCCAGACGGCGGCGGAGCTCGGCGCCGCTCCCCATCGGGTGGACCCGCTCGCCCCGCATCAGGTGTTGCCGCAGCTCCCTCGGCGCGTCCCCGGTGACCTCCGCCATCCGCAGGAAGCCGCGGTTGAACCAGGAGGTGAGCAGGTGGTGGAAGTCGTGGTCGAGGGGCCGGAGTTCGGGGTGGCGGTGCATCAACCGGCGCAGGTCCGCGCGCATCTCGACCAGGGCGAGCGTGGCGTCGGGCGCATGGTTCATACGGCGCAACAACTGCTGGCGGGCCGGCTCGACCACGTCGAAGAGGCGGACGAGCTCCTCCGCGCCGCGGGATCCGGCGCCGCGGGCATCCTCCCAGCGGCGGAAGGCGGCACGGACCCGGTCGGCGTCGGCGTCGTAGGCCTGGGTGATGTGCGTAAAGAAGGCCCGCTTGCCGTCGTCGTCGAGCTCGTCGTACGCGGCGAGCGCCCTGGCCGCGACCGCGCGCATCGAGGCTTCGCCCATGCCGCTCATGAGGACTTCGCAGGCGGCGAGCAGCTGGTCGAGGGAGGAGTCAGAGGAGTCAGGGGGCGGGCCCGGCGGCTCTCCGGCGGCCGGATCCGCGCCGCGCCGGCGGCCGAGCGCCTGGAACAGGTCGGTCAGCAGCCAGCCGTCATGCCGTTCCATCCCCACACCCTCCGTCCGAACGATATATATAACAGAGCTAACGTAGGACACATCGAGGCGCCCGCACCACCCCCTTCGCGCCCGGATAACCTGACCGCTCGGAGGTACACATGGCCCGGGTCCCGGAAGCCCAGCGCGTCCGTGACGCGCTCGAGAACTCTGTCGTCGACGGTCACTACCGTCCCGGCGAGCGCCTTGACCCCGCACGCCTCGAGCAGGAATTCGGCTGCTCCCGCACGCCGATCCGGGAAGCGCTTCAAGCCCTGGAGCGCTCCGGACTCGTACAGATCCGGCCCAAGCAGGGCACGTTCGTCACCGAGCTGAGCGTCTCCGAGCTGGCCGAGCGGTTCGAGGTCATGGCCGAGCTGGAGGGGATGGCGGCGCGGCTCTCCGCACGCCGCATCGAGCGGGAGGCACTGGCCGAGCTCGAAGGCGCACTGCGCGAATGCGAGAGCCACGCGACGGCCGGCGACGCGGACCCCTACTACTACGCCAACGCCCGGTTCCACGGCATCGTCTACGACTCCTGCGGAAACGAGTACCTGCGCGGGCAGGCCCACGCGCTCAAGCGAGCCCTGCAGCCGTACCGCCGACTGCAACTGCGCGTCCCGGACCGCATGCGGCGCTCCCTGGCCGAACACCGCGCCATCGCCGACGCCATCACCTCCGGCGACGCCGAGGCCGCGGAGAACGCCGCGCGCGACCACGTACTCGTCCAGGTCAAGGAGTTCAGCCAGCTGGTGCGGACCTGGCGGCAGCTGACGGAACCGGCGCGCGAGTCCGGCTGAGCGCGCCCGGCCACTCCGGCCTCCCGCACGGCGGCCCTCACCGCGGCCTCACCGTGGCCCTCGCCGCGGCCTTCGCGAGATCTTCACGTATGGGGATTCCAGGTCCACTTTTCGTGGGGGTGTAACACTCCAAACCGGTATGCCGCTGAACGGAATGCGGCTATGAACACGTAGCGGCCGCACGTGGCACAACCGGGGTCTCTCCCGTGGGGGGTGGCGGCCCCGGTTGTGCACAGATTGCGACTGCGGTGCGACTGCGGGACGTACACGATGTGCCCGCCTGTTCGCCCGCGCTCGGTTCGAGCGGTGGGCGCGTGTAACGCACGGGTTGTCCAGCGGCGCAGAAGGCAGTGCGGGCCGAGCCCGCGATCCAGCCATGGCTCCGCCGTGGTTCCGCTCTGTGTCCGAGGCGTGAACACGCCGGATTGGGTTTCCTCGTGAGTGACAACGGCCCCCTGCCCCGCCAGCCGTACAACGGCCCGGACCCGTACGGCCCCGACCCGTACGCTCACGGCCCCGGCCAGGCCCCCTATCCCGCACCGGGTCCGGCTCAGGCTCCGCCGCCTGTCTACGCGGCCCAGCAGCCCACCCGCCGCGAACGCCCCCGAGACGGTTCCGGGCAGCGCCGTGCCGCCCTCCTCGTCCAATCGATCGGTGACATCGCGGCCGCGTTCCTGGGGCTGTGGATCGTGCTGTACCTGCTCGACGCCAACCTCTCGAACCCGTTCGTCGAGTTCGTGCAGGGCGTGGCCGAATGGTTCGGCTGGTGGGCCCAGGACATCTTCACCATGGACGTCGAGGGGCTCCGCGTCATCCTCAACTACGGCCTGCCCGCGCTGATCTACCTGGCGCTCGGCCACGGCATAGCCAGCTGGATGCGCCGCCTCTGAAAAGACCTCCACGGAGCGCGGTACGTCCTTCGCCCTGACCAAGGCCCGTCTCACCCCTCACTGAGGGCCCTGTCGTACTGCTCGTCGGTGACGGCCTCCAGCCATGTGGTGCCGTCACCGCTTCCGTCGCCGACCACGACCGCGATGTGGGCCATGAGGTTGGTGTCGGTGGCGCCGTGCCAATGTTCTTCCCCCGCTGGGCACTTGACCGTCTCCCCCGCCCTGACACGTACGACGTGGCCGTCGCGGGTGCCGACCAGGCCGGCCCCGTCGGTGATGTGCAGCACCTGGCCCAGGGCGTGGGAGTGCCAGTTGGTGCGGGCGCCGGGGGTGAAGCGGACCAGGCCCATGGCCAGGCGTGCCGGTTCGGTGGGGTTCTCGATGAGGTTGAGGTAGACGTCGCCGGTGAAGCGTTCGGCGGGTGCCTTCGCGGTGGGGGTGCTGGTGACGTGTTCCATGGTTCGATCCTCGGTGCTGGAGTGGGGCGTGCGCGTCAGGCGTCCGTGTGGGCGAGGCCCGAGCCGAGTTCGCGGGACGCCTCGACCTGGGCGAGCAGTTCCCTCGCCTTGGCCTCGACGGCCTGCAGGCAGTCGTCACCGGCGACGAAGCGCAGCGGCGGCTGGTCGAGGGCGGCCACGGAGAGCAGCGCGTCGGCGAGCTTCACCGGGTCGCCGGACTGCTGCCCGTTCATCGACTCCCAGACCTTCTTCGTCTCGGCGGTGCGCTGCGCGTAGTCGTCGATGGACAGCTCCGCGTACGTCGTCGACGAGTCCACCAGGAGTTCCGTACGGAAGAAGCCCGGCTCGACGATCGTGGTGTGGATGCCGTACGGCTCGACGTCGTGGCGCAGGGACTCCATGAAGCCCTCGATGCCGAACTTGGCCGTCGAGTAGGCGACGCAGAAGTCGACGCCGACCGCTCCCGCGAGGGAGGAGATGGTGATGACGTGCCCGGAGCGCTGGGCGCGCAGCACGGGCAGGGCGGCGCGCGTGACGTTCATCGGGCCGAAGAGGTTCGTCTCGATCTGCGCGCGGAGCTGGGCATCGGAGAGCTCCTCGAAGAACCCGGCGTAGAAGTTCGCGGCGTTGTTGATCAGGACGTCGATGCGGCCGAAGCGGTCGACGGCGGCCCGCACGGCCCGCTCGGCGGCGGCCGGGTCGGTGATGTCCAGGGCGGTGGCCAGGAGGTTGTCCCGCTCGCCGCCGAGGGCGTCGAGGACGCGCTCGGGGCGGCGGCCGGTGGCCACGACCTGGTGACCGGCGGCGAGGGCCTGGCGGGCGATGTCCGCGCCCAGGCCACGCCCGGCGCCGGTGATGAAGAAGACCTTGCTCATGGGGGTGTCGCTCCGTGAGTTTGGAGATGGGAGGTGAGAGGGGGATGTGTGTGGGTGGTCGGCACGAACTCCTCGGTCAAGCTGGTTACTCCCGTACGGCTGCTCCTGTACGGCCTCAATCGGTGCCGATATCGAGGAAACCGCAGGTCAGAAAGATGAGGAAGGGACTGCTGTTCCAGGTACCGACAGAACCCCCCACGCGGCCACAAGCCGACTTAGCCTGAAAGGCGTGAGTACGCAGAGCGACATCCGCGAGTTCCTGGCCTCCCGCCGCGCCAAGATCACCCCGCAGCAGGCGGGCCTGCCCGCGTACGGCGGCAACCGGCGCGTGCCCGGCCTGCGCCGCGAGGAGGTCGCCCTGCTCGCCGGCGTGAGCGTCGACTACTACGTACGTCTGGAACGCGGCCACCTCGCCGGCGCCTCCGAGGAAGTCCTCGACTCCGTCGCGAACGCCCTGCAGCTCGACGAGGCCGAACGCGCGCACCTCCACGACCTGGCCCGCGCCGCCGCCAAACGCCCCGCGCGCCGCACCAAGCGCCCCCGCGGGCCACTCCCCGACAGCGCTCTGCGCGTGCTCAACTCCATGAGCGACTGCCCGGCCTTCATCCGCAACGGCCGCCTGGATGTCCTCGCCACGAACCCGCTGGGCCGCGCCCTGTACAGCCCGCTGTACGCGGACGGGTCCCAGCGGACGGTCAACATCGCCCGGTTCCAGTTCCTCGACCCCGCCGGGCGTGACTACTTCCCCGACTGGGACGAGTCCGTGAACACCACCGTGTCCCTACTGCGCACCGAGGCCGGACGCGCGCCCGGCGACCGCGAGTTGACCGGCCTGATCGGTGAACTCGTCACCCGCAGCGAGGAGTTCCGCACCGCCTGGGCCCAACACAACGTGCGCCTCCACTACACGGGCCGGAAGTCCTTCCGCCACCCGGCCGTCGGCGTCATCACCCTCGACTTCGACGCCATGGAACTCCCGGCCCAGCCCGGCCTCACCCTCACCGCGTACAGCGCCGCGCCCCACACCCCGGACCACGACAAGCTGCAACTCCTGGCCACCTGGGCGGCGACAGCGGAGGAAGGCGCGAGGCAATAGGTCATGGCGAATTTTGTATTGGTCGCAGGTGCACGGCTCGGATCGTGGGCGTGGGACGAGGTGCTGCCCCATCTGGGTGCGGCCGGCCACGGCGTCCACCCGCTGACGCTGTCCGGGCTCGCTGAGAAGCAAGGTGTGCCGGCCGGGCAGCAGACCCACGTCCAGGACATCGTTGACGAGGTCGAGCGCCAGGATCTGCGCGAGGTCGTCCTGGTGGGTCACAGCTACTCAGGCATCCCCGTCGGTCAGGCTGCCGGGCGGATCGTTGACCGGCTGGCCCGTGTGGTCTTCGTCGACGCCAGCGTCCCGGCCGATGGCGAACCGTTCGTCTCCGCTTGGCCGGACGGCGGTGCGATGGTGAGGGCATCGATCGTCGAGAACAGCGGATTCTGGCCGGTCGCGCCCACGGCCCACTACGAGGGACACGGCCTCACCGACGAGCAGATCACACGGCTCGTGGAGGGCTCGACGCCACATCCGGGCGCCACACTGACCGAACCCGCCGCGCTGGAACGGCCGCTCGGCGATCTCCCGGCGGCGTACGTCAAGTGCACACTCGGTGACCCTGAGCCGAGTGACGACGTGGCCGAGCTGCTGACCAGCGAGCATTGGCAGTTGATCGAGATGGATACCGGCCACTGGCCGATGCTCTCTCAGCCGAGCGAACTGGCGCGGATTCTCCTCGGCATCGCTGGGGAGTGACCACACTTCGGTTGATCCCACCTCGACCGCGTGCGTCTCTGACGGTTGCGCGCCCGGCCTCAAGCCCTCACGGCCGTCGCCGCCGCCACGAACATCGGCAAGGCCAGGAACAGCCGGTCCGCCTCGGCCCGCGCGCGTTGTTCGGCGATCCACCTGTCCGTCTGCTCACGCGTGACGGCACCGACGGAACAGGCTCCTTCGGCCAGTCCGACGAGCACGGGCAGCATCGTCGGCCCGGTGAAGACACCTGTGTGCACCTCGACCGTCACGTCGTCGAAGCGGGCGTCAAGGAGCAGGTTGCGATACCGGCGAGCGGTACGAGGGCCCGCGGTCATACCTGCGCGGGCGTGCACGAGCGTGCGTGTGAGGGCGGGATCGGATGAGTCGATGACGAACGTGTCCCAGTCCTGCCCGACCAGCACGATCCGCCCTCCGGGGGCCAGAACCCTGCGGGCTTCCTCCAACGCCCGTTCAGGCTCGGCCAGTTCATGGAACACCTTGTCCGCCCGGTAACCGTCCACCGAGGCGTCCGGCAGCGGCAACTCGTACGCTCCGGCGATCCGGTAGTCGGCCTGGGGCCACCGGTCGCGGGCCACTGCGATCATCCGCTCACTCGGGTCGACACCGATGGCCCTCACACCCTGGCCGATCAGTTCCGCCACGGCCCGGGCAGCGCCGCACCCCACGTCCACCACTGACTTTCCGGCGCCGCCGCCCAGCAACTCGTAGGACAGGGACCGTAGTTCTTCGACTCTGGGGCTGCTCTCCCCTGTACGCGATGGTGCCGGGCGGCGCCGCTACGGCATCGCCGACCTCACTCGCGTCGCCGTCATCATGCGCGCCAAGGAGGCGGGGCTCCCCCTCGACACCATCCGCTCGATGGCCGCCACTTCCGATCCGCTGCACCGACGGAAGATTCTGCGCGAGGAGGCCGAGGCGCTTCGCTCCCGCATAGAGGCTGCGCAGGCATCCCTCGAAGCAGTTGGCGATACAGCTCGTCCGTCGTGGTCAGGACTGGCTGTTGAGGAAGCCGATCAAGCTGGCGCCCCACCAGCCGAGCTGACTGACCGAGGCGGCCACAGCGGATCGGATGCGCAGCGGGCGCGGCACCCGGCCGTCCCGGTACCCGTCGAGGCGCTGCCCGAGCCAATGTGCGTAAAGGCCGTTGAGGGTGATGGCAAGCACGAGCCCCAGCTTGAGCAGGGTCAGCGGCGATTCCAGGTCGGGGCGGAGGAACAGGCCGGTGACGACAAGGCCGGCGAGGCCCAGCCATATCGGGACCTGGAGGGTGCAGGCGGTGCGCAGGACCTCGGGCAGCCGGCGCCGTCCGAGCACCCACAGCAGGGCGAACCAGTCGACGGCGAGTACGGAGCCAAGCCCGACGACGAGCGATACGAGATGCAGAAAGCGGGCTGCGGTCTGCAAGGTCGCATCGGCATGAACGTGGTCGGCCACCCAGCAGGCGGCCAACAGGGCGGTGGAGCTCAGGACTCCCAGGGCGACGAGTGCCCAGGCCGGTGTGGGGCGACGGTCGTCGGCAGGCGCTACCCACCCTGGTACCCCGACCTGCAGGGGCACCAGAGCGGCCGTCGGTCTCTCGGAGGTCGGCGCCACCGGTCAGTTCCCCGACTTGAGTTCCACGTCGCGGAAGGTGGCGGTGGTCCGCTCGCCCAACGCGGGCTTCTCACCGCTGGCGCCGTGCCGCAGGAACGTCGGCCGCTCCAGCGTGGCGCGCAGGGTGTACTTGCCGCCCTTGGGGATGGAGAAGTTGTTGGCGTAGTGGAAGAACTCGGCGTAGTAGAAGTTCAGGTCCTGGGCCTGGACGACCTTGCCCTTGCTGTCGACGACCTCGAGGCGGATCGGCACATCCGGGACGATGCGGCCGGTCTTGGCCTCCATCGGGATGATCTCGATGTGGTGGGTCTCGCCCTTGACCGGCTCACGGTTGACCAGCTTGCCGTCCATGCCGTGCGCGGCGTGCTTGCCGCCCTCCTTGGACTCGAACCACGGCTCGGCCGCCTCGACGATGTAGCCGATGCGGTAGTCGCCGGCCTTGGTCTCGCCGCCGTTGGCCGCGATCTCCGCCTCGAGCACGGTGTGTTGGTGCGCCACACCGGCCGGTGCGGTCTCCTTCGCCTGGCCCTCGGCGGGCGTCTTCTCACCCTCGTCGGCAGCTCCGCCGCCGCAGGCGGTCAGGGCGAAGGCGAGCGGGACGGCGACAGCGAGCGAACGCAGCACGGTTCTAGGCATGGCTGAAAACCTTCGATAGGAAGTAAGGTAAGGCGAACCTAAGGACCCGCCATGCTCCAGTCAAGGCGTCCCGCAATACGGACATCAGTGAAATACCGGGCACCGGCGAGCGCTTCCCCTTCGCCACAGGCAAGTTGACGAGACGTCAGCGAGTCTTCGACGCCATAAGAACCCGGTAAAGAGCCAGAAGGTTGCTCACTATCTGGACAAGCTTTCCGCCTTCCCCCTCCACCGCGCCCGCTCCCGTCACTCCCTACCGCCCCAGGAGACCGCTATGACCACTCAGCCGACCCGCCCG
>NZ_JAAAHS010000549.1 GCF_009908195.1 Streptomyces boluensis | reverse complement strand
GGGTGGGGGGAAGATCGGGGGCGGAGCCCCTAGTTCACTCCGGTGGTAGCACCGCGCTGAGCCGCTGCAGCGTGACCTCCCGACGGGCGTCGATATGGGCGTACGCCAGCGCCTCGGCGAGCTGCGGCCTGCCCGCGTACACCGCGTAGCAGAGGTTCTTGTGCTCCTCGCAGTGCAGCCGCGGACCCGAGTCCGTGGAGGTGAGGCGGAACAGCCAGTGCATCAGGCCGAGGGACGGCTGCAGCGAGGCCTGAAGGAGCCGGTTGCCGGTCATGGTGATCAGCTCGGCGTGGAAGGCGGTGTTGGCGGCCGCGATGTCGGCGGCGCAGTCGCGCCGGGTGGCCGCCTCCGCCTGGTCCATGATCAGTTGCAGCGCGGGCCACGACCGCCCCCGCGCGCTGAGCTCGGCGGCCCGCCGCGCGGCGAACACCTCCAGGCTGAGCCGCAGGTCGAACAGCTCGTCGACATCCCTGAGGGTGAGCCGGCGCACGGTGGCGCCGCGCCGCGGCGAGAGCACCACGAGCCCCTCCGCGGCGAGCCGCACAAGGGCCTCCCGCACCGGGATACGGGAGACGCCGAGGGTCTCCGACAGCTCCCGTTCCCGCAGCCGGGTGCCCTGCGCGTACGTACCGGAGTGGATCCGGGCGCGGACCAGCCGCTCGGCGCGGTCCACGTGCGAGAGGGACGCCGGCTCGGCGAGCGAGGACGGGAGTACGGAGGGGCGGTCGGTGGTGCGCCGACCCGTCACGCCTGCGCCCGGTAGGGCGGGAACGTCGGCGGGAACAGCTCGTCGGCGTCCCGGCGCAGCTCGTCACGCTCCCCGTACGCCTCCCGCATCCGCTCGAACAGGAGCTGGGCCCGCTTGTGCAGGTCGTCCAGGTCGACGCCCGGTATGCCGCGGTCGACGAGGACGGGACGGCCGGCGACCACGGAGTCGGTGGCCTGCCGTGCGGTGCCGTTGAGCAGGAACGTACGGACCGGGTCGTCCTGCACGCCGTCGCGGAAGTCGCCGATGTCGAAGGCGACCAGGTCGGCCTGCGCGCCCGGCTCGATCCGCCCCAGGTCGTCGCGGCCCAGGGCACGGGACCCGCCGAGCGTGGCGGCCTCGACGTAGTGCTCGGCGGGGGCCGCGTCCATCCGGCCGTCGACCACCTTGGCGAGGTGCACGCCGACGTCCATGCCGCGCACCAGGTCGGGCGGGAACGAGTCGGTGCCGAGGCAGAGGTTGACGCCTGCCTGCCGGTACGCGCCGAAGGAGTGCAGCACCGAGCCGTACCGCAGTGAGGTCTGCGGGCAGTGCACGACGGACACCCCGGCGCGGGCGAGCCGGGACAGGTCGCCTCGGTCCTCGCCGTACACATCGGGGTGCCGGTCCACGACGGAGGTGTGCGGGATGAGCAGCCGGGTGTCCAACAGGCCGGTGTGGTCGAGGAGTTCGAGCGGAGTCATGCCGTACGTGCGGCGCACCAGGTCACGTTCGGTGGCGCCCTGCATCGCGTGCAGCCGGACCAGGACGTCCCGGTCGAGGGCGGTGGCGGCGGTCGCGCGAAGGAGTTCCTCGGTGAGGGTCTCGATCCGGCAGGGCAGCAGCACCCCGGTGAGCAGCGGGTCGTCGAGGGCGTCGAGGTGGTCGAGGAAGCGCACGGCGTCGCGCAGTCCGGCGCGGCCCCGCTCCTCGTCGAAGTCGACGCCCCGGCCGCCGTCGGCGAGAGCGACGTTGACGCCGGAGCGGTAGGCGGGCCCGAGGTAGCCGCGCAGCCCGAGCCGGCGCGAGGTCTCGGCCATGGTCACCAGCTCGTCGTACGGCTCGGCCCAGGCGCTGTGCACCTCGGACGCGATCGGCATGTACGTGGTGATGCCGTGCAACGCGAGCTGGACCAGGGCGTATTCGCGGACCGTGGCGCGTTCTTCGGGGGTGAACACATCGTGGCGACGGTTGCTGAAGTAGTCCTGGGACCACTGCAGGCCCCGGCCGCGCTCGGGGGTGGACCACGAGTCGAGGACGAGGTGGTCGATGTCGGTGAGCGCGTCCAGGTCGATCAGGCCGGGCAGCACGAGGGACTCGCCGAGATCGCGGTCCTCGTCGACCGGGCCGTCGTAGCGCGGGCCGACGTACACGATCACGTCGTCCTCCCACACCAACTCGCCGTCCCTGAGCAGCACATGGCCGCCGTCCTGGTGGGCGAGTACGTGACGGGCACGCCAACGGGTACGCATACGACCTCCTGGGGAGTCGGGGCGGGCCGCCATCGTAGGTAATGGCATACCAAAGGGGAAGGAGGTGCGTGTGGCTGTCTTGTATACGGCTTGCCGAGGCGGGGCCGGCGTGGTCCGGCGTACGGGAATTCCGGGGCGCGGCCGGTGACTGGAGCGAGCTCGGAGTCGGGTCACTCGACCCATCTGAACTGCGGTTATGTGGAGTTCGCGGGGGTGCGGAGGTGAGGCGTGTGCGGTGCCGGTGGCGGTCGGCGGGCCGGTCGGGGACGGTTCGAGGTGTCGTACACCCCTGTTGACGAGACCCCCTTCTGGTATACCGTCCCGGCCATCCAAGCCCCTCGAGCGCCGAAGGACCGACGTGACGGATCCGCATGAGCCGCCGAGTCAGACCCACCGCGTCGGTGCCCCGGAGCCCGCCGACGCCCAGGTGGCCACCTTGCCCGCACCGCGTTCCGGACCCGCCGGCACCGACAAGGCGGCGAAGGCCGGGAAGGCCGGGAAGGCCGCGGGCGCCGACACCGCCCGCTCGCTCCTCGGCACGGCCTGGCTCCGCATCCGGCGCAGCAGGATCGCCGTCGCCGCGCTGATCGTGGTGGCCCTGATCGTGCTGTTCGCGCTCCTCGCCCCGGTCCTTGTGGCGATCGAGGGCCAGGACCCGTTCACCTCCCGTACCGGGTCCGACTACCTCGACGAGTTCTACACACCGGGACTGCCCCTGGAGTACTACCGCTTCCCGTCCCCCGAGCACTGGCTCGGGCTCGAACCGGGCCTCGGCCGCGACATCTTCGCGCGCATGGCGTACGGGGCTCGGATCTCGCTGACCATCGCGCTGCTCTCCACCCTGGTGTCCGTGGTGCTCGGCACGGTGCTCGGCGCCGCCGCCGGTTACTTCGGCGGCAAGGTCGACATGGTGATCAGCCGGGTGATGGACCTGTTCCTGGCGTTCCCGCACCTGCTCCTGGTGCTGTCGCTGACCCCGATCATGCAGTCCCGCCTCGGCGGTACCGCACTCGACTCGGGGAGCCTGTTGCCGATCGCCTCACTCGTGATCATCCTGGGCTTCTTCGGCTGGGCGTACCTCGCCCGCGTCGTGCGCGGCCAGGTGCTCTCGTTGCGCGAGCAGGAGTTCGTCGAGGCCGCCCGCGCGTACGGGGCGTCCCGGCGGAGCATCATCTTCCGGCAGATCATCCCCAATGTGATGGGCGTCGTCCTGGTCTACGCGACCATGATGATCCCCACCAACATCACCGCCGAGGCCGCGCTCTCCTTCCTCGGTGTCGGCGTGAAGGACCCCACTCCGTCCTGGGGCCAGATGCTCAACGCGGCCCAGGCAGGCAACTGGTACCTGTCCGACCCGTGGTTCCTGGCCGTCCCCGCCGGCGCACTGGTCATCACCGTGCTCGCCTTCAACCTCCTCGGCGACGCGGTACGGGACGCACTCGACCCCAAGTCCTCGCGCTGAAGCGCCAGTTCAGCCCGCACACCTCCCCGCACCTCTCCTCCCCTCTTACCT
>NZ_JAAAHS010000548.1 GCF_009908195.1 Streptomyces boluensis | reverse complement strand
CCGCCACCAGGACCCCGGCGAGCAGCGCGGCGCGCGCCCGCGGCATCCGGCGCACCGCCCCGACCGCACGCCCCTGGGCCCCCGCGGTACCGCCCGAGCCGGCCGTCGTGGCTGACGCGGACCCCGTACCCCGGCCGCCGCCCGTACTACGGGCGCCGGACACCGGGAGGCGCTGTGCGGCGGTACGCAGCGGGGCGAGAGCGGGCGGGAAGCCGCGCCGCTGTGACGCGTGCGGGACGACGCCCGTCTCCACGAACACCCGCAGCAGCCGCTCCGCTTCCGCCGCATCGGTTCTGCGCTCCGGGTCGCGGTCCAGGAGCCCCCGTACGACGGGCAGCAGCGGGCCCGCGCCGTCCGGCGGACGGACCTCCTCCGTCATCACCGCGGCGACGATCCCGCCCAACGTGTCCCGCTGGAACGGCGACCGGCCGGTGAGCGCCGCGCACAGCAGCACCCCGAGCGACCACAGATCGGACTCGGGCCCAGCCGTACCGCCCGACATCCGCTCCGGCGCGGTGTACTCGGGCGAGCCGACGAACGCGCCGTGCTCCGTGAGCGTCGACGCGCCCGCGACCTGCGCGATCCCGAAGTCGGTGAGCACCACCCGGCCGGTCCCGGCCTCCATCAGCACATTGCCCGGCTTCAGGTCGCGGTGCAGCACGCCCCCGGTGTGCGCCGCGCGCAGCGCGCCGAGCAGCGCCAGACAGAGCCGGGCCGCCTCCGGCGCCGCCAACGGCCCCTCGCCGTCGAGCCGGTCGGCGAGCGAGCCGCCCTCGATCAGCTCCATCACGATGTACGGCCGCCCGTCCTGGACGAGCACGTCGTACACGACGATCACGTGCGGGTGCCGGATCTGCGCTATCGTCCGCGCCTCGCGCAGCGTCCGCTCCCGCAACTGCCGCGCCTCCGCGACGGACAGGGACGGGTCGAGAACGACTTCCTTGACGGCCACCTGCCGGGCGAGCAGTTCGTCCGAGGCACGCCAGACGACCCCCATGCCGCCCCGGCCCAGTCGCTCCCCCAACCGGTAACGGCCCGCTATCAAGCGGCCGTTGCCCCGCTCGCTCGCCATGGCTTCATCATGCCGCACACCCGTACGCGGAGCCCCGTGCGTTACGGCAGGACCCCCGCTGAAGCTATAGGTGTCGGCCACTCGGCTTATGGCTCCAGGTCACACCCGGTGACGGCCCCGCGTCACGCCTTCACCGGCTTTACGGCCGCCAGCCGCGCAGCACGTTCTCGAACTGGTCCCGCGTCGTGTCCCAGTCCGCCGCGGGCCCCGACATGTAGATCGCGTACTCGGTGCCGTCCTCGGCGGTGTACAGCTGGTCGATCGCCCGCCGCTCGCCCTTGCTGGCACCGTTGGTCTCGGTCCAGGTGAACTCCCAGACCGCGCCCGGTCTCCCCCGGAACGTGTTGGACTCCAACTGCACCCGCTCGTACGTGGGCAGCCGCCCCATCCCCTGCTTCTCCATGTCGAGCGCGTGCAGATACGAGTTCTTGTGTGTGGGCTTCTTGCTGACGCCGATCCGGAGCAGGTGTTTGCCGTTGTCCGGCGTGTAGTCGATCTGGTCGCCGAACGTGCGCCGCTTGAAGTCCGGCGGCATCAGCAGGCTGAAGCCCCCCACGTCGTCCCTGATCCGCACCCAGTCCTTCGGCAGCGCACCCGCCGTCTGCTCCTGACCGCCGCCCTGCGTACCGCCGTTGCCCGAACCCTCGTCGTTCTCCGCATACTTGAGGATGCCGACCGCCGCACCCACGCCGACCAGCGCGGCGGCCACGATCACGGCAAGCGTCGCCCGCCACCGCCGCCGCGGCTTCTGCCCTGCTACGGCCACGGCCGCCTGCCCGCCGGGCACGGTCGACCCCACGGGCCTGTCCTGCCCTGCGGGGGTGTGCGGGGCCGGTGCGGGGTACGCGGACTCGCCTCCGGGGGCGGGGTACGAGGGTGCGCCTCCGCGCGCGGGGTACGAGGGTGCGGGGGTGTTGTACGGGGATGCGGCAGGCGTGGCGTACGCGGGCCCGGGTGGAGGAGTGTGGGGCCCCGGAGTGCCCGGCGCGGCCCGCAAGTTCTGCGTGCCCTGCACGCCTTCCTGCGCGCCTTCCTGCACGGCCTGCGCTCCCGCGCGGAACGCGTTCAGATCGTCCTCGCCGATCCGCCGCGTGGACACGTACTCCTGTGCCGTCGGCGGTCTGCGCCCCTCGGCCACCTCCGCCAGCATCTGCTCGACCCGGTCCGCGGTGGGCCGCCGCTCCGGGTCCTTGCAGAGCAGCGCCGCGATCACCGGCGCGAGCGGACCGGCGTGCTCCGGTGTGCCCGGCTCGTCCTGGACCACGGCCTGCATGGTGGCCAGCGGCGACTGCCGGCGGAACGGTGAGAAGCCCTCGACCGCCGCGAACAGCAGCGCACCCACCGCCCACAGGTCGGCGGCGGGCCCCGGATCGGCGCCCCGTACCCGCTCCGGCGCCAAATAGTCGAGGGAACCGACCAGTTCACCAGTCCGCGTGATCGTCGAGTCGCCCTCGATCGCCGCGATCCCGAAGTCCGTGAGCAGCACCCGGCCGTCCCGTGCGAGCAGCACATTGGCCGGTTTCACATCCCGGTGCAGCACCCCCGCGGCATGCGCGGCCCGCAGCCCGCGCACCACCCACGCCCCGATCCGGGCGGCCTCGGCGGGCTCGAGCCGCTCCCGCTCCTGCAGCGCGTCGGCGAGCGAACCACCGTCGACCAACTCCATGACGATCCACGGTCGTTCGTCGTACTCGAAGACGTCGTGCACGGTCACCACCGCCGAGTGGTTGATCCGCGCCGCCGCCCGCGCCTCCTTCTGCGTACGCGCCAACAGCACGGCACGCTCCGCCTCCGAGACATACAGCGCGGCCGTCAACTCCTTGACCGCGACCGTGCGGTGCAGCACCTCGTCATGCGCGCGCCACACCTTGCCCATGCCGCCGCGACCGAGGCTCCCCGCGAGCCGATACCGCCCCGCGAGTGCGGCGCCCTGTGCCGTTCCTTCGCCCTGATCCACGATCCCCCGCCCGTCCGTCTCCCGGCCAAGCGTAAGGAACGCGCCGCACCGGCCGGAAGGCGGTGGGCCGTTGCCCGCGCGTCCGCGGGCCACGATCAGCCCCGCGACCGGCGCCCGCCCCCGCGACAGACCGTCACTCGGCGGACCATCACCGGCCCGGCCGGTACGAGGCGACGGCCTGCTCGTGCAGCCGCGTCACCTCATCCCGCTCGGACTCCGGCCCCTTGACCAGCACCACGTGGTACCGCCCGTCGATCAGCAGCGCCGCATTCCGTACGTACACCTCGTCGCCGTCGGCGTCCTGCCAGGTGAACTGGCCCTCCGCACGCACCCGGCCGCCCACGTCGATCCGCCGCATCCCCGTCGACGTCGCCCACGACGAGTCCCGGAAGGGCTGCAACTCGGCCTCCCGCTCCCGCTGGTAGTAGAGCGGATCACTGCTCTTGCCCGAGGCCTTGTCCCGCCCCGGCACCACGATCAGCTCGAACGCCCCGCCCGCATATGTCACTTGGCCCCGGCCCGTACTGCCGCGCCGCTCCCAGCCCTCCGCCACGGCGACCCGGAAGCCCGCCGCGTCCTTGCGCAGCACGAAGCCCTCGGGAACCTCGGGCCCTGAGCTCTGCGGGTCGGGCCGCTGCGAGGTCGGCGACTCCTCGTTACCGCCGCCAGGACCGCCCTTGCCGTCGTCCGGGGTGCCCTCGCC
>NZ_JAAAHS010000547.1 GCF_009908195.1 Streptomyces boluensis | reverse complement strand
CCTCTCCTCCCCTCTTACCTCCCCCCACTGAACACTCCGCCGCGACATCCCTCATCCCATCCGCCTGGAGACGCAGTGAATCGACGCACCACGGCCGCCCTCGCCCTGACGGTGAGCGCCGGGCTCGCCCTGACCGCCTGCAGTGGCACCAAGCCCGCCCCCGGTTCCGGCTCCGGAGCCGCTGCCGGCGCCTTCGACCCCGTACAGATCGGCAAGGGCTTCAAGGGCAAGGGCGGCAACGTCAACGTCCTGATGTCCGCCGACTTCCAGACCCTGGACCCCGGCAACAGCAACTACGTGCAGACCGCCAACGTGGGCCAGCTGTACTACCGCACCCTGACCATGGCCAAGGAGACCGCCGGGCAGCCCCCGAAGGTCGTCCCGGACCTCGCCACCGACCTGGGCAAGGCCTCCAAGGACGGCCTGACCTGGACGTACACCCTGAAGAAGGGGCTGAAGTTCGAGAACGGCAAGCCCATCACGGCCAAGGACATCAAGTACGGCGTCGAGCGCACCTACGCCCGCGACGTGTACACGCAGGCCCCGCAGGAGCTCAACTCCGCGCTCGCCGACGACGGTTACAAGGGCCCGTACTCCGACGGCGACCTCAAGTCGATCGACACCCCCGACGACCGCACCGTCGTCTTCCACCTGAAGCAGCCGTTCGCCGAGTTCCCCGCGCTCGTCTCCCGGTCCAACACCGCGCCCGTACCGAAGGCGAAGGACACCAAGCTCGACTACACCAACCACCCGGTGTCGTCAGGCCCGTACAAGATCAAGTCGTACGAGCGCGGCCGCTCCATGAAGCTCGTCCGCAACGACGCCTGGGACCCGGCGACCGACCCCAACCGGACCGCCCTGCCCGACACGTTCACCTTCAGCCTCTCCACCGCCCAGGCCACCATCAGCCAGCAACTGCTCGCCGACTCCGACCCGAACGCGGTCACCCTGGACAGCGCCGGCGGGCTCCAGGCCTCCGACGCCGCCAAGCTGAACACCCCCGAGGTCACCAAGCGCACCGCCGCGGGCCTGCTCGGCTGCACCGACGTGCTGAACCTCAACACCGAGACCATCAAGGACCGCGACGTCCGCAAGGCCATCGCCCTCGCCATCGACCGCAAGGCCATCCAACTTCAGTACGGCGGCAACCGGTTCGGCAAGATCGCCCAGTCGTACATCAACCCGTCCCAGCGCGGCTACGTGAAGCAGCACACCGACCTGGACGCCACCGGCAAGCCGAAGCTCGCCGAGGCCAAGAAGCTCCTCGATGGCAAGAAGGTCCCCAAGAAGCTGGTCTACGGATACGCGGACGCCACCGCCCGCTACAAGAACGTCGGCACCACGCTCCAGCAGAACCTGAAGAAGCTCGGCATCGAACTGGAGCTGCGGCCCATCCCGGCCGCCAACTACTACACCGTGCTCGCCGGTGACCACATGCCCGACATCGCCCGCAGCGGCTGGTGCGGCGGCGCCGACAGCGGCTCGGTGCGCACCACCGTCGACCCGAACGTCGGCCCGAGCCTGGACGGCAAGACGTACGGGTTCTCCAACATCCCGCGCTACCACGACCCGAAGGTCTCCGCCGACATCTACGAGCTGCGCGGCGCCAACGGGTCGAGCGAGGAGCTCGGCAAGAAGTGGGCCACCCTCTTCGACCGGGTCATGCAGGACCAGCCGCTCGTCCCCCTGGTGCGCAACTTCACCAACAGTGTGGTCGGCTCCAAGGTCCGTAACGCGCAGGTCGGCTACTTCTTCGGCGCCATCGACCTGTCGATCGTCGGCGTAGAGCGCTGACCATGACGGGCTTCCTGATGCGGCGCCTCGCCGCGATGATCGCGCTCCTGGTCGTCATCAGCTTCGTGACGTTCAGCCTGTTCCAGCTCGGACCGGCCGACCCGGCCGCGGCGGCCTGCGGCCAGGAGTGCACCCCCGCCCGTGTCGCCGAGGCCCGTGTCGCCCTCGGCATGGACCAGCCGTTCCTGTCCCAGTACGCCACCTACATGTCGGGGCTCCTCGACAGCCGCCCGATCGGCGCGCCCGGCGCCGAGACCGTGTGCGACTGGCCGTGCCTCGGCAAGTCCTTCCAGACCAACGAGGACGTCACCGCCATCATCGAGCGGGCCCTGCCGTACACCCTGTCGGTGGCGAGCGGCGCGATCGTGCTCTGGACCGTTGTCGGGGTCGGCCTCGGACTGCTCGCGGCGCTGCGCAAGAACCGCTTCACCGACAAGCTGATCGTGGGCGCCGCCTCGATCGGCGTGTCCCTGCCCATCCCGGTCACGGGTCTGCTGCTGCTCCTGGTGTTCGTCAGCACCTTCGACGTGCTGCCGTTCACCACCAACGAGATCTCCTCACCGTTCGGCGAGGCCGGTCCTGGCGGCTGGTTCCTCAACTACCTGTTGCCCTGGGTGGCGTTGGCGGTGCTGTTCAGCGCGCAGTACATCCGGGTCACCCGCGGCAACATGCTGGAGACCTTCGGCGAGGACTTCATGCGTACCGCCCGCTCGAAGGGTCTGTCGCGGCGCGGCATCGTGTTCAAGCACGGTGCGCGGGCCGGCA
This sequence comes from Streptomyces boluensis, assembly GCF_009908195.1. Classification (GTDB taxonomy): domain Bacteria; phylum Actinomycetota; class Actinomycetes; order Streptomycetales; family Streptomycetaceae; genus Streptomyces; species Streptomyces boluensis. The sequence goes on along the minus strand of NZ_JAAAHS010000547.1, from coordinate 1,196 downwards.
TCACACCCGTCGTCACCATGCTCGGCCTGGACATCGGGCTGCTCCTCGGCGGCGCTGTCCTCACCGAGCAGATCTTCTCCGTACCGGGCATCGGCTTCACCGCGGTACGCGCCGCGCAGGCCGGTGACCTGCCGGTCACCATGGCCATCACGATGATGGCCGCGTTCTTCATCATCGTCGCCAACGTCGTGGTCGACGCCGCCTACGCGGTGATCGACCCGCGAGTGAGGGTCAGCTGATGACCACGACACCCAACGGGAGCATGTCAACTCCCGGCCCGATGCTCGACATTCGCGATCTGCGGGTGAGCTTCCCGACCGACGACGGGGTGGTGCACGCCGTCAACGGCATGGACCTGACCCTCGCCCGCGGCGAGACCGTCGGCATCGTCGGTGAGTCGGGTTCCGGCAAGACCGTCACCAGTCAGGCCCTGATGGGCCTCTTCAAGGACAGCTCGGCCACCGTCACCGGCGAGATCGTCCTCGACGGCCAGGATCTCAACCTGCTCACCGAGGCGCAGATGCGCGCCCACCGCGGCAAGAAGATCGCCATGATCTTCCAGGACCCGCTCTCCGCGATGCACCCCTTCTACCCCGTGGGCGCGCAGATCGCGGAGGCGTACCGGGTGCACAACAAGGTCTCCAAGAAGGCCGCCGCGGCCGTCGCCGTCGACATGCTCGGCCGCGTCGGCATCCCCGACCCGGCCCGCCGCTACTCCGCCTACCCGCACGAGTTCTCCGGCGGCATGCGGCAGCGCGCGATGATCGCCATGGCCCTCGTCTGCGAACCCGAACTCCTCATCGCCGACGAGCCGACCACCGCGCTCGACGTCACCGTGCAGGCCCAGATCCTGGACCTGCTCGCCGAGTTGCAGGCCGAGACGGGCACCTCGGTGATCATGGTGACGCATGACCTGGGGGTGGTCGCCGAGGTCTGCCACCAGGTCGTCGTCATGTACGGCGGGGTGTGCGTGGAGCAGGCCACGGTGGCCGAGCTTTTCCAGGGCCCCCGACACCCGTACACCCAGGGCCTGTTGGCGTCGATGCCGTCCCTGGCGGGCAAGTCCGACCGCCTCAACCCGATCCCGGGCTTCCCGCCCTCGCTGCTCGCCCTCCCCGACGGCTGCCTGTTCGCGGACCGCTGCCCGCAGGCCCACCTGGTCCCCGACGAGGCCTGCACCACCCACCGCCCCACCC
>NZ_JAAAHS010000546.1 GCF_009908195.1 Streptomyces boluensis | reverse complement strand
CCCCCAGCTACCGCCGGGGGGACCCCCAGCCCAGCGGAACGATTGCCCACAACGGGGAGGGTGGGCGGCGGCGTGGTCAGCGTGTACGTCAGGCGGGCCAGTTCGTCGAAGCCGATGCCGTTGAAGTCGGCGATGGATGTGGCGAGTTGGTTCTTCAGTGGGGCCGTCCAGCGCGAGTCGATCGCGTTCGGGTGTCCGGCGAGGAGGCCCGCGACCGAACCCGCTGTCGCGCCGACCGAGTCCGTGTCCCAGCCGCCCGACACCGCCCGCGTGACCGAGCCGTCGAAGTCGCCGTCGGCGTGGGTGAGCGCCGCGGCGAGCAGGGCCGTGTTGGGGATGACGTGCACCCAGTGGTACGCGCCGTACGTGGCGTGCAGGGCGTCGACGACCGGCGTGAACTCCCCGTGTGTACGGGCGAGTTGGATGCCGTGCCGGACCGCGTGGGCGAGCCGGGACGCGGGCGGGACGACGGCCAGGCCGGAGCGGAGTGCCGCGTGCACGTCGGCTCCGCCGCCCGCCGCCGAGGCGAGGGCGGCCGCCGCGAACATCGCGCCGTACACCCCGTTCGCGGTGTGGGTGAGCGTCGCGTCCCGGTGGGCCTGTTCGGCGGCGGCTCCCGGGTCGCCGGGGTGGGTCCAGCCGTGCACGTCGGCGCGGATGAGGGCACCGATCCACTCGCGGAACGGGTTGTGGCGCCGGGCGGTGTGCGGGGGTTCGACGCCGTCGAGGAGGTTGCGGTAAGCGACGCGTTCGGCGGTGAAGGTGCGGCCCGCGGGGAGTTCGTCCAGCCAGAGCGCGGCGACGTCACGGGTGCTGAAGCCGGGCCCGTAGCGGCGGAGCAACTCCAGGTTCAGCAAAGGGTAGTTGAGGTCGTCGTCCTCCGGCATGCCGTCGATGTTCTCGGCGAGCGAGGTGGTGGCGCTGCGGCGGTTCCAGGGGTGGGCGGCGGCGAGTTCGGCGGGCAGGCCGCGGGCGGTGAAGTACGTGGTGAGGGGCCAGTTGCCGGTGGCGCGGGCGAGGGCGCGGATGCCGTCGAGGGGGAGTTTCTCGACGGGTTTGCCGAGCAGGCAGCCGACGGCGCGGCCCAGCCAGGCGGCGTGCAGCCGGTCGGGGGAGGGGGTGGCGGCCGCCGTCGGAGCGGGCCAGGTTGCGGCGCAGCGGGCCTTGATCGTGGGCAGGTCTGTGGGTTCGGTGGCGGCGGTCGAGGGCGTCAACTCGGCTAGTTCGTCGAGGAGTTGGTCGGCCAGGGCGCGCAGCTCGGGGGTCGCGGGGGTGGCCGTGGCGCCGGCCCGGAGCGGGGCCGGACGGCCGCCCGCCGCGTGCCAGCGGCGCTCGACGCGCTCCACGGCCCCGGCGTCGCTGCCGTCCTCCGTCGCCTGTCGCAGCTCGTGGCCGAGCAGGTCCTCCGGCTGCACCCAGGTAAGGCGTAGCCCCGTCGGCGTACCGGATCCGCTCATGCCGGCCTGCCCGCGAGCCGGGTGAACGCATCGGCGTGCGCGGCCCGGCGCCGCTGGTCGCGGGCGAACACCTCGCGGGCCACGTCCGCGAGGACGGTCGCGGGTGCCTCCAGGTCGAGCCGGCTGCCCTCGGCGACCTGCTTGGCCCAGTCGGCGGGCGGCCCGGAGCCGAGGGCGCCGGCGATGGCGCCGCCCATGGTGGCGATGGAGTCGCAGTCCCGGCCGTAGTTGACGGCGCCGAGCACCGTACGGCGGTAGTCGCCCGCGCCGACGAGCAGCATGCCGAGCGCGATCGGCAGCTCCTCGATGGCGTGCAGCCGGGAGGGGCGGCGGGCGCCGAGCGAGGGGGCGCGGTAGTCGGGGCCGACCGTGTCGTACGGGGCCACCGCCGCGCGCAGCGGGCGCAGCGCGGTCTCGAAGTCCCGGTGCCGTACGGCCACTTCGCAGACCGCGTCGATCGCGGCGCGGGTGCCGTCCTTGGCGAGCGAGAGGCAGGTGTCGACGACGGACTCGGGGGTCGCGCCGGGTGTGCAGGCCGCCGCCACGCCCGCCGCGAACACCCCGGCCGCCTCCCGGCCGTACGACGACTGGTGGGCGCCCGCGACCTCCAGGGCCTCGGCGTACGCGGCCGCCGGGTTCGCCGCGTTGACCAGGCCGACCGGCGCCATGTACATCGCCGCACCGCAGTTGACGATGTTGCCGCTGCCCGCCTCGCGCGGGTCGACATGGCCGTAGTGAAGGCGGGCCACGATCCACTTCTCGGCGAGGAAGATCCGCTGCAGCGGCAGCGCCTCGGCCTCGAGTTCGGGGATCCAGCGGGGCGTGCCGATCAGGTCGGGGACGAGGTGTTCGGCGACGGCGTACGCGTCCAAGTGGTCGCGGACCGTGGCGTACACGCGGATCAGCGCGTGCGTCATCAAGGTGTCGTCGGTGACGTGCCCGTCGCCCTTGTGGTACGGCGCGATGGGCCGGGCGGTGCGCCAGTCGGAGCCGTGCCAGGGGCCGACGATGCCGGTGATCCGGCCGCCGTGGCGCTCGGCGATCTGCTCGGGTGTCCAGCCCTCGACGGGGCCGCCGAGCGCGTCGCCGACGGCCGCGCCGACGAGGCTCGCCGTGATGCGCTCGTCGAGAGTGGGCCTGCGGGCCTGGGGTGCGGTGTCTGTTGTGTCCGTCATGGGGCGGAGTGTCCACCCGCGGCGGTCAGTTGTGGCGAGGGCGCGACAGGAGGTCGGCCAGTTCGGTGCCCAGCTCCACCAGATCGGTGCCCGCGAGCCGTGGCAGCGCACAGCCCGACAGGGTGCGGCAGGCGTCCCGCCAGGTCTTCGGTACGCACTCCGCGCCGCCGAGCGCACCGGTCAGGGCGCCCACGAGCGCGGGCGCCGAGTCGGCCACCCGGGACAGGCAGGCCGCGGCGGGCACGGCCTCGGCGAGAGCGCCGCCGGCCGCGGTGGCCAGGGCGAGCGCCACCGGTACGGTTTCGGCCGCGGCGATCCCGTAGCTGTAGACATGGTCCACGATCTGGTGTTCCAGGAGCGGTACGAGCGCGAAGGCGCCGCTCTCCTCGGCGTGCCGGGCGAGGTGCACGGCGAGCCGGGCGTTGCGGCCGATCTCCGTCTCCTGCGGGAGCTGGTCGAGCGCGGCGTCCACGGCGGCGTCCACGTCCGGCCCGGCGAGCGCCACGGCGACGGCCGCGGCCATCGCGCGGGCACCGTGCACGCCGTCGCCGTCCTGGGTGTAGCGGGCGTCGAACTCGGCGAGGTCGGCGGCGGCTCGCGGGTCCCCGGGGTGCACGGCCGCGAGGACGACGGCGCGTCCGCAGGCCGCGTCGTCGAAGAAGTGCGGGTTGTCGTGCCCGGTGGCGGGCGGGCGCAGACCGGTGGCGAGATTGCCGAGCCCGGCCCGTACGGAGATCCGGGCGCGCAGCGGGATCCGCGCCGACTCGACCTCGGGCGCGCGGTCGGCCGCCGCGGCGATCTGCGCGGCGAGGATCTGCCAGTGGTGGTCGATGGCGGCCCGCACATCACGGCCGGCACCGCCGCCGACTGCCGCCGCCAGCAAGGCGGTTGCGGTGTACGCCGCCCACTCGGCGTCGTCGGAGGGGCCGAGCCGGAGGGGCTCGGGCGGCTGGTTCAGGGCGATGGGGACGGGGAGGGTGGTGGTGGCGTTCTGCTCGGCGAAGGTGTCGAGCTCGCGGGTGAGCCGTCGTGTCCACTCGGGCATGCGGGCGGCCCGGTGTCTGGCCGCGGGCCAGCCGGCGGCGTCGCCTGCGGCGAGGCCGAGGAGTAGGCCCTGGAGTTGGGTGCGGGTCGGGTG
>NZ_JAAAHS010000545.1 GCF_009908195.1 Streptomyces boluensis | reverse complement strand
CACGACCACCCCGCTTACACCCCTCCGAGCTCCGCCGCTGGACGGGCCTCCAATGCGACTTCGCCAACGACTGGTCCCACTCCTGACCTCCCCCGCTCGAGCCGACGCCCAGCCACGGTGCCGCGGGCACCCATGTCGCGATTGCGCCTGCTTCAGCTCAACTCCTCTGAAACAGTTGGCAGATGAAGCAACTCTGATTCGAGGCTGGCAAGAGAGGAAGCGCCATGTCGTACTCACTGGTCGTCGGTGAGCCGTACCCAAGACAGGTCAACTGGCCGAAGTCCGCTGCCAACCTGGTACTCAGCGAGAACTACGTCGAGATCATCCATTCGTTCGACGGCCTCACGTCGGACGAACTGGCCGCCTTCACGACCGGCTCGGCGACGGTCGCGGTCACCATCGGAGACAGACATTTGATGTGGTGCTACCGCTTCGACGCCCCGCCCCGCGCCGGCGCCCCGAAGGCGACTCTCGGTTGGGGTGACTCACCATGGGAGGCATACCGCCAACGCGGCCGCACCGTCGGCGTGCCCGGGCAGCAAGGTGAGCCCTTCACCGCGTACATGGTGCTCGTCGATGCCTCGACCGGCATCGTCGAGGGTCTACGGCCGGCCGAGCTGAGTAGAGATGTCGCGGACGCACTCCGGTACGGCGTCGCTCGTCAGCTCGCGCTGCCCTACGACCATGAGGCCGCATCGCGTGAGATCGACGCGGTATACCGACGGCACCCCAGCACGCAGAGCCTCCTGAGGGAGGCCATCGCCGGCCAGCGGTTCCCTGCTCTCGACAACTGACCGATCAGCCGCAGCCAAGCGGGGTCATCGTCGTGCGCGGTCAACGACGAACTCTGCGAAGATCCAGCCCAGTTGGGAGGCTTATCCTTCCACTCAGATTGAAAGCCGGGACAGGAGTCACGAAGGGGCACCCGTTCCCTGCCATGAGCATCGAGCACCGTAGGCAATTGGGGGAGACGGCATGAAGCTGCAGATCACCGTCGATGCACAAGGCGACGACATGGCGGCCCACGATCTGTACTACTGGCTCCGGCAGGATCGTGAACTCCGGCGCCACGCACAGGTCGAGCTGGCACTGCCTGTTGGCGCTTCTGGTCGCATGAGCGCGGGAGAGACCATCAACATGTTCGTCAGCAACGGTCTTGCCACTGCGAGCCTGTTGGTGAACATCGTGGTCGCCTGGCGAACAGCCCGCCCATCGTCACCCGGGCCGGTCGTCATCGGCCGCGACGGATTGACCGTGACGGTCCACGACACATCAGAGGAAACGCTGCGTCGCGTCGCGACCCTGCTGGCATCCGCACCTCCCGAAGTAGCGCCAGGGGCCATCGGCACGAGCCAGGCGTCAACGCCCTCCGCCACCGAGGATCGGTGATGCGCTTGCCGGATCCTGACGGAACCCGTGTAGTGCTGATCGGGGTGGACGAGTACCAGCACTTTCCGCCCTTGCCGGCGGTGCGCAACAACCTCACCGAGCTGGCCAAGCTCTTCATGTCCCCACTCGGCGGGAACCTTCCGGACAAACATTGCACGACGGTTCTCAACCCCACTGACGTCGCCAGCGCGCTTGACCCCGTACACCGGGCGGCGAGTGAAGCGTTAAACACCCTGGTGGTGTACTTCGCTGGCCACGGTATGCCGCTACCCGATGGTTCCCTCCGTCTCGCCGTGCGCAACTCAGAACGGGGCAGGCGACAGTACGGGTCCGTGGCCTTCGGCGACCTCCGTGCCGAAGTGTTGGACAGCACGGCTGTCAACAAGGTCGTGATCCTGGACTGTTGCTACAGCGGTGCCGCGCTGGAGGGTTTCATGGGGAGAACCGATGGGATTGCGGACGAGACCATCATTGAAGGCACCTACGTCATGACCGCCTCAGCAGCGACGCAAGCGGCTATGGCTCCCCCGGATGCCCGACTTACAGCGTTCACCGGCGAACTCGCCAAAGCGATTACCAATGGCATTGCTGAATCTCCGGACCCGCTGGACATGAGCTCCCTGTACAAGTACGTGCATGGTCAACTCAAATCGCAGGGAATGCCGCTGCCCCAGCAACGAGCCAGCGGGCTGGGGCATGACATCGCACTGTTTCACAACAAGTGGCGCCCGCCTGCAGAGAAACCGACACTCTCGCTGAAGCGAGAGGAATGGTTCCGCGAAGTTCACCAAGCATTGCTCGGGCATTTGAGGGATGTTTCAGCACTCGCCCAAGACCACCTTCGCCCCGAGTTCGGCGATCCGATGCTCGTCCGCTCCCTGTTGGTAGCGAGAATTGCCGCCCAACTCGCCCAGGGAAAAAACACCACGGACATCATTGGCATGCTCTCCTCCAGTTGGGTCTTCGCCACTCCGTGCCCCAACACTGACGAACTCTCCGAACTCATCGCCGAGGTCCAGTTCGGATGCGAAATAAACGGGCTGGCCAACAGCGTTCCATTCCTCGGAGATCTGGGACTCTTCCCCTGGACGCCAGAGAGTACGTACATGCTGCTGAGCGAATACTGGGCTGCCCAGCGAAGCCGTACGATGCCTCGTCCGCACGTGGAGCGAGAACTCAGCGAGCTTTGGGATGTCACGGACACCCGAGTCCTGAGCTCGCTCTCATCGCTGCCGTCCCTCCCTCTGGTCTTTTATCCCGACCCTTGGGACAAGCTGAAGGCCGAGCCGGATCTTCGAGTCGGCACCGTCACAGCAATGATGCTCGGCGAGCGCGGTGGGGGCGACCGTGCTTGGGAACACTGGATGTCCACTCGCCCGTGGAGCACACTCAAGGCCCGCCACTTGGTTCAGCTTGGCGGCGATCTCGTCCGGTGCAAGGCAGCTCAGCGAGCCATCGCCCAGCACGTCGATCTGTCACCAGCGGGCCATGACTCCCATGCAGTATTTGTACGGGCGGCGGAGATCGTCGAAGAGCAGTTGAAAGCCATCGCACTAGCAATCGAAAGCACTAGCGCCATCGAGTACGACTTGCTACGCGAGCGCACGGCGGACGAGCACTTCCAGGACGGTTGCCTTGCCACCTTCAGCAAGCACCTTCTGACGCGCCCTCAAATCTTCACGCCCTTCGAAGAGCACAGGATGAACCACGGTACATGGGCTGCGATTCCCTGGTGGTCCCTAGTAGTTCACGGCAAGCAAGAACAGCGGGCAGTTGAGGACATCCTGAAACGCGGCGGCCTCCAACTGGATGTCGCCGCCGAAAGTCCCGATGACGACGAGCTAGTCATCAGCTGTGAGGAACCCGACCTCGGACCTTCATGGATATCCGCCCGGCTCATCTTCAATCTTCGCGACGTCGCGCAGGCCTGCGAGTTGCTCCTTCTGGGTCGGCGGCAATCTGTGGTTCTGGACTTCCTCACCGAGCACATTGATGAGTGGGACGATCGGCAAGTAGATCTAGCCGGAAGTGTCGACCTCTCGCTCGGGCCGGAAATCGGAGCAATGCTGACCGATGTCGCAACCCGTGCCCTGCGCCGACTTTTGCCTGGTTCTCATGGCCCATCACTCCATCACGAGGGTGTGCCAGCCCTTGATCGGCTCCTCGGCTCGGCACGGCTTCCGAGGATCGCCCGCTGCCCTCGCTAGCCGGTGCGCTCGCGCGCTCGAACGAGGCCGCGCGGTTAAGGCATCATCGCCAGGGCGCAGCGCCTTTTGCATGACGTCACGGCAGCGGTCCCAGGAGGCGGGGACGGCACGTCACCACCACCGCCACCCAACCGAATCCGCCGACCCTCGCGAAGCCACACTCAGCGCCACCCCCGCCGCCTTCGCCGCCCTCCTCACCCACGTGAAGCAGAAGGC
>NZ_JAAAHS010000544.1 GCF_009908195.1 Streptomyces boluensis | reverse complement strand
CCAGCCCCCCAGGCCGCCCCCCTGGCCAAGCAGCCGCCCGCGGCCGAGCGCGTCTACCAGCACGTCAAGCAGGCCGTCCTGGAACGGCGTTACGAGGGCGGCACGCTCCTCACCGAGGGCGAACTCGCCACCGACGTGGGCGTCTCCCGTACGCCCGTGCGCGAGGCGCTGCTCAAGCTGGAGGTGGAGGGGCTGCTGAAGCTCTACCCGAAGAAGGGCGCCCTGGTCCTGCCGGTCTCCGCGCAGGAGATCGCCGACGTGGTGGAGACCCGGCTGCTCGTCGAGGAGCACGCGGCGCGCAAGGCGGTGCCCGCGCCGGCCCGGCTGATCGAGCGGCTGGAGGAACTCCTCGCCCAGCAGCGCGAGCAGGCCGCCGCCGGGGACTTCGCGGCCGCCGCCGTCACGGACCGCTGCTTCCACGCCGAGATCGTCCGCAGCGGCGGCAACGCGATCCTCTCCCGCCTCTACGACCAGCTGCGCGACCGGCAGTTGCGGATGGGCGTCGCCGTGATGCAGTCGCACCCCGACCGCATCGCCAAGACCCTCGCCGAGCACGCCGAGATCCTGCAGGCGCTCCGCGACGGCGACGCGGACGCGGGCGTCGCGATCGTGCGCCGGCACGTCGGCTGGTTCTCCAACCTGGCGCGGGGGGACGTGCGATGAGCTCCCCCGGGATCCGGCTGCCCGGCGATCCGCCCGGCGGCCAGCGGGCCGTCGCGGTCTGGTCGATCGGCGTCGCCGTCTATTTCGTCGCCGTCATCTTCCGCACCTCGCTCGGCGTCGCGGGCCTCGACGCGGCCGACCGCTTCGACGTGGGCGCCTCCGCGCTGTCCACGTTCTCCATCCTCCAACTCCTCGTGTACGCGGGCATGCAGATACCCGTGGGCCTGATGGTCGACCGGCTCGGCACGAAGAAGGTGCTGACCCTCGGCGTCGTGCTGTTCACCGTCGGCCAGCTCTCCTTCGCCCTCGCGCCCTCGTACGGCATGGCCCTGGCCGCGCGGGCGCTGCTCGGCTGCGGGGACGCGATGACGTTCATCAGCGTGCTGCGGCTCGGCACCCGCTGGTTCCCGGCCCGCCGCGGGCCCCTCGTCGCGCAGCTCGCCGGGCTCATCGGCATGGGCGGCAACCTGGTGTCGACGCTTGTGCTCTCCCGGATGCTGCACGGCCTCGGCTGGACCACCGCGTTCGTCGGCAGCTCGCTCGCGGGTGTCGTCGTCCTCGTACTGCTGCTGCTGTTTCTCAAGGACCACCCGGAGGGCCACGAGCCGCCGCCGGTGAAGCAGGCGCAGGGCCCGGCCTTCGTGCGCCGCCAGATCGCGCAGGCGTGGCGGGAGCCCGGCACCCGGCTCGGCCTGTGGGTGCACTTCACCACGCAGTTCCCGATGATGGTGTTCACGCTGCTGTGGGGGCTGCCGTTCCTGGTGGAGGCGCAGGGCCTGTCCCGCGCCACCGCGGGTGAACTCCTCACCCTGACCGTCCTGTCGAGCATGACCATCGGCCTCGTCTACGGCCAGGTCATCGCCCGCCACCACGCGGCCCGCACGCCACTGGTGCTCGGCACGGTCGGCCTGACCGCCCTGGTGTGGGCCGTGACCCTCGGCTACCCCGGCGGTACGGCCCCGATGGGCGTCCTCGTCGTGCTGTGCCTGGTGCTCGGCACGTGCGGCCCGGCGTCCATGATCGGCTTCGACTTCGCCCGCCCGGCCAACCCGCCGGAACGCCAGGGCACCGCCTCCGGCATCGTGAACATGGGCGGCTTCGTCGCCTCCATGACCACGCTGCTCGCGGTCGGCGTCCTGCTCGACGCGACCGGCCAGAACTACCGGATCGCGTTCTGCTCGATCTTCGTCCTCGAAGCCCTCGGCATCACGCAGATTCTGCGGCTGCGGAAGCGGGCGGTCCGGCTGGAAGGCGAGCGGTTGGTGGCCAGTCGGGTCGAGGCGGTGCACGTACCGGTGTGAACCGCCCGCCGCACGCGGGGTGTCACACCGTCATCGCGAGGTTGTTGAGGATCGCCTCGGCCAGGTCCTGGTCGCCGTCCGCCTTCACCCGGTCCCGTACGGTGTGCGGCTTCACGCGGCCGCAGCACAGCTTGTAGAACGTCTCCCAGTCGAGCCCGAGCGTCACCGCGGGGCCGAGGGACGGGGCGTTGTCCACGGTGCCGTGGCCGTCGGCGTCGATGCGGACGGTGCGCAGGAAGTCGACCGGGCCGTCGACGTCGAAGACGATCGCCGAACTCGCGGGCGCACCGGCCTGCTTGGCGACCACCCTGGGCAGCCCGGCGAGCAGCAGGTCACGGGCGACGTACGCACCGGGGGAGTCCAGGTTGGCCGGGGCGCGCAGGGCGGTCCGCAGGTCCTGCTCGTGCACCCACACGTCGAACGCCCGCTTGCGGACGGCCTCTTCGAGCGCTTCCTCGTTGCCGAGCGGGCCGCGCACCTTGGTCTGCGGGTCCCGGCTCTCGTTCCGCAGCTGCCGGGAGCGGCGGATGATCGTGTACTCCAGCTCGGAGGTCATCTCCGGCGCCGTGTGGTGCCGCCGCACATCGACCTGCACCTCCATGTACCGCTGCAGCTCGGTCTGTACGTGGTACAGGTCGCGGGGCAGCGAGTGGATGGGCCGGGGGTCGCCGAGCATCTCGCAGTCGAGGCCGATGACATGGGAGACGATGTCCCGCACGGACCATCCCGGGCATGGTGTCGCCAGATTCCAGGAGCCCTCAGCGAGCGGTGTCACCAGCTCGGATATGGCTTCCACGGAATGGGTCCAGGCGTCGGCGTAGGTCTGGATGCTGGGATGGACGGTCACGGGACCCCTCGGGCGGTTCGTCTGTACGGGCGTGGCGGTAACGGGCTTCGGAGCGGTGCTGGCACGGTCGGCGGGGGCCGACCGGGCTTGCGGCGGTGGGCGGAACGGACTGCGTGGGAGGCTCGGACCCTTAAGTTACGCTGCCGCACGGGCCGCTTGCAGTGCTTTCGTGTGACGATCGTAGGCGGTCATTGCGACTCGAATGCCAGGACGGTGGTAGTGTGCGCGCCTCTCTCATCCAGATCGACGTAGACCCCGACGAATCGGTCAATTCCCGCCGCTCCAGGGTGGCTTCACTGGTACGGGAACAGTCCGGGTCCGACCTGGTGGTGCTGCCCGAGCTGTGGCCGGTGGGCGCCTTCGCGTACGAGTCCTTCGAGACCGAGGCGGAACCGCTGCGCGGCGCGACGCACGACGCGATGGTGGGGGCGGCGGCCGACGCGGGGGTCTGGCTGCACGCGGGCTCGATCGTGGAGCGCGACAAGAGCGGCACCCTCTACAACACGGCCCTGGTCTTCGCCCCCGACGGCACCCTCGCCCGCACCTACCGGAAGATCCACCGCTTCGGCTTCGACAAGGGCGAGGCCACGATGATGGGCGCGGGCGAGGAGTTGGCGACGGTCACCCTGCCGACCACCGTGCTCGGCCTCGCCACCTGCTACGACCTGCGCTTCCCCGAACTGTTCCGGGGTCTGGTCGACGCGGGCGCCGAGACCCTCGTCATCTCGGCCGGCTGGCCCGAGCGCCGCCGCGCCCACTGGACGCTGCTCGCGCAGGCCCGCGCGGTCGAGAACCAGGCGTACGTATTGGCCTGCGCCACGGCCGGAACCCACGCCGGGGTTCCGCAGAGCGGCCACAGCATCGTGGTCGATCCGTGGGGTGAGGTGCTGGCGGAGGCGGGTTCGGGCGAGGAGGTGCTTGTCGTCGAGTACGACCCGGGGACGGTGGCGACGACCCGGGAACGCTTCCCGGCGCTCAAGGACCGCGTCCTCGGCTGAGTTTCTCCCCTCCCCTCCCCACCCC
>NZ_JAAAHS010000543.1 GCF_009908195.1 Streptomyces boluensis | reverse complement strand
TCCCACCCGGACCCATCGCGCTCGGGTCCGCGAACATCGTCGCCGCCTGATGCACACCACCACCGGGCGCACCAGGAGCACCAGGAGCACCGGGAGCCCCAGGCGGACCGGGAGGCTGCGGAGTACCGGGCATACCGGGCGGGCCGGGAGGCTGAGGCGCACCCGGAACACCCATGGCACCCGGAACACCGGGCGGACCAGGAGGCTGCGGCGCACCAGGCGCACCGGGAGCACCGGGCGGACCAGGAGGCTGCGGAGCACCAGGACCCATCCCACCCGGACCCATCGCACTCGGGTCCGCGAACATCGTCGCCGCCTGATGCACACCACCACCGGGCGCACCAGGAGCACCCGGAGCGCCGGGAGCACCAGGCGGACCGGGAGGCTGCGGAGCACCAGGCATACCGGGCGCACCGGGCGGACCAGGCGGCTGCGGCGCACCGGGCGGAGCCGAAGGCAGCTGGGCGTTCAACTCGGCGCTCACTTCAGGAGGAAGCGACGACACCATCTGCGTCGGCACGTACCCACCGGCCGGAGTGCCCGGCGCCCCCGGCCCGGAAGCGGGCGGCGGCTGCGGCTCGGACCGGTCCGGCCCGGCCTCCGCAGCGGCGCCGTCGACCACCGGCGGGGCGGGCGGAGCCGACGGGTATCCGTACGAGGGCGGCTGCGGCGCCACCGGGGCCGCGGGCGGAGACGGCGGCACGGGACCGCCGGGCGCGGGCGGCGCCTCCGACCGCTCCCCGCGCTCATAGGCCGGGGCCACAGCGGTCGGCGGCAACTGGCTGCCGCCCCTCATCAGCGCCGTCTTCGCATCCGGCGCCACCGCGGGCGGCGCCGCGTCGTCGTCGTCCGAACCGGACAGCGGCGGAAGCGCACTGGCGGACGGCGACGCCGACCGGTCGTCGTCCGCGTTCGTGTCCGTACCGGCCCACGGCGTCGCGTCCGTACCCGCCCACGGCGTCCCGTCCGGAGCACCGGGAGCACCCGGCGCGCTCGGCACACCCGGAGCCGTCGGGGCGAGCGGAGCGCTCGGGGCAGCCGGGGCGAGCGGCGCGCTCGGCGGCGGGGACGACTGATCGGACCCGCCCGACGTGGCCGTCGACGAGGACGCCACCGGAGCGGACACCGCATCCGCGCCACCCGGCCGCCGCTCCCCGATGCCCATCTGGTCCGCGGCCTCCTGCAACCACTCCGGCGGACTCAGCAGGAACGACGTCTGATGCAGGTCCACCCGCTCCGGCGGCGCCACCGCGGCGGGCGCCTGCGACGCCGCGTACTCCTCCTCGTACCGCCGGATCACCTCACCCACCGGCAGACCCGGCCACAACGTCGCCTCGCCGCTGTCCCGGGCGATCACCAGACGCTGCCGGCCGCCCTCCGAGCGCGGACCTTCCTCCCGGTCCTCAGCCCAGACGACAAAGCCCAGGTCGAACTCGCGCACCCGCACCTCACGGTGCTGATACGCGGGCACATCGCCGTTGATCCACTCCTCGGCGCGCTCCTGCGCCTGCGCGAACGTCACCATCGCCAGCTCACTCCCCCACCGCCGACAGCGGCACAGCACGCGCGAAGCCACCGTCCACCATCAGGTTCGCCACCGTCTCCAGCTCCGGCGGATTACCCGCCAGCCGGGACAGGAACGCGTCGAAATCCTCACCGCAGGGCAGCAACAGCCGCTCCACCCGGTCCTCTATCGTCCAGCCGTCCCGGTCCCGCGCATCGTCGTACGGGCAGAACCACACCGAACCGAGCCGCTCCCCGCGCACCTTCACCGCGACAATGCCGCCCTGCACGAAAGCCACCCCCAGGTAGTCCTTCGTCAGGTGATCCCGCAGACACTTGTTGACGTAGAACAAGTCATTGACCGCCGCCTCGTCCCGCACCGTGAAGAACGGCTGGTCCACAAGCAGACCCAACTCCGCGTCCAGCGCCGCCCCCGACGGCGCACAGCCACCCGCCGCCTTCAGGAACGAGCGGTACGCACCCGGCAGCCGGTACCCGAGGTCCTCCTCGATACCCAGCAACTGCTGCTCCGTCACCGCGACCGTCGACCGCGGCAGCCCGAAGTGCGCCGGACGCGGCTCCTGCAACGGCCGCGTACCCCGCTTGTGCTGGTCCACCACCGCCGTCGCGATGCCCGCGTGGTGCCGAAGCAGCGCCTTGACCTCCACCGGGATCAGCTCAAGACGACGCGTCCCCGCCACGTGATGCCACGTCCAGCCGTGCGGCGTCGCCACCGCCGGGATCGTGTCCCACAGCTCATGACCGTCCGCCGCCAGCGCCGCGTTCGCCGACACGTAGTCCGTCAGCCGCAACTCGTCCACGCCGAAACCCTCCGGCGGATCCGCGACCTCGGCCGCGGCGCGCGCGTACGGCGAGAAATCCGGGAAGCCCTCCGCACTCATCCGCACACCCCCCGGATGGCGCGCGGCCCGTACCGGGTCCGGGAATTGCACGAGCTGACCGGCGTAAGCCGCGTTCGGCGGCACGGCGTCCCCAGCCTGGGAACTGGGCGATACCCCCAGCCCGAGCCGACCTGTCGTCATGGCGGTTGCCCCCTGCGGCACATCTGAAGGGTTCGGATCGACGATTCCTCGCGGCCGACCCCATACGGCCGACACGCCACAGCCTAAGCGCTGCCGCACCACCGGTCACCGGGCCTCCGCTTCCGTGACCTGCGGTCACCCGCCGTGACGGTCCGACGAAAACGACACAACACACACAGCCCCAGCTTCCGCACCAGCCACCCCATTTGGCAGGCTGTCACCGCACTCGGGGGTGTGCGGAGGTGCCACCAACGGGCCACCACCGCGGGCAAGGGAGGGGACGGAGCACGATGCACACCACACAACCGCAGAGCACGGGCGACCCACGGCTCAGCTGGAGCAGCACCGAAACCACCCCGACACCCGTACTCCGCCACCGCCGCGACGGCATCCTCCCCACCGTCGCCGCCGCCCTCTCCGTACGCGGCGAAACCCTCACCTCCACCGCGGGCCGCGCCGACACCGCACCCGAACTCCACCCCCTCGTACAGGACTTCCTCGACACCCTCACCAGCGGCCAACGCGAACGCTTCACCGGCCGCTGCCCCGAAGCCCTGCTCATCTCCCGGCACCTCACCGCCGTGGAAGCCGGCCGCTCCAAACGCGCCCAGCGCAAACCCCTCACCCCGAGCGAAGCCCGCAAGGCCCTCAAGCACGCGAAGCTCACCACCCGCCGCATCCGCGAAGCCGGCGACCCTCTGCACGGCGCCTTCGCCACCCCCTGCCGCTCCTGCACCGCCCTCATCGACCACTTCGGCGTACGCGTCGTCGCCCCCACCGAACCCACCGAGGGCCAAGGCTGATGACCACCACCGACCGCGCCGCCGCGCGCACCTCCACCACCCGCTTCCCCGTCACCGTCGACGCCGCACTGCGCGCCTCCGGCTGGCAGCCAGGACGCTGGGACATCAAGCAGGCCGAACAGTGGGCCGACATCCTGCGCGAACACACCACCCCCGCGGGCCACCGGCACACCGTCTTCCCCGCCGCCGTCGAGGTCTGGGCCGAATTCGGCGGCCTCACCCTCACCCCCGCGGGACCCGGCCGCCAGATCGCCCCCGAAACCCTGCGCTTCGACCCGCTCTGCGGCCTCCACCTCGCCCGCACCCTCGGCGACCTCGGCCGCGCCCTCGACACCGAGCTGTGCGCCCTCGGCGAAGAGACCGAGACCCAGGCCCTCCTCGCCATCGACACCGAAGGCCGCGTCTACGCCCTCGACCACTCCGGCGACTGGTACCTCGGCTCCGACATCGACGCCGCCCTCGACACCCTGCTCTCCGGCGCCACCCCCGTACGCCTCACCACCGCCTGAACCCGCCCGACC
>NZ_JAAAHS010000542.1 GCF_009908195.1 Streptomyces boluensis | reverse complement strand
ATGGCGGGGAGTGCCATGAGGTGAGGGCCTTTCGGGGTGTTACTGGTCGGCGGCGGCGGTCGTACGGAGGTCCTTCTTCGAGACCTTGCCGATGCCGGTCTGGGGGAACGCGTCGACGAACTCGACCCGGTCGGGGATCTTGTACGCGGCGAGGCCACGTTCCCGTACGAACTTCTTGATGGCGACGGGCTTCAGGGGCGACTCGGCGTCGGCGCGGAGAATCACGTACGCGCAGGTCCGCTCGCCGAGGTACTCGTCCGGCACGGCGACCACGGACACGTCGTGCACGGCGGGGTGGCCGAGGATCACGTTCTCGACCTCCTCGGGCGCGACCTTCTCGCCGCCCCGGTTGATCTGGTCCTTGGCGCGGCCCTCGACGACGAGGTGCCCGGTGGGCGTCATCCGTACGACATCACCGGTGCGGTAGAAGCCGTCCTCGGTGAAGGACCGCTGGTTGTGCTCGGGGGCGCGCCAGTAGCCGCGGATGGTGTACGGGCCACGGGTGAGCAGATGCCCGGTCTCGCCGGGGGCGACGTCCTGATCCTCGTCGTCCACGACGCGGACCTCGTCGTGCGCGGAGATCGGCCGGCCCTGGGTGGTGACGATGGTCTCCACCGGGTCGTCGAGGCGCGTGTAGTTGACGAGCCCCTCGGCCATGCCGAACACCTGCTGGAGCGTGCAGTCCAGGGCGGGCCGCACCCGGCGGGCGGCCGCCTCGCTGAACTTGGCGCCGCCGACGAGCAGCACGTCGAGGCTGGACAGGTCGTAGCGGGCCGTCGGTCCGGCCTCGGTCCACACCAGGGCGAGCGGCGGCACGAGCCCGGTGATCGTGACGCGCTCCCGCTCGATGATCGGGAACGCGGTCTCCGGGTCGGGCTGCGGGCAGAGCACGACGCGGCCGCCCGCGTACAGCACACCGAGCGAACCGGGCGAGGACAGCGGGAAGTTGTGCGCGGCGGGCAGCACCACGAGGAAGACGGAGTCCTCGTCGACGGCGCAGAGCTCGTTCGAGCCCCACAGCGAGTACATGTAGTCGTCGTGGGTGCGCGGGATCAGCTTGGGCACCCCGGTGGAGCCTCCGGACAGCTGGAGGAAGGCCAAGTCGGAGGGGACCGGCTCGTCGTACGGGACGAAGTCGTCGCACGCCACGTCACTGAGCGGGGTGTGCGCCGGGTCAGGACCGGGGTCGCCGACCACGAACACGTCGCGCAGCGTGGGCACTTGGGCCCGCACCTTGGCGGCGAGTGCACGGTGGTCGAAGCCGGAGAGAACGTCCGGGACGACGTACGCGACGGCCTCGGTGAACTCGCAGAAGTACCGGATCTCCGTCTCGCGGTGCGCGGGCAGCGCGAACACCGGCAGGGCGCCGATCCGGAACAGCGCGAAGATGACCTCGAAGAACTCGGCGACATTGGGGAGTTGGACGACGACCCGGTCACCCTTGACGATGCCGCGCGCGGCGAAGCCGTTCGCCAGCCGGTCGGCGCGTCGGTCGAGTTCGGCGTACGACCAGCGGCGCTCACCGTCGACGACCGCGATCCGGTCGGGGTGCGCGGCGGCCCGCTCGTGCAGCATGGCGCCGAAGGTCTCGCCGCGCCAGTAGCCGAGCTCGCGGTAGCGGGCGGCGAACTCCTCGGGCCAGGTCGGCGCGTCGGTGGTCGGAGTGACGGTGGCCGGAGTGACGGTCACAGCGAGGCCCCCACAGCGTTCAGGAAGGTGCCGAACTTGGCGCCGGTCTCGGCGGTCTCGGCCTCGGGCGAGGAGCCGGCGACGACACCGGCGCCCGCGTAGAGCCGCAGCCGGTCCTGCTCGGCCTCGGCGCAGCGGATGGTGACGACCCACTCGCCGTCGCCCTGAGCGTCGCCCCAGCCGACCATGCCGGTGAACATGCCCCGGTCGAACGGTTCGAGCTCGCCGATGACCTCACGGGCGAGCGGCGTCGGCGTACCGCACACGGCCGGGGTGGGGTGCAGGGCGCACGCCAACTCCAGGGCGGACACGGCGGGTTGACGGAGCGTGCCGGTCACGGTCGTCGACAGGTGCCACATGGTGGCGGTACGGACGAGGGTGGGCCGCTCGGGTACGTCGAGCTCGTCGCAGTACGGGGCGAGTGCGGCGCGCACCGCGTCCACGACGACGGCGTGCTCGTGCAGGTCCTTGGCCGACTCCAGGAGCGCGGCGGCGCGCCGCACGTCCTCGGCGAGGTCGGCGCTGCGCGGCGTGGACCCGGCGAGCGGGTTGGCGACGAGGGTGCCGCCGCGCCGGGACACGAGCAGTTCGGGGCTGGCGCCGAGCAGCGTACGGCCGGGCCCGGACGGCACCGCGAAGGTGTATCCGGACGGGTCGCGGCGGGCGAGCCGCTGCAGCATCGCGGGTATGTCGAGGGCGCGCGGCGAACGGAGTTCAAGGGTGCGGGCGAGCACGACCTTGCTGAACTCCCCGGCCTGCATCCGCTCCACGGCCCGCGCGACGGAGTCCGCGTACACCTCGGGCGCGGGCACCTGCCGCACGTCCCAGTCGGTGTCGGCGGGCACGGCGGCCGGGACGCCGACCAGCGGATCGGTGTGCAACGCGGGCGCCCAACGAGTCGCCTCGGGCACGGCAAGCGCGGCAGGCCCCTCGTGATCGAAGGCGACGGCCCCGACAACGATCGGCGCGGGATTACCGTCCCGCTCCTGAGCCCGCAGGGTCTCGGCGACCCGAACGGTCAACGGCCGCTCGTCGTACGGAACTTCGGCACGGGTGCCGTGCGCGAGAAGCGTCCGCGTGGGCGAGGCGAAGAAGCGGGCGTCACCGGGCACATAGGCATCGAGCAACGCGGTGGCGCCACCGACCGTCGGCACGGCGGGCGCGACGTCCTGGGTGGAAGTCACAGAGGTCTCCTGAGGGGGGTGTTTTGAGCAGCCGGGTCCGGCAAATCCAGCCGGTCCGGCTACTTGAGGCCGAGCGAAATCCAGCCCGTCCTGGGGGCACCTCCCAGCGGTAGCTGGGGGAGCTTGAGGACGAGCCCGGAGGGCGAAAAATCAGCCCGTCCGGCGTTTGAGGACGAGGCCGCAGGCCGATCAACGGCAACCGAGTCAACGGTGCGGAACGGACAACGCAAGAGCCTCAGGCCCGCAACGTAGCCCCACCATCCACATACAAATCGTGCATCGTGATGTGCCGAGCCCGATCGGACACGAGAAACACCACCGCGTCCGCGATATCCGAGGGCGCGGCGATCCGCCCGAGCGGAATACCGACCCGGTACGTCGACGGATCCCCCTCGATAACGCCCCGCGCAGCCGCCTCGTCGGACCACAACTGCCGCTGCATCGCCGTATCCGTGGACCCGGGCGACACGACATTGCAGCGCACCTGGCTGCGGGCCAGTTCGAGGCCGAGGCACTTGGTGAACATGGTCGCGGCCGCCTTGGACGCGGCGTACGCGGCCATCGAACTGCGCGGCACACCCGCCGCGTTGGAGCCGACGGTGACGATGCTGCCGCTGCGCCGCCCGCCCATCAGGCGGGCCGCCGCGCGCGAGGTGTGGAAGACGCCGGTGGTGTTGACCGCGAAGGTCTCGGCCCAGTCGGTGTCGGTGAGGTCGACGACGGGCGCGGCACGCAGCACCCCGGCGACGTTGACAAGGATGTCGAGCGGGCCGACGGTGCGTTCCACCTCGTCGACGAGCGCGTCGACGGCGGCGCCGTCGGTGACGTCGAGTTTCCGCCCGACGACCTGCCCGTCGGGGTAGCGCGCGGCGAGTTCCTCGACCCCGGCGGGCTCGCGGTCGACGGCCACGACGCGGGCGCCCTGCGCGACGAGCGCGCGGGTAACGGCCTCGCCGATGCCCTGGCCCGCGCCGGTCACCAGGGCGGTGCGGCCGACGAGCTCGGGTGCGGGGACGGGGGCGGGGG
>NZ_JAAAHS010000541.1 GCF_009908195.1 Streptomyces boluensis | reverse complement strand
GTCCACGCCGGTCCAGGCGAGGCCGATCGCCCCGTCGAGCAGGGCCCGTTCGGCGGCCCCGCCGACGCAGTACGCGGCGAACTCGTGCTGGTGGTTGGTAGCGGGCAGGGAGCCGATGCCGATGTAGGGGTGGATGGCGGGGACGACCTGCGAGACGTTGCCCATGTCGGTGGAGGCCCGGTTCATCCGCGCGGCCTGGCCGGGCGGCGCGAACTCCCGCCCCAGAGCGAGGGCGTTGGCACGGTAGTGGCCGAGCGCGGTCTCGTCCGTGCGGAACTCCGCGTACGGCTTGCTCTCCGGTTCGATCTCCAGGTCGCAGCCGGTGGCGAGGGCGCCGGCCTCGAAGGCGCGCATGACGCGGGGTTCCAGCTCGGCGAGTTCGGCGAGGGTTTCGGCCCGTACGTACCAGCGTCCGGTCGACCGCTCCGGGATGGCGTTGGGGGCGTCGCCCGCGTGCGTCACGACACCGTGCACGCGGGACGAGGCGGGCAGTTGCTGGCGCAGCAGCCCGATCGCGACCTGGGCGACGGTGAAGGCGTCGGCCGCGTTGACCCCGGCCTCCGGGTAGGCCGCGGCGTGCGCGGACTTCCCGGCGTACGAGATCTTCGAGTGGCTGACCGCGAACGGCCGGGCCTCGGCCACGTCGACCGGGGCCGGGTGCACCATCATCGCGAGGTCCACCCCGGCGAAGGCGCCCCGGTCGAGCATCTCGATCTTGCCGCCGCCGCCCTCCTCGGCCGGGGTGCCGTAGACCTCGACGGTGAGGCCCGCGTCGTCGGCCACGGCGGCCAGGCCGAGCGCGGCGCCGACGGAGCTCGCGGCGATGAGGTTGTGCCCGCAGGCGTGGCCGAGGCCGGGCAGTGCGTCGTACTCGGCGCACAGCGCGATCCGCACGGGCCCGCTGCCGATCCGGGCGTGGAACGCCGTGTCCAGGCCCAGGTAGGACGAGGTGACCTGGTACCCGGCGCGGTCGAGGAGTTCCGGCACGGCGGCCGCGGCGCGGTGTTCCTCCCAGGCGGTCTCCGGGTCGGCGTGCAGCCGCTCGGAGAGGGCGATCAGCTCCTCGGCACGGCGGTCGACGGCCTGCCTCGCCGCGTCCTTCAGCGCGCTCACCGGTCGTCGCCCGGGACGCCGTAGGAGGGCGAGGTGGCGGGGTCGAGTCCGCGGGTCACGTAGTCGTCGCGCTGCGGCAGCCAGACGTCGAGGAGTTCGCCGAGCCGGTCCTGAGGGGCGTCGGCCCAGTCGACGCGCAGGTCGGTGACGCGCCAGCCCACGTCGGCGACGACCGCGAGACCCGCGGAGCGCACCGGCCCTTCCTCGCCGCCGGCCGCGACGGCCGCCTTCAGGGCGGCGAGCAGCCGTTCCTCCAGCTCGCCGGTGGCGGCGGCGTACGCGTCGATGAGTACGCCGGGCACATGCGTGCCGGAGAGCATGTTGCCCGCCGCCACCGCGCCGTCGGCGGTGGCCGAGGCGTGGGTGCCGAGGGTGTGCTCACCGCTGTACGCGAACCCGGCGCCGGAGCGGCCCAGTACGGTCAACTGCCGGTAGGGGACGGTCTTTTCGTTGCGCGCGGCACCGGTCACGCCGGCCAGGGCGCGCCGCGGGTCGCCATGGTCCGCGAGCCCGTCGAGGAGGTCGGTGCCGAGGGTGGGGTCGGTGATGTTCTGCGAGGTGGCCGCGCCGACTCCGGGGCGCAGGTGGGCGACGCGGGCGAACACGGCCGGGCTCGACGAGCTGGCCACGATGCCGAAGCGGGCGCCGTCGCGTACGACGAGGGAGAAGGTCATGCCCGGTCCTCCTCGGGGATCACGGCGACGGCGTCGATCTCGCAGAGCCACTCCGGGCGGGCGAGGGCGGAGACCACCAGGCCGGTGGAGATGGGGTGCACGCCCTTGGTCCAGCGGCCCACCGTGCGGTACACGGCCTCGCGGTAGCGCGGGTCGATCAGGTAGATGGTCAGCTTGACCAAGTGCTCCATGCGGCTGCCCGCTTCTTCGAGCAGCATCTTGATGTTGGCCATGGCCTGCTCGGCCTGGGCCTCGGCGTCACCGATGCCGACGGACTCGCTGGTGTCGAGGTCCTGGCCGATCTGGCCGCGTACGTAGACGGTGTTCCCGGCGACGACGGCCTGGCAGAGGTCGTTGTCGAGGCTCTGCTCGGGGTAGGTCTCGCGGGTGTTGAACGGCCGGATCCTGGTGTGCCCACCGGCGACGATCGGGTCCTTCACCGGGCGGCCCGCGCCGGTCGGGGTCGTGGAGGTCATCGTCTGCTCCTCAGTTCTTCGGGGCGGTCGCCACGGTGGCGGTCCGGTCGCTGTCTTCGTTCCGGTCGCCGGCTCCGGTGGCGTCGGCGGGCCCGTACGCGAGGTAGCCGCGCTGGGTGGTGATGTGGTCGGCGACGTACCGGGCGTCGTGCCAGACGCCCCAGATGAAGCTCGATCCGCGCCGGGACAGCCAGGGCAGGCCCAGGAAGTAGACGCCGGGTTCGCGGGAGACGCCGCGGCGCTGGTCCGGGCGGCCGCGCTCGTCGAACGCGTCGACGTCGAGCCAGCCGTAGTCGGCGGCGAAGCCCGTCGCCCACACGACGGCGGTGACACCGGCCTCGGCCAGGTCGAGTTCCAGGCGGGGGCTCGTCACGCACTCCGGGTCGGGCCCGAGGACGTGGGCCTCCGGCTCGGCGGGGAAGTCGAGCCCGTTGCGCTCGACGTACGCGTCGGCGGCCCGGAGGAACTCCAGGTACTTCTCGTCACCGAAGGCGATGTTGTCGCCGAGGTCCGGCGCGAAGCTCAGCACGCCGTCGTCGTACGACGAGGTGAGGCCGACCAGTTCGATGCCAATGCCGGCGAGGGCGCGGAAGTCCACGGTGTGGCCGCCGCGTGCCCCGCTGACCGCGATGGTGACGTGCTCCGCCCCGTGCGGCGGGGTCTCCGCGTCCCAGATGCCGAGCACCCCGAGCCACCAGCAGAAGTCACGGCCGCGGTACTCGCGCGGCGGCCGGTCATGCGGTCCGACGGAGAGCAGGACCCGGCGGCCGGAGCGGCGCAGCTCGTCCGCGATCTGCACACCGGAGGAACCGGCACCGACCACGAGCACGGCGCCCTCGGGCAGTTGCTCCGGGTTGCGGTACCCGCTGGAGTGGATCTGCACGGGCACGGCGCCGTCCGGCACGATGGGCGGGATCACGGGCCGCTGGAACGGTCCGGTCGCGGCCACCACGTAGCGCGCGTCGATGGCGCCCTCGGACGTCTCGACCCGGAAACCCGGCCGACCGGCGTGCCTGCGCACCGAGTTGACCTCGACACCGCAGCGGACCGGGGCTCCGATCTTCTCGGCGTACGCGACGAAGTAGTCGGCGACCTGCTCCTTCGACGCGAAGGCGTCGGGGGCCGTGTCGGGGAACTCGAGACCCGGGAAGCGGTCGTGCCACGCGGGCCCGTTCGCCACCAGGGAGTCCCAGCGCTCGGAACGCCAGCGCTCGGCGATCCGGTGCCGCTCCAGGACGATGTGCGGTACGCCGTGGGCGCCCAGATGTTCGCTCATCGCGACGCCGGCCTGGCCCGCTCCGACGACGACGACTTCGGTCTCTTCACTCGGCATGTGTGCCTCCACTCAGCGCGGTAGTCCATCCCGGTGTCGCGTTGACTGTGCTACCGCTGCGACACATCCTTGGACGCCCGCACGGAACTGTCCAACAGATGTTTCCGTTGGGAGTTATCTGTATTTCAGATGCAGAGGTGGCGGGGTTTCAGCGGGTCACCGCGGGTCACCACGGATTGCCGCAGGTTGCCGCGCTCCGGGGATTCCCATGTGCGGAGCCGACCAGTAGAAAGGGCCGGTTCTGCTCAACACCCCTTATCGGAGGCCCACTTGCTGCGCGCGACTCTCGTGGCGGCCCTGACGGCCGCGCTGCTCCCGGCGACGACCGCGCGGGCGGACACCGCACCCCGCACGACCCCTGCTGCCCCCAC